>VGDE01000013.1 GCA_016869875.1 Alphaproteobacteria bacterium
GCGAATGTGACAGGCACGCCGCAGCGGCCCCCGCGCGGCGCAACCGGACGGCTACTGCCCGCCCAAGGCCACTTGCGCAGCCACGCCAGTGCAGGCCTGATTCCCGGCACCGCCGCACCACGGCCACCAACGGTTTTTCAGCTTCATCTTCAATACTTTGAAAGGCATTCAAGGCGGTCATGTGTTGCCACCCGAAGGCCGCAGCCCGACCCGGTCCGCATGCCTTGCGATCCCTGCCCGTGGGGCAGCCGTCATGCGGCTGGTGCGATGCTTCCTTGGTCTCATCTTCGCCACTCTAGTGCCGTCATCGTCAGGGGCAATGCGAAGGTTGACGCTAACACCCCCTTTTTCACCCCGCTATAGTCGTGCTGAACTGACACGAATCCCGACAATCCAGGAGGTGACGGAATGGCGGAATGGTGGCGAGACGCGGTGATCTATCAGATCTACCCCCGCAGCTTTCAAGACAGCAACGGCGATGGCATCGGCGACCTGCCCGGCATCACGCAGCGGCTGGACCATGTGGCCGCGCTTGGGGCGGATGCGATCTGGCTGTCGCCGATCTTCACCTCGCCCATGAAGGACATGGGCTATGACGTGTCGGACTATACCGACATCGATCCCCTGTTCGGCACACTGGCCGATTTCGACGCCCTTGTGGCGCGTGCGCACGAACTGGGACTCAAGGTCATCATCGACCAGGTCATCAGCCATTCCAGCGACAAGCACCCCTGGTTCGCCGAAAGCCGGGCGGATCGCACCAATCCCAAGGCCGACTGGTATGTGTGGGCCGATCCGAACCCGGACGGAACGCCCCCGAACAACTGGCTGGCCGTCTTTGGCGGCCATGCCTGGGAGTGGGAGCCGCGCCGCCGGCAGTATTACCTGCACAACTTCCTGATCCAGCAGCCCGACCTGAACCTGTGGAACCCCAAGGTCCAGGACGCCCTGCTGGACACGATGCGCTTCTGGCTGGAGCGCGGCGTGGACGGGTTCCGGCTGGACACGGTGAACTATTACTTCCACGACGACCAGCTGCGCGACAATCCACCGAACCCCGTCTATGACGGCCCCGACGTGTATGCCTGGCAGCGGCATGTGCAGTCGCGCAATCGACCCGAAAACATCGAGTTCCTCAAGCGGATGCGGGCGCTGACGGACGAATACGACGACCGCATGATGGTGGGCGAGGTCGGCGACAACGGCCAGACCGCCATCGACATCATGGCGGAATATACCGCCGGCACCGACCGGCTGCACATGTGCTACAGCTTCGAGATGCTCAGCCGGACCTTTACGGCCCGCCATTTCCGCAACACCATCCTGGGCGTCCAGAAACATGCTCCCGACGGCCATTCCTGCTGGTCCTTCTCGAACCACGACATCGTGCGTCACGTGACGCGTTGGGGGGAACATGCTTCGGACCCGGACGCCTTGGCACGGCAGGCGGCGGCGCTGCTGCTGTCCTTTCCTGGCACCATCTGCCTTTATCAGGGCGAGGAACTGGGACAGACCGAAACCGAGCTGGTCTTCGAGGAACTGACCGATCCCCCGGCCCTGCGCTATTGGCCCGAGATCAAGGGCCGCGACGGTTGCCGCACGCCGATGGTCTGGGACGCGTCGCAGCCGCATGCCGGCTTTAGCACCGGTCAGCCCTGGCTGCCGGTCAAGGAGCCGCAGGCCGCCCGCGCCGTGGCGGGCCAGCAGGACCGCAACAACAGCGTGCTGTCGGCCTATCGCGCCACCATCGCGTTTCGCAAGGCCCAGCCCGCGCTGCGCTGGGGGCAGACGCGGTTCCTGGAAACGCCCGAACCGATCCTGGCCTTTCAGCGCACTCACGAGGGGCAGACCGTGACCTGCCTCTTCAACCTGTCGCCGCAGCCGGTGACGGTGACGGTCGATGCGGGCGCCACCCTGGCCGGTCCCGTTGTCGCCGATCTTCAGCAGGGACGGCTGGCATTGCCCGCGAATGGCCATGCCTGGCTGGCGGGCGCCGTCGAGGTGTCAGCCTGACGGCGGGCGGCGGCCGGCCTTCAGGCGTCCGGCCGCCGCCACACGAACAAGGCCAGTCCCAGGTAGATGCCCGCCGCACCAAACAGGATCGCCCAGAACGGGCTGCCTGACCACAGCTCGAACACTGCCCATGCCAGCGGAAGAAGGACGCACAGCACGCGCACCCAGAGCGCACGGAAGAACGGGGCATTCGGATCGACCAGCATGGGGCATGTCCTTTTCAGTTGGGTGCGCCGCGAGGGCGCGATCTTCGGGCGGTCCTGCCCATCAGGCACAAGGCTGCGCAGGGGGTCCGGGGGGCCGGCCCCCCGGCGGTCGCGGGACGCTCATGTCAGCCCGCGCTGCCAGGGCGGGTCCTCGGCAAAGGCGTCTGCGATATGGTCGACAAAGGCGCGGGTCTTGCGGGGCATCGGCCGGATCGGCGGCCAGACCACGCTGATCGGCAGCGGCAGCTGCGGCAGGTCGGGCAGCACCCTGACCAGCCGTCCGTCACGCAGCGCGTCATGGACGATGAACAGCGGCAGCAGCGCCAGCCCCAGACCACCGATCGCCATGTCGCGCATCGCCTCGCCGTTGTTGGCGGTGATGCGCCCCGTGCGCGGGGGCTCGATCTCGGGGCCAAAGGGCCAGATCTCGCCAAGACGGGCATTCAGATAGCCGATGACCTCGTGCCGGGACAGGTCGCCCGGACCCTTTGGCGTGCCCGCCGTTGCCAGGTAATCTGGACTGGCCACCAACGCGCGCGGATCCTCGCACAGGCGCCGGGCCATCAGGCTGCTGTCCTTCAGATGCCCGATGCGCAGCCCCAGGTCGAAGCCGACCCGCGCCAGGTCGGTCTGGCGGTCGTCATAGTCCAGCACGATCTCCAGCCCCGGATGGGCACGGGCAAATCCAGCAATGACCGGCCCCAGATGGCGGATGCCAAAGCTCATGGGCGCCGCGATGGCCAGCCGCCCGCGCAGCTGCGCCTCGGCCCCCGTCACGCTCTCGGCGGCCGCGACCAGTTCCGCCAGCGCCGGACGCAACCGCTCGGCCAGGGACAGGGCGCTGTCGGTGGGCGCGATCCGGCCGGCATGCCGCGTGAACAGCGGCACGCCCAGCGCCGCCTCGAAGTCGCTGATCCGCTTGCTGACCACCGACTTGGACAGGTCGGCCCGCGCCGCGGCACCCGAAATGCTGCCGGCGTCCAGCACCGCCAGAAAGGTTTCGATATCGGTGATCGTCCAGCCCATGCGGCCACCATATTCCCGCTCGCGTCGTTCGCAAGAACCGAACGCGGCATTGCACCTCGCGCGGGTGCCCCGAACGGGGGTTCTGCGCCATATTGGGGTCAAGCAAGGAAAGGAGCCACCCCATGCAACTGACCGGAATCCACCACCTGACGGCCATCACCGCCGACGCGCCCGCCAACAATCGCTTTTACACCCAGACCCTGGGCCTGCGCCGGGTCAAGAAGACCGTGAACCAGGACGACACCTCGGCCTATCACCTGTTCTTCGCCGATGGCGCGGGCAGCCCCGGCACCGACATCACCTTTTTCGACTGGCCGGCTGCCCGCGAACGCCGCGGCACCAACGCGATCACCCGCACGGGCCTGCGCGTGGCCGAAGACAGCCTTGACTATTGGGCCGGCCGCCTGTCGGATCTGGGCGTTTCCAGCGGCCGGGTCGTCATGCTGGACGGCCGTCCCAGCCTGGATGTCGAGGACGCCGAAGGGCAGCGCCTGCGCCTGGTCGCCGCGCCCATGCCCGCGGGCCAACCGTGGGAGCGGACTGATGTCCCCCCCCGGCACCAGATCCAGGGCCTGGGGCCGATCACCATCTCGGTACCCGAACTGGCCCCGACCGAAGTCTTGCTGACGCAGGTGATGAACATGCGGCGCGTGCGCGACTATGCCAGCCCGGACGGCCAGGGCCAGGTTCATGTTTTCGAGATGGGTCCGGGCGGCGCAGCGGCCGAACTGCATGTCGCGGTCCAGCCGGACCTGCCCCGGGCGCGCCAGGGCGCGGGCGGCGTCCACCACGTCGCCTTTCGCGTGCCCGACACCGCCGCCCTGACGGAATGGACCCGCCGCGTCGCCGATTACCGCGTGCCCAGTTCGGGCGAGGTCGAGCGCTATTACTTCCGGTCCCTTTACTTCCGCGAGCCAGGCGGCAATCTGTTCGAACTGGCCACGGACGGGCCGGGGTTTGACGTGGACGAGCCGCGCGACACGATGGGCGAGGCCCTGTCCCTGCCGCCCTTCCTGGAAGACAGGCGCACACAGATCGAGGCTGGGCTAAAGCCGCTGGCTTGATAACCGGAGGACGCGATGACCACGATCCTGGGACTTTCGGGCAGCCTGCGACGGGCGTCCTTCAACGGGGGCCTGCTGCGGGCGGCGCAGCAGGTTGCACCTCCGGGCGTGACCATCGGGATCGGCGACATCCGGCAGGTGCCGCTGTATGACGGCGACCTGGAGGCCGCCGAGGGCATTCCCCCCGCCGTGCGTGCGCTGACCGACCAGCTGGCGGCGGCCGACGGGCTGCTGCTGGTGACGCCCGAATACAACAACGGGATTCCCGGCGTGCTCAAGAACGCCATCGACTGGATGTCGCGCGGCGAGGGGCTGCGCCTGTTCAAGGGCAAACCCGTGGCCGTCATCGGCGCCTCGCCGGGCGCCTTTGGCACCGCACATGCCCAGTCGCACTGGCTGCCGGTGCTGCGCATGCTGAACACCCGCCCCTGGTTCGAGGGGCGGCTGATGGTGTCCCGCGCGGGCGAGCTGTTCGACGCGCAGGGCGACCTGACCGATGACAAGACCCGTCAGCGCCTGGCCGAGTTCGTGGCAGGCTTTGCCGCAAGCCTTTAGATGGACCGGCTGGCCGCGGACCGCATGTTCGTCCAGGTCGTCCGCCTGAACGGATTTTCCGCGGCAGCGGCCCGGATGGCGACCTCGCCCGGGCAGGCGTCCAAGCTGGTGTCGCGGCTCGAGGCGCAGCTGGGCGTGCGGCTGCTGAACCGCACCACGCGGGCGATCAGCCTGACAGCCGAGGGCGAGGCCTATCTGGCCCGCATCTCGACGATCCTTGACCAGCTGGACGATCTGGACAACGACCTGCGCGCGGCCAAGGGTCAGCCCAACGGGCTCTTGCGGCTGACGGCGCCGCTGTCCTTCGGCACCGCGCAGCTGATGCCCGCGCTGACCGATTTCGCCAAGGATCATCCCGGAATCGCGCTTGACGTGGATTTCACCGACAGCATCGTCAGCTTGGCCGAACAAGGCTTTGACGCCGCGATCCGCGTGGGTCCGCTGCGCGACTCTGCCCTGACCGCCCGAAAGTTGGGGGTGATGCGCATCCAGATCGTTGCCGCGCCCGCCTATCTGGCTGCCCGGGGCACGCCCCGCCGGCCTACGGACCTGGCGGACCACGACATCATCACCGACATGAACTTTGCCCGTCCAGACGACTGGAGCTTCAGGCAGGACGGGCGCACGCAGGCCGTTCATGTCCGGGGGCGCCTGCGGTTCTCGAACGCCGATGCCTGCGTGCAGGCCGCCGAAGCGGGACTGGGCGTGACGCGGGTGCCCGACTTCATCTCGGCCGCAGCGGTGCGCGACGGGCGCCTGAAGGCGATCCTGACCGATTTTGCCCAGGAAGAGTTCGTCGTGCTGGCCCTGACGCCCCCCGGACGGCACATGCCGGCGCGGCTGCGGCTGTTGATCGATTCCCTGCGCCGCAGGTGGGGACGCGACCATGATTGGGCGGATTGATTCCCCTGCGGCATAGATCATCTTCCCGCATGGTTAATTATTCCTTGGCATGTGATGTGCCATGGTCCCCGCAGACATAATTCCACGCCCCGGATCATCAGGGAACGCCGCATGACCGCCTGTCTCGCCCTCTTCCTTTGCCTGTTGGACCCGGCCGATCAGATCCTGCGCGCGCGACGGGACTGAGAGCAGACGCGATGACCCCGGAAATCTTCATCGACCACGTTGCCCTGACGGTGCGGGATCTACCGGGAATGTCGACATTCTATGAAATGGCTCTCGGCCTGCGCCTGATGGGCAAGGACGGCGCGGTCCGGCAACTGGGCACCGGGGATCAGGTGCTGGTCGAACTGCGCGCCGATCCTGCCGCAGCGGTGCGTGACCCCCGTCAGGCGGGCCTTTTCCACATGGCGCTCCTGCTGCCCTCGCGCGGGGATCTGGGCAGATGGTTACGCCACTCCGCCTCGCTGGGGCTGCGGCTGGCGGGCGCCTCGGATCATGGCGTCAGCGAGGCGCTCTATCTGGGCGACCCGGAAGGCAACGGCATCGAGATCTATTGCGACCGGCCCGCGAACCAGTGGGTGCGGCAGGGTGACCGGATCGAGATGATCACTGCGCCGCTGGACCTGGACGACCTTGCCCGTGCGGGCGAAGGCCCGTGGCAGGGCGCCCCGGCGGAAACGATCATGGGCCATGTTCACCTGCAGGTGGGCGAGCTTGCCGCCAGCGACGCCTTTATGTCTGGCCAGCTGGGGTTGACCCGGACCTTTGATGGTCCGGGCGGTGCCTGGTACGGCTGGAACGGCTATCACCACCACCTTGCCGGAAACATCTGGAACAGCAGAAACGCCGGCCCGCGCGATCCGCGGATGGCGGGCCTGGCCGAGGTCGTGCTGCGCGGCACAGGCGGCGCGGGCAAGGTGCTGACCGATCCCTGGGGCACCCGCTTTCGGCTGTCCTGATCCGAGTTTGTAACCAGTATCCCCCGGTGCGGCCAATGCCGCGCCGGGGTTTTTCATCACAACCGCTGCATCCATTCTGATGCCACGGACAGGTCCTCGGCCGCCAGTTCGTGGCCGGCGGCAACCACGTGAGCCTCAAGCTCTGCACCCGAGGCCGTCAGCCAGTCGTTCAGCGCCGACGCATACTGTCCGTAAGGGTCGCGCGCGCCTTCCAGCGTCAGGACGCGCAGGCCCGTCAGTTCGGCCGCGGGCACCGGGTCCAGGACCAGCATCGGGCGCATCAGGATCGCGCGCCGGATCAGACCCGGATGCAGCGCCATCACGGCGCCCGCGAAATTCGCGCCGTTGGAATAACCCAGCACGGTCACGCGCCGGGGGTCCAGGTCATAGGCGCTCATCGCCCCTTCCCAAAAGGCGGCAAAGGCGGCCGCCTCGGAGCGGATGTCCTTTTGGTCGAAACTGGTCATCGACAGCCGGCGAAAGAACCGCGCCACGCCCTCTTCGGTCGAACGTCCGCGCAGTCCCAGCAACGTCGCCCGCGGCGCGATCCGGTGGGCCAGCGGCATCAGGTCGGTTTCCGATCCGCCCGTCCCGTGCAGCAGCAGGACAGTCGAGCCGTCCGCCTGTTCGGGCGCATGGATGCGGCGAACAAAGGGCAGGTCGCGCATGGGTCTCCTTTCCTCGCCCGGTCGGGCGAATTGCGGCAGGCGCAGCCGCAGATCGACGTCGTCGGTGAAATGCGACGGGACCCTCAGGGTCCGGCCCAGGGCTTCGGCGGGTTCGTCCACGGCCATGCCCGGTCCGTCCGTGGCCAGTTCAATCAGGGTGTTGGCGGGCTCGCGCGTGTAAAGCGAGGTGAAATACAACCGGTCGTGCACCGTCACGTCGGACAGGCGCGCCCGATGGGCCTCGATCATGGCGGCATCGGGCATGCGCAGCGCCACGTGGTCGATCACCCCGGTGCCCGGAATGCCGGGCACGAAGCCGCGCGTGTCGCGGATGTCCAGCACGTCGTGGTCGGAGACAAGCCGTGTCACCGCATCCTCGGTCCCGCCGGAACGATAGCCGAAACGGGTCAGGAAACCAGCAGTGGCGGCGGCATCCTCGGACCAGATCGTGACGCCCTGCAGGCGCAACGGCGGGGCAGGCCAGCCGGTATCGGGACCGTCCCCGCCGACTAGCTTGACGATGATTCCGTCCGGGTCCTTCAGCCGCAGCACCGGAGCACTGAATTCCCGGCCGGGACCCTCGATCCGCAACCCGCGCTGCATGGCGCGCGTCAGCCAGTCCCCGATGCGCCCGCGCGGGATGGCCAGGGCGATCTCGGCGACCTGCCCATGACCCACGCGGCCCGGTGCGCCGTCCTGCCAGACCAGAAAGCTGACCAGCGAGCCGGGGCTGCCCGCAGGGTCACCGTAAAACAGGTGCAGCTGCTGCGCATCCTCGAAGCCGGCGGTCTGCTTGACCAGCGACAGGCCCAGAAAGCCCATCCAGAAATCGACATTCGCCTGCACGTCACGCGTGACGGCCGTCACATGGTGAAGTCCTGTTGTCATGGGACCACCCCCTTTCCCGCCCAAGATGCCCCCGTCCCTCCCGCCGCGCCACAGGGGACGGCCGCAACCCAGTGTTCGGCACAGGCGAACGTCCAGCCTCTTGCCCGTTCGGGAATAAACGCTCACCGTTGCAACAGCCCATATAGGAGCGTGACATGACCAAGACCCCCGAGCAGGTGCTGGACTTCTGGTTCTCGGACCGGATGCAGCCCTTCTGGTTCGCCAAGTCGGACGAGATCGACGCCCACATCCGCGACGAGTTTGGCGCCACCTACGAGGAGGCCCATGCGGGTCGCCTGGACCACTGGATCGAGGCGCCCGACACGGCTCTGGCGCTGGTGATCGCGCTGGACCAGTTTCCGCGCAACATCTTTCGCGGCAGTCCGCGCAGCTTTGAAAGCAACGATCTGGCGCTGCGCCACGCCCGCACCTCGCTGGAGCGGGGCTATGACGCCCGGCAGGCGCCCGACCGGCGGCAGTTCCTGTACCTGCCCTTCATGCACAGCGAGGATCTGGACGACCAGACCCGCTCGGTTCAGCTTTACGAGGCACTGGGCAACCAGCATTCGCTGCATTTCGCGCGCGATCATCGCGACATCGTGGCCCGTTTCGGCCGTTTTCCGCATCGCAACGCCATCCTTGGCCGCGACAGCACACCGGAGGAGGCCGAATTCCTCAAGACGCATTCCGGCTTCTGATCTTGCCCGTGCCGCAAGGGCCCTCTAGCCTTTGCGGCATGACCCGGCTGCCCTGCTTTTACGCCCCCGATACCTCCCTTCATGACCCGCAGTTCTGGATGCTGCGCGGGGTCCCGATGCGCAACAAGGAAACCGCCGAACGGGCCGAACGCCTGCTGGCCGGGATTGCGCAGGCGGGACTTCGGGCGGTCGACCCGCCCGTCACCAACCGCGCGGCGATGCGCCGGGTGCATACGGCACGCTATCTGGATTTCCTGGAAACGGCGTGGAACGATTGGCAAACGGCGCCCGGCGCAGGCCCCGAGGTCGTGGCCAACCTCCATCCGCAAAAGGCATTCCAGACTTATCCGGCAGGCATCACGGGGCGCGCCGGCTGGCACATGGCGGACACCGGCTGCCCGCTGGGCCGCGACACTTTTGCGGCCGCCCTGCGCGGGGTGGACACGGCCCTGGCGGCCAGCCATGCGGTACTGACGGGCGCGCGGGCGGCCTATGCCCTGTGCCGGCCGCCGGGGCATCACGCCGATGCGGACACGGCCGCGGGGCACTGCTTTCTGAACAATGGGGCCATCGCGGCGCAGGCGCTGCGGGCGCGTCACGACCGTGTCGCGGTGCTGGACATCGACGTGCATCACGGCAACGGCACGCAGGAAATCTTCTATGACCGTGCCGATGTGCTGACCGTTTCGGTTCATGCCGACCCGGATGCCTTTTATCCCTTTTACCTCGGCCATGCGCATGAAACCGGGCGCGGAGCCGGACAAGGCTTCAACCTGAACCTGCCGCTGCCCTTGGGAAGTGGTGACGGGCCGTGGCTGGCCGCCATCGACCGGGCGCTTGATCGGCTGCGCGATGTCGCGCCGGGTGCGGTGGTGCTGGCCCTTGGACTGGACGCCCACGAGAACGACCCCTTCCAGGGGATGCGCGTGACAACCCCTGCATTCGAAGAGGCAGCAAGGCGAATCCGCGCCTTGGGCCTGCCCACTGTTATTGTGCAGGAAGGCGGCTATCTGTCCGAGGACCTGACCCGGAACATCGCCAGCCATCTTCGGGGCTGGATCGGGACGCTCTGACCGGCCCATAGCAACTGCAGGAACGGGATCTTACATGCGCATTTGCGTCATCAACACGGGCGGCACCATCTGCTGCATGGGCCAGCCGCTGGAACCCATGTCGGCCGACCGCTTTGCCCGGACTGTCCAGGAGATCCTGGAACCGTCCCTGGCGGCGGCCTTTCCGGGCGACCGGCTGCACTTCGACACGCAACTGCGTTTTTCCGACAAGGGCACGGGGCTGCTGGACAGCACGGACCTGCGGCCCCTGGACTGGTGCCGAATGGCGCGGCGGGTGCTGGAGCTCTATGACGACCATGACGCCTTCGTGATCCTGCACGGCACGGACACGATGGATTTCAGCGCGGCGGCGCTGCCCCTGCTGTTGAACGTCTTTGACGGCCTGGGGCTTGCCCGCGCGGCGTTGTCCAAGCCGGTGATCCTGACCGGCTCGCAACTGCCGCTGTTCCGGGAAACGCCCGCAGGCCCGGTCCTGAACGCGGGCACCGATGCAATGGCCAATCTGGCGGGGGCACTGGCTGCCGCGAGGCTGCGCCTGCCCGAGGTTGCGATCTATTTCGACGGCCGCCTGTTTCGCGGAAACCGGGCGCTGAAGGTATCCTCCACCGCCTTTGCCGCCTTCGACAGCCCGCACCTGCCGCCTCTGGCAGAGGCAGGCATCGGCATCCGCCAAGGCGCGGCAGTTCCGCTGCCCGGTCCCGCGGCCCCCCAGCTTGCGCTGGACGATCCTGACGCGCGGGCGCTTGCGCGGGCGCAGCTTGAGGCCATCGCAACTTGCATCGACCGCCAGCGCATCGCGCAGATTCCTGCCGTTCCGGCCGGTCACGGCGCTGCCGCACCACTGCTGGCGCGGATGATCGAGGCGGCGCTGGACGATGGCGCGACGGGATTGCTGCTGGAAGGGTTCGGCGAGGGCAATCTGCCCGCCGGCGCGGGGCCGCTGCGGGCGGCGCTGATCCGCGCGAGGGCGCAGGGCGTGGCGGTTCTGATCGCCAGCCGTGCCATCGGCGGGCAGGTGGGCGCCTTCCACTATGCGGCCGGGGCGTGGATTGCGGAAACAGGGGTCATTGCGGCAGGCGACATGACGCCGGTCGCTGCCTTCAGCAAGCTGACGGTCCTGAGCGCGGCGGCTGCGCATCACGGGTGGGACAGCCCGACCCTGGCGGCGCTGCTGACCCGCAGCCTGGCGGGCGAATGTGCGGGAACCGACCGGATGACGGCGCCCTTGATGCCGGGGCAGGCGCTTGCTGCCTGCGACGGCCAGGCGAGCCTGGTGAACGACCCCGACAAAGGACCCCGGCTGGAGGTCGATGGACAGGTTCTTTGGCAGGCGGGTGGGCCGGGGCGTCTGCAGATGCAGGGGAACCGGCTGGTCCTGGTCGGGCGTGACGGCGCCGTGGCCTGGTCCGGCCCCTTGGCGGCTCCCGGCGCAATCCCCGTCCTTACGGCCGTTCCACCCGCCCTGCGGCTGATCGACCCCACGGGCAGGACGATGCCCGTGGTTGTTCATCAGGGCTGACAGGCCGGGGCGCTTGCACTAGCAAGGAACGACGCGCAAGGAGGCCGCCATGCCAATGATCCATGTCCTGAACGGTCCCAACCTGAACCTGCTGGGCCAGCGCCAGCCCGAGATCTATGGCCACGAAACCCTGGCGGATGTCGAGGCCCTGTGCCGCCGGACAGCGGCGCCGCATCAGATCCGGTTTCTGCAGTCGAACTGGGAAGGCCAGATCGTCGACTGGATCCACGAGGCCCGGCACGAGGCCGCCGCGATCGTCATCAACCCCGCCGCGCTGACCCATACTTCGGTGGCGGTGCTGGACGCGCTGAACGCCTTCGACGGCCCCGTAATCGAGGTCCACATCAGCCAGGTCCACAAGCGCGAACCCTTTCGCCATCATTCCTATGTCTCGAAACGGGCTGACGGCGTGATCGCGGGCCTGGGCATCGGGGGCTATGCCGCCGCGCTGCGGCATGTCGTGAACCTGATCGGCTCCACCTGACCAAAAAGCCGCCGAACATGCCGCAGGGAGGAGGATGCGGCAGGTCCGGCGGCTTTCCGCAGGCGGCCTGAAGGGCCAGAGGAGGAGCGCGACGAAGGGTGGGTGGTGTCGCAGGTTCAGACTGCACCACCGCCGTGCCCCGGTCACGCCCTGGCGCTGCAGCGCCGCATTGGTGGTGGTCATTGCCTGACAAAAAGGCAGTTCCCGGCCAAGAATGCGACGCCCTGGGCAGCAACGGAATGGAAGGTCAGCCCACCGATTCGCTTTTCGCCTCTTGCCCGAGCGCGGCAAGATAGGTTGCCGACCACCAGCCGACATCATGTTCCACCACGTCCTGCAACAGTGCGGCGTGGCGTCTTTGCCGCTCCTCCAGTGGCATGCGCATCGCCTCGGCCATGGCATCGGCCAGATCATGGGGGTCGTGCGGGTTGATGATCAGCGCCTCGGGCATGGCCTCGGCCGCGCCGGCAAAGCGTGACAGGATCAGGACGCCGGGATCCTGCGGGTCCTGCGCCGCGACATACTCCTTGGCCACCAGGTTCATGCCGTCGGCCAGAGGCGTCACCAGGCCGATCCGCGCCTGGCGGTACAGCCCCGCAAGAACGGGACGGGGAAAGGGCCGGTGGATGAAGCGGATGGGAGTCCAGTTCAGGGTCGCGAACTGCCCGTTGATGCGGCCGGCCAGATGCTCGGTTTCCTCGCGAATGTCCTGATAGGCCTCGACCTCGCCGCGCGTGGGCGGGGCGATCTGCAGGAACGAGATGCACTCGATCAGGTCCGGGTCCTGTTCCAGCAGGATCTGATAGGCGCGGAACCGCTGCGGAATGCCCTTGGAATAGTCCAGCCGATCCACGCCGATCATCATCTTGGCCCCGGTCAGCAGCCGGGCGCGATCCTCGTCCGGGGCGTTTTTGGCTTCTTCGATGAAGGAGGCCGTGTCGATGCCGATGGGAAAGACCTCGGCCCGCACCTCGCGTCCGGACAGGCGCAGCCGCGTTTCTGACAGTTGCTCGACCTCCGCAAGCTGGCGCGCGCTTTCCGCAAAGGCGCCCAGGTCGCGATGCGCCTGAAAGCCCAGCAGGTCGTAATACGACAACCAGTCGAACAGCTCGGACGGGTTCGGCAGGGCGGCGCAATCGGCAGGGCCGGGAAAGGGAATGTGCAGGAAATGCCCGATCGGGCAGCGCACACCGCGGGCCCGCAGTTCCGCCGCCAGGGGGAACAGGTGGTAATCCTGGACCCAGATGCGGTCGCCGTCCCGCAGATGGGGCAGCATCAGGTCGGCGATGCGGGCGTTCACGCGCTTGTACCCTTCCAGATACTCCGGCAGGATATGCATCAAGTTCGGCCGCCCGTGGCAGACCGGCCACAGCATCGAATTCGAATAGCCAAGATAGTATTCCTGATGATCTTGGGGGTTCAGGTCAAAGGACATGCGCTGGAACGGCGCGCCCGGATGGTCCTGCAATTCGTTCCGCGGGTCGTCGACGACCTCGCC
Source organism: Alphaproteobacteria bacterium (assembly GCA_016869875.1). GTDB lineage: Bacteria > Pseudomonadota > Alphaproteobacteria > Rhodobacterales > Rhodobacteraceae > Paracoccus. The sequence continues at coordinate 13,558 of VGDE01000013.1, forward strand.
GGAGAAACCGATCCAGACGCCGCCAGAGCTGCGCAGCGCATCCTCCAGCGCGACAACAAGCCCGCCGGAGGGGTTCTCCCCCAGAGGCAGGCGGTTCGAAACGACGATCAAACGGGACATGACCTCTCCTTCAGGCGAGCGACGCGTCAAGCCAAGCGGCAAGGGCGTCCGGATTCGCAAGACGGTGGTGCGCGGCCGTATGGCCGTCGCCCACCTTGATGGCAAAGCCGCCGCGCGACTGTGCCTCGGCCATGGCGGGTTCGTCGGTGGTGTCATCGCCCGCAAAGACCGGTACCCGCCCCGCAAAGGGCGCGCGCTCCATCAGCCGGGCAAGGGCCGTGTCCTTGCCGACGCCGCCGGGCCGCAGCTCGATCGCCATCTTGGCGGGTTGCAGAACCAGCTGCGGGTGCCGGGCTGCCAGCCGCTGCATCGCATCCTCGACGAAATCCTGCAGCGAGGGGTCGTTGCGGTAATGCATCGCAACGCCATGCGGCTTTTCCTCGACAAGGATGGCGGGATGGGGTGCGGCAAGCTCGTGAGCGGCGCGGTGCAGCAAGGGCGCGTCCAGGGGCTGCTCGTGCAGCGTCTCGATGCGTCCGGGGGCCGGCGACAGCTCGGACCCGTGACTGCCTGCGACGATACCCGGAAAATCGACCAGATGTTTGCGCAGATCGGCCACGTCGCGTCCCGAGATCAGCGCCAGTGCCCCGTCCAGCCGGACGTGCAGCCGCTCCAGCCGATCACGCAGGGCCGCGGACACGACAACCGCGTCCGGGCGGGCCGCGATCTCGACCAGGCAGCCGTCGAAGTCCAGAAACAGTGCGGCGTCCTGGGGCAGAGGGGGGGGTGGCGTCATGGGCGGCAGATCTCCTTGGGACCAGTGGCAGGACCCAACCCGGCAATCGGGCCGCCGGTTCACCCAGTCGTGATCTTTTTTGTATGGACCGGAGTCCGGCAGCTCAGAACTCGACCCCCTGCTGGGCCTTGATGCCTGACCGGAACGGGTGCTTGACCTGCACCATCTCGGTCACGAGGTCGGCCGCCTCGACCAGCGCCTCGGGGGCGCCGCGCCCGGTCAGGACCACATGGGTCATGGGCGGTTTTTCGGCGGCCAGAAAAGCCAGCACCTCGGCCACGTCCAGATAGTTGTAGCGAAAGGCGATGTTGATCTCGTCCAGCAGGACCATTCGGATGGAAGGGTCGCGGATCAGATCCCGCGCCCGCGCCCAGCCCGCCTGCGCCGCCGCGATGTCGCGCGCCTTGTCCTGCGTTTCCCAGGTAAAGCCCTCGCCCATGCTGTGAAACTGGCAGAGCCCTGCGAAATGGGTGGTCAGCAGCCTTCGTTCGCCGGTGTCCCACGCCCCCTTGATGAACTGCACCACGGCACAGGGCATCTCATGCGCGATGCAGCGCATGATCATGCCGAACCCGCTCGAGGACTTGCCCTTGCCCGGCCCGGTGTGGACGATGATCAGCCCCTTTTCGTCCGTCTTTGTTTCCATCATCCGGTCGCGCGCGGCCTTTTTCTTGGCCATCTTCTGCGCGTGGCGCGCCAAGTCGTCGGCGCCGGCGGCGGGATTCGGATCGGACGGGGTCATCATGTCGCTCCTCATGGTTGACAAATCGGGGGCGCGGGGCTTTTGGTGGGCGCGTGTTGGTTCCTGTCGTAAGGCAGGCGAAGAGGGAATGCGACAGGCAAGGTTTCGACCGCGCCCAAGCGCAGCCGCCCCCGCGACCGTGACCGGAAAGGTCGCCCGATCCACTGGCCGCAGTTCACGGCCGGGAAGGTGGGACGACCGTTGGGCCCTGGCCCTGGATCCGCAAGCCGGGAGACCTGCCAGCACCTGTTGATGACGGGCGAACGGGGTGTTTCGCAACCGGCAGATGATGGCCGGACGACCCGCGCCATCCTCTTCGGCCCGCCCCCGATGCCCACAAGGAAAGGAATCGCCGGCGATGCGCGCTGTTCTGCATGTCTGCACCACCTGCCGCGGCACCCTGCCGGACGAGGACCCCGACGCGGCGCGCCCTGGCGCGGTGCTGCACCGGGCGCTGTCCGAAGCCGCTCCCGAAGGGGTGGACATCCGCGCCGTCGAATGCCTTTCGGCCTGTTCGCAGGGCTGTTCGGTCGCGTTGTCGGGGCCGGGCAAGTGGTCCTATGTCTACGGCCGACTTACACCCCATGATGCGCCCGACATCCTTTCGGGTGCCGTGGCCTATGCCGCCACCGCCGACGGCATCGTCCCCTGGCGCGAGCGTCCCGCCATCTTCCGCAAGCAGAGCCTTGCCCGCATCCCCCCGCAGGAGTGACCATGCCCGATCTTTCCAGAAACGATCTGACCAAGACCCCCGTCACCGTCATTACCGGCTTTCTCGGCTCGGGCAAGACGACGCTGATCCGGCACCTGATGCGGAATCCGCAAGGGCTGCGGCTGGCGGTGCTGGTCAACGAGTTCGGCACGATGGGCGTGGATGGCGACATCCTCAAGGGTTGCGCCGACGACAGCTGCCCGGCCGAGAACATCGTGGAACTGTCGAACGGCTGCATCTGCTGCACGGTCGCCGATGACTTCATCCCCACGCTGGAAGCGCTGATGGCGCTGCCGTCCAGGCCCGACCACATCCTGATCGAAACCTCGGGCCTGGCCCTGCCCAAGCCCCTGCTCAAGGCATTCGACTGGCCCGCGATCCGCTCGCGCATCACCGTGGATGGCGTGATCGCGCTGGCCGATGCCGAGGCGGTGGTGGCGGGCCGTTTTGCCCCGGACGAGGGTGCCGTGCAGGCCCAGCGCGAGGCCGATGACAGCCTGGACCACGAGACGCCCCTGTCCGAAGTGTTCGAGGATCAGATCGCCTGCGCCGACGTGATCCTGCTGACCAAGGCCGATCTGGCCGGCCCGGACGGCATCGCCGCAGCCCGTGCGATCATCGAGGACGAAGCCCCGCGCAAGCTGCCCATCCTGACCGTGACCGAGGGCGCGATCGACCCGCGCCTGATCCTGGGCCTGAACGCGGCGGCCGAGGATGACCTGGCCGCCCGCCCCAGCCATCACGACGGGGCCGATGACCACGAGCACGAGGATTTCGACACGGTCGTGATCGACCTGCCCGAGATCGCGGACCCCGACGACCTGTCGGCCCGCATCGCGCGGCTGGCACAGGAACAGAACATCCTGCGCGTGAAGGGCCATGTCGCCGTCCAGGGCAAGCCGATGCGCCTGCTGGTGCAGGCCGTGGGCGCGCGCGTGCGGCACCAGTATGACCGGCCCTGGGGCGACCAGCCCCGTGTCTCGCGGCTGGTCGTCATCGCGGAACATGACGATGTGAACGAGGCCGCGATCCGCGCCATTCTGGAGGCTGTGCCCGCATGACCGGAGCCGCCTGATGCATGTCATCTTCCGCGAACGCGTCGGTCTGGACCAGGCCGATGCCCCCTATGATCCCGGGCAGACGCCCAGCGATCTGGTGGTCCTGTCCTTTTCGGACAGCGACCTGGGTGCCTTCGCGGCGGGCTGGCATCGGGCGGCGGGCGGGCTGCCCTCGCTGCGGCTGTGCAACCTTGTGGCGCTGCGCCATCCGGTGTCGGTCGATACCTATCTGGACCAGACGCTGTCGGGGGCCAAGGGTATCCTGATCCGGCTGATCGGGGGCGAGGCCTATTGGCCTTATGGCCTGGCCTCGGTCGCCGATCTGGCGCGGAGGAAGAACATCGCGCTGGCGGTTCTGCCTGCCGACGGACGCGACGATCCGCGGCTGGAAGAGCTGTCCACCGTACCTGCCTCGGTCCTGCGGCTGCTGCGGCGCCATTGCGATCAGGGCGGTGCCGTGGCGGCGCAGGCGGCGCTGGCGCAGATGGCCATCGCGGCCGGATTGTCGGCCGCCCCCGTGCCGGGCGTCAAGACGCTGCCGCAGATGGGTTTCTACGATCCCGATCAAGGCGTGATCCTGCGGCCGCCCCCAAGGGATCTGGCACTGGTCACCTTTTACCGCAGTTGGCTGGCGGCGGCCGATGTCGCCCCGATCGATGCGTTGATCCATGCCCTGCGCGCCCGGGGCCTTGCGGCCTGCGGCGTCTTTGCGCCCTCTCTGAAGGCCCTCGGCCTTGGCGAATGGCTGCAAGCCAGCTTGCCCGATGCCCCCGCCGTCATCGTGAACGCGACCGGTTTTTCGGCAGGGTCCGAGGCGCCTTTCGCAGGCTTTTCCTGCCCTGTCTTCCAGGTGGCCCTGTCCACCAACCGCCGAGGGGAATGGACCCAGGCCGAGCGTGGCCTGTCCCCTTCGGATCTTGCGATGAATGTGGTCCTGCCCGAGGTCGATGGCCGCATCTTGTCGGGGGTCATCAGCTTCAAGTCGCCGGAACGCCGCGACCCGGACCTGCAATATGCGCGCTTTGCGCATCGTCCCGACCCGGACCGCATCCATGCCGCCGTGAACCGCATCATCGCCTGGAAACGGCTGGCACAAACCCCGGCCGCAGATCGGCGGGTGGCGCTGGTTCTGTCCACCTATCCGGGCCGCGACTGGCAGATGGCGCATGCCGTGGGGCTGGACGCTCCGGCATCGGCCGAGGCGGTGGCCACGATGCTGGCCGATGAAGGTTACGGTGTCACGCCGGGCATTTCGTCCGCAGCGCTGGCAACGGCGCGGGTCGCCTGGCCGCTGACCGAATATCGGACTGCGCTGGAGGGCCTGCCGCAGTCGATGCGTGACGACCTGCAGGCAGTCTGGGGGCCGCCCGAATCCGATCCGGATTGCCGGGAAGGTGCCTTCCGCTTTGCCGCCATCCGTCGCGGGAACCTGACGATGGCCCTTCAACCCGAGCGCAGCCACCGCGCCGACCGGAGTGAGGATTACCACGACCTGACCCGGGTGCCGCGCCATGCTTATGTGGCCTTCTACCTGTGGCTGCGGGCCCAGGCTCCGCATGCGATGATCCACATGGGCGCGCATGGCACACTGGAATGGCTGCCGGGCAAGGCCGTGGCGCTGTCGGGCGCCTGCTGGCCCGAGGCGCTGACGGGCGCGCTGCCCGTCATCTATCCCAATAACACGAACGCCCCCGGCGAGGCCGCGCAGGCCAAGCGTCGCATCGGCGCGGTGACGCTGGGTCACCTGCCGCCGCCCATGCGCGCGTCAGGCCTGCCCGCCGGCATGGCGGGGCTGGAGCGCCTGCTGGACGAATATTCGACCGCCGACGGCCTCGACCCCGCGCGCCGCGACCGCCTGATCGCCGGCATCCGCGACGAGGCACGGGCGCTGGGGGTCGAAACCGACCTTGGCATACCCCCCGAGGCCAGCGCGGCCGAGGCGATCACCCGCATCGACCGCTTCGTTTGCGACATCAAGGAGAGCCAATACGCCGAAGGGCTGCACATCTGGGGCAGCGGCGCCTGCGGCGAGGCCGAGCGCGCGGGCCTGCTGGCGGCGCTGGAAGGGCACTTCGTCGCCCCCGGACCCTCGGGGTCGCCCAACAGGGGCCGGGCCGATGTGCTGCCCACGGGCCGCAACCTTTTCAGCGTCGATCCGCGCGCCGTGCCGACGCCTGCGGCCCATGCCCAGGGCGTCAGGCTGGCCGAGGAACTGCTGCGTCGCCACCTGCAGGACCATGGCGACTGGCCGCAGGGCCTGGTCGTGGACCTTTGGGGCAGCGCCACCATGCGCACGGCGGGCGAAGAGTTCGCGATGGCCTTGCATCTGGCAGGGCTGAAGCCTGTCTGGGACCAGGGCTCGGGCCGCGTTTCGGGCGTCGAAGTCGTGCCGCTGGCGCTGCTGGACCGGCCGCGCATCGATGTGACGCTGCGGGTTTCGGGGCTGTTCCGCGATGTCTTCCCGGTGCTGGCCCAGCTGTTCGAGACCGGCGCCGCAGCGCTGGCGGAGCGGGACGAGGCGGCAGACATGAATCCTTATGCCGCCCGGTCCCCCCGTGTCTTTGGTCCGGAACCGGGACAATATGGTCTTGGCATGGGCACCGCGCCGGACCAGTTCACCGATGCGGCCCGCGCCGCGGCAGGCGAGGCCTGGCTGTCGGCCTCCAGCTGGGCCATCGGTGCGGATGGCACCAGCCGTCCCGATCGTCCGGCGCTCGAGGCGCGGATGCAGGGGGCCGACAGCTTTGTCCATGCGCAGGACCTGCCGGAAAGCGATCTGCTGATGGCCGCCGATTATGCCGCGCACGAGGCAGGTTTTGCCGCCGCCATGGCCCGTATCGGTGCGGCGGCGCCTGCCCTTTATCACCTTGATGCCACGCAGCCCGACCGGCCCCGCGCCCGAACCCTGACCGAGGAAATCGCGCGCACCGTACGCGCCCGGGCCACGGACCCGGCCTGGGCCGACGCGATGACGGCCCATGGCTTTCGCGGCGCGGCCGAAATCGCGGCAACGCTGGATCACATGGCGGCCTTTGCCCATCTGGCGGACGCGGTGCCGCCGCATCTGTTCGACCTTTACCATGACGCCACGCTTGGCCGACCCGAGATCGCGGCTTTCATGGCCGAGGCCAACCCTGCCGCCCTGGCGGCGATGCGGGACCTGTTCCAGAGGCTGCACAATGCGGGCTTGTGGATCACGCGCCGCAATTCGATCGCGGCCACGCTGGAGGGCGAGGCATGAGCATGGTCAGGGGATGGTGCCCCGGTGCGTTGCGCCCGATGGAGTCGGGCGATGGCTGGGTGGTGCGCATCCGTCCACGCGGCGGCCGGCTGGACGCGGCGCAAGCCCAGGCCATTGCCGACGCGGCCGAGGCGCATGGCAACGGCATCATCGAACTGACCGGCCGCGCAAACTTGCAACTGCGCGGCGTAACCCCTGCGACCCATGCGCCGCTGATCGCCGCCCTGCGCGCCCATGACCTGATCGACGCCGACATCGCGGCCGAGACGCGGCGCAATGTCATGGTGACCCCTTTTGCGGATGCCGAAACGGATGCATTGGCCGCTGCGCTCGAGGCGGCACTGGCCCGCAGCCGCCTGACCCTGCCTGCCAAGTTCGGCTTTGCCGTTGATACCGGCCCTGCCCCCGTCCTGACCAGCGACCCTGCCGACATCCGCATCGAGCGAGGACCGCAGGGCTTGCTGCTGCGGGCGGATGGCATGACCCGGGCGACCCTCCTGCACGACGTCCGGGACGCGCTGGACCTGGCGCAATGGTTTCTGGATCAGGGCGGCGCGCCCGAAGGCCGGGGACGCATGGCCGCGCTTGTGGCCGACGGTCCGCGCCCTGCGGCGACGCTGCCCGCACCCGCACCTTTGGCCCCGTTCCATCCCGGCCTTGTGCCGCAGGGCGTCCTGACCGGGATCGAGTTCGGGCAGATCCCCCCCGATGCGCTGCGCCGGCTGGCACGGCTGGGACCGCTGCGCCTGACGCCGTGGCGGATGCTGCTGGTGCAGGGGGTCCGGACCCTGCCCGCCATGGCGGGCCTGATCCCCGACGCCCGGGATCCGCGCCTTCGCCTGCGCGCCTGCCCTGGGATGCCCGCCTGTCCTCGGGCCTTGGCCCAGACCCGTCCGGTCGCCCTTGGTCTGGCCGAACTTGTGCCGCAGGACGCAGTGCTGCATGTGTCAGGTTGCGCCAAGGGTTGCGGCTGGCCGCGTGCCGCCGATATCACCCTGACCGCCACGCCCGAGGGATTCGACCTGATCCGCCACGGCCGCGCCGCCGACCCGGCCGCCCTGCGCGGCCTGCACCCCGACCAACTGCCAAAGGTTCTGTGATGCCTCACCATTATGAAAAGGACGGTGCCGCGATCTATCGCCAGTCCTTTGCCACCATCCGGGCCGAGGCCGATCTGGCGCGTTTCGATGCGGACGAAGAGCCCGTCGTGGTCCGCATGATCCACGCGGCCGGTCTGGTGGGGCTGGAACGCGATGTCCGCTTCACCCCCGGCATGGCCACTGTCGCGCGGGCTGCGCTGGCCGCTGGCGCACCGATCCTGTGCGACGCGCGCATGGTCAGCGAGGGGATCACCCGCGCCCGCCTGCCCGCAGACAACCCGGTCATCTGCACGCTGAACGACCCCCGCGTGCCGGACATGGCACGCGAGGCCGGCAACACCCGCAGCGCCATAGCGCTGGAGCTGTGGCGCCCGCATCTGGACGGGGCGCTGGTCGCGATCGGCAATGCGCCGACCGCCCTGTTCCACCTGCTGAACATGCTGGAAGACCCGTCCTGCCCCCGCCCCGCCGCGATCATCGGCTGTCCTGTGGGTTTCGTGGGCGCGGCGGAATCCAAGGACGCCCTGTTGGCCGCGCCACCCGTTCCTTCGGTCATCGTGGCCGGACGTCTTGGGGGTTCGGCCATCACCGTGGCGGCCATCAACGCGCTGGCCAGCCGGAAGGAGTGACCCCATGGGACGCATCATCTGTGCAGGTCTGGGACCGGGCGATCCGGACCTGATCTCGGTCCGGGCGGATCGTGCGGTCCGGACCGCGCGTCACGTGGCATTTTTCCGCAAGCCCGGCCGGCAGGGGCAGGCCCGCCGGATCGTGGAAGGCATGCTGGCCAAGGGTGCCGCCGAATATCCGATGGAATACCCGGTCACGACCGAGATCCCCTTTGACAGCCCGGTCTACAACGACCTGCTGTCGGTCTTTTACGATGACTGGGCCAGCCGTCTTGCCCTGCTGGCCGAAACCGATGATGTCGTGGTGCTGTGTGAAGGGGATCCGTTCTTCTATGGCTCGTTCATGCATCTCTATGTGCGGTTGAAGGACCGCGTGCCGGTGGAGGTCATCCCGGGCATCACCGGCATGGCTGGCTGCTGGCATGCCAGCGGAACGCCGATCACCTGGGGCGACGACGTCATGACCGTGCTGATGGGCACCCTGCCCGAGGCCGAGCTGGCCCGGCACATGATCGCCTCGGACGCGCTGGTGGTGATGAAGACCGGACGCAACCTGCCCAAGGTCCGCCGTGCGCTGGCGCAGACGGGCCGCCTGGAGGACGCATGGCTGATCGAACGCGGCACGATGCCCGGCCAGCGCATCGCCCGGCTGGTCGACGTCGAGGCCGCGGATTGCCCGTATTTCGCGATCGTGCTGGTCCACGGACAGGGCCGCCGTCCCATGGCACTGCCCCAGGTGGCTGAATAATGAGCGGCTGGATCGCCGTGGCGGGCCTGGGTCCGGGCGCAGACAGCTTGGTCACGCCCGAAGTGACCGAGGCACTGTCGCAGGCGACCGATGTGGTCGGCTATATTCCCTATGTCGCCCGCGTCGCCGCGCGCGAGGGGCTGGTCCTGCACCCTTCCGACAACCGGGTCGAACTGGACCGTGCCCGGCTGGCGCTGGACCTGGCGGCAGCGGGACGGCGGGTGGTCATCGTGTCTTCGGGCGATCCCGGCGTGTTCGCCATGGCCTCGGCCCTGTTCGAGGCGGTCGAGGCGGATGGGGCCGAGGCCGACATCCGCATCCTGCCCGGCATCACGGCCATGCTGGCCGCTGCGGCGCGCGCGGGCGCGCCCCTGGGCCATGATTTCTGCGCCATCAACCTGTCGGACAATCTCAAGCCCTTCGCCCTGGTCGAACATCGGCTGCGCCATGCGGCGCGCGGCGATTTCGCGATGGCTTTCTACAATCCCCGGTCACGGTCGCGCCCCGAGGGTTTTTCCCGCGTGCTGCAGATCCTGCGCGAGGAATGCCCTCCGGACCGCCTGCTGATCTTTGCCCGGGCCGTGACGGCCGCCGATGAAAGCCTCCGGATCGTTACCCTGGCCGAGGCGCAGCCCGACATGGCCGACATGCGGACCGTGGTGCTGGTCGGGAATTCGGCGACGCGTCGCGTGGGTCGGTGGGTTTACACGCCCCGCAGCGCAGGACCGGTCTGATGCAGCCAGTCCATCGCCTCCTGCGGCTTGGCCACCTCGCGGCGCGGGGGCAGCGGGGGCCGGTCGATCATGACGACCCGAACCCCAAGGGCGCGGGCAGCGGCCAGCTTGGCCTCGGCGCCGGTGCCGCCGCTGTTCTTGGCCACCAGATGCGTGATGCCATGGGCCGCCATCAAATCCCGATCCCCCTGCACCGTGAAGGGGCCGCGCGCGATCACAACCTGCGCGCCCGGAAGGGGCAGGGCTTCAGGCGGATCGACCAGGCGCAGCAGCCAGTCGTGCGGCAGCCCGGCAAAAGCCTCCAGGTTCTGCTTGCCGATAGCCAGAAAGACCCGCATCGGCCGGAGGGGCAGAACCGCAACCGCGCCTGCGACGTCGGGCACCTTCTGCCAGTCGTCGCCGGGTCCCGCCACCCAGGCCGGGCGCTGCAAGGCCAGCAACGGCAGGCCCCCCGCAGCGCAGGCGGCATGGGCGTTGCGGCTGATCTGCGCCGCAAATGGATGGGTCGCATCGATCACGTGGCTGATCCGTTCCGCCTCCAGCCATCGCCCCAGCCCTTCTGCGCCGCCAAATCCCCCTACGCGCATGGGCAGAGGCTGCGCCACGGGTGCGGCCGTGCGACCAGCATAGGAGAAGACGGCGTCAAGCCGGGCCTCGGCCAGCAGCTGGGCCAGCCGGCTGGCCTCGGTGGTGCCGCCCAGCAGCAGGATGCGCGTCATGTCTGATCCCTGGTTGACGATCATCGGCATCGGCGAAGATGGCGCGGCAGGGCTGGGGGATGCAAGCCGCGATGCACTGGCGACGGCGCGGGTCGTGTTCGGCGGGCCGCGCCACCTGGAGCTGGCAGACGTCGGGGCGCGGGGCCGCCCCTGGCCCGTGCCCTTCGACATCGCGCCGGTCCTGGCGCTGCGGGGGCAGAGGGTGGCGGTGCTGGCCTCGGGCGATCCCTTCTGGTTCGGGGCGGGCGGCAGCCTGGCGGCCCATCTGGAGCCCGCCGAATGGCGCGCGCTGCCCGCGCCCGGCACGCTGTCGCTGGCGGCGGCGCGCCTTGGCTGGCGGCTCGAGGACTGCGTGACGCTTGGCCTGCATGCGGCGCCGTTCCAGCAGCTGCGCCCGCATCTGCGGCGCGGTTGCCGCATCATCGCCACGCTGCGCGATCGCGAGGCTCCGGCCGCGCTGGCCCGTTGGCTGTGCGACCAAGGTGCAGGAAACCTGCGCATGACGATGCTGGAACGCCTTGGCGGCAGCGCCGAGCGGATCCAAACGGCCCGTGCCCAAGACTTTGTGCCGACCGGCATCCGGGCTCCGGTGGCGGTGGCGATGGACGGGGCCGACCTGCCGCGCGGCTTTGGACTGTCAGCCGCGCCCGGACGTCCCGACGCCCTGTTTGCCCATCACGGACAGATCACCAAGGCCCCCATCCGCGCCCTGACGCTGGCCGCGCTGGCGCCCCGGCCGGGAGAGGTGCTGTGGGACATCGGCGGCGGCTCGGGGTCGATCTCGGTCGAATGGGCGCTGGCGGGGGGCCGGGCCACCTGCATCGAGCCGCGCACCGACCGGCTGGCGCTGATCCGCGCCAATGTCGAGAATTTCGGCCTGGACGCCCGCATTCGCGTGATCGAAGGCGCGGCCCCTGGGGCGCTGGCCGGGCTGCCCGAACCCGATGCGGTCTTTGTGGGCGGCGGAGCAAGCGCCCAGCTGTTCGACGCACTGTGGCCGCGGCTGCCGGCCGGCGCGCGCCTTGTTGCAAATGCCGTGACCCTGGAAACCGAAGCGCTGCTGGTCCGGCTGCAATCGCGCCACGGCGGCACCCTGGTGCGGCTGGACGTGGCGCAGGCCGCGCCCTTGGGCGGCCTGCGCGGCTGGCAGCCCCTGCGCCCCGTCGTCCAGTGGAGCACCGTGCGATGAGAGTCGCGGGCATCGGCTGCCGTCCCGGCACGGCCCCCGCCGCAATCGCCGCCGCACTGGCGGCCGCGGGCGGGGCCGAGGCGCTGGCCACCATTCCCGACCGCGCGCCCGAACTTTCCGCCGCGGCGCGGGCGCTTGGCCTGCCGCTGCACCTGGTCACGGTGGCCGGCATTCCGACGCCGACGCAATCCCCGCGCATCCGGGCGGCCTTTGGCACCGGATCGGTCGCCGAGGCTGCCGCACTGGCCCTGGGCGGGCGGCTGATCGCGCCCCGCACCATCCACGGCCCCGTCACCATCGCCATCGCAGAGGTTCCATGACCGTTCATTTCATCGGCGCAGGCCCCGGCGCGGCCGACCTGATCACGCTGCGCGGGCGCGACCTGATCGCCTCCTGCCCCGTCTGCCTTTACGCGGGCAGCCTGGTTCCCCCGGCGCTGCTGGACCATTGCCCTTCCGGCGCGCGGATCGTGAACACCGCACCCCTGAGCCTCGACCAGATCATCGACGAGATGGTGCAGGCCCATGCCGCGGGCCAGGACGTCGCGCGGCTGCATTCGGGCGACCTGTCCGTCTGGTCCGCGATGGGCGAGCAGTTGCGCCGCCTGCGCGCGCTGGAGATCCCCGTGCAGGTGACGCCCGGAGTGCCCTCCTTTGCCGCGGCCGCGGCGGCGCTGCAGGCGGAACTGACGCTGCCGGGTCTGGCCCAGTCGGTCGTGCTGACCCGCACGCCCGGCCGCGCCTCGGCCATGCCCGAGGGCGAGCGGCTGGCCGCCTTTGGCGCAACGGGGGCGACGCTGGCGATCCACCTGTCGATCCACGCGCTGGACCGGGTGGTGGCCGACCTGGTGCCGCATTACGGAGCGGACTGCCCGGTGGCGGTCGTCTGGCGTGCCAGCTGGCCCGACCAGCGGGTGATCCGTGGGACCCTGGCCACGATCGCGGCCGCCGCCCAAGGCATCGACCGCACCGCGCTGATCCTGGTCGGTCCCGCCCTGGGCGCCGAAGGGTTCCAGGACAGCCGCCTTTACGCCGCCGACTATGACCGCCGCTATCGTCCCGTCGGCACCGATCCGAGGTTCCCGGAATGAACGTGCCGCACACCACGCCGGGGCTGATGATCTCGGCCCCCGCCTCGGGGACCGGCAAGACCATGCTGATGCTGGGCCTGCTGAGCGCGCTGCGCCGCCGCGGGGTGACCGTGCAGCCCTTCAAGTCCGGTCCCGACTATATTGATCCGGGCTTTCACCATGCGGCGTCCGGGCGGCCCTCCTTCAACCTGGATGCCTGGGCGATGGAGCCGGGGCGGATCACCGCGCATGTGACGGGCCAGCCACAGGCCGACCTGATCCTGGCCGAAGGTTCGATGGGCCTGTTCGACGGGGTGGCGCGGCCGGGCGAAACCGGCATCGGGTCCAGCGCCGAGATCGCGCAGATGATGGGCTGGCCCGTGGTGCTGATCCTGGACGTGGGCGGGCAGGCGCAATCGGCGGCCGCCACGGCACGGGGCTTTGCGACGCTGCGTCCCGACCTGCCCTTTGCCGGCGTGGTGCTGAACCGCGTCGCCTCGGCCCGCCACGATGCGCTGATCCGCGAAGGCATGCGCGAGGCGGGCATCCGCGTGCTGGGCGCCCTGCCCCGCCAAGGCAACATCACCCTGCCCGAGCGCCACCTGGGCCTTGTCCAGGCCGAGGAAACCGAGGGCCTTCAGGCGATCCTGGACCATGCGGGCGATTTCGTGGCCGCCCATTGCGACCTGGAAGCCATCATCGCGGCGGCCGCCGGACGTGCCCTGCCCGAGGCCGGCGCGCCGCGCCCGCTGACCCCGCCGGGCCGCCGGATCGCCCTGGCGCGCGACGCGGCCTTTTCCTTCACCTATCCGCATGTGCTGGAGGCCTGGCGGCGTGCAGGAGCGACGATCCTGCCCTTTTCGCCCCTGGCGGACGAGGCGCCCGATGACGGCGCCGACTGCTGCTGGCTGCCCGGCGGTTATCCCGAACTGCACGCCCCCCGTCTGGCGGCGGCAGACGGTTTCCGCGTCGCTTTGCAGCGTTTTGCCCGGACACGGCCGGTTCACGGCGAATGCGGCGGTTACATGGCCTTGGGCGCAGGTCTTGTCGATGCGGAGGGCCAGCGCCATCAGATGATGGGGCTGCTGGGCCTGGAGACAAGCTATGCCAGGCGGCGGATGCACCTGGGCTATCGCCGCGCGGACTTGTGCGCGCCCCTGCCGGGGCTGGGGCAGCAGGCGCTGCGGGGCCACGAATTCCACTATGCCTCGATCCTGGCGCAGCCGGATGCGCCCCTGGCGCGCGTCACCGATGCCAACGGCGCCCCTGTTCCCGAGACCGGCAGCCATCGCGCCATGCCTGGCGGAGGCCAGGTCACGGGCACCTTCTTTCACCTGATCGCTCCGGCTGCGACTTGACGCGGACGCCATCATCACCTTTAGGTGAAGGTCTGTGTGGTGCCCATCAGACGCCAAGCGTCGGGCTTCATCGGGAATGAGGAAGGGCGGACCCACCCGCGGCGCCCGAAGCCTCAGCCGCCCCCGCGACTGTATGCGGAGAGCGCGCGTCAACCATGCCACTGGGATCTTCCCGGGAAGGCCGACGCGACGCCCTGACCCGCAAGCCAGGAAACCGGCCCTGCAGGCAAAACCTTTACCGCCGTCGGGTGTGACGGCCACAGGAGACTGACCCATGCATATCGAACCGGGCATCGTTGCCGGCGCCAAGATCGTGCTGAGCTATGCCACCGCGGCCACCGCCGGCCTTTATTCCCTCAGGCTCGCCTTCGAGGCGATGCGGGACCGCGGCCTGACCTCGCTGGTGGCACGTGCGGCGCTGGCCACCGTCGCAACCTTTGTGTTTTTCCAGGTCCTGCCCACTGCGCCGGTGGGCGTGTCCGAGGTGCACCTGATCCTCGGCTCCACCCTGTTCCTGCTGTTCGGCACGGCGCCTGCCGCCATCGGGCTGGCCCTTGGCCTGCTGATCCAGGGCCTGCTCTTTGCCCCGGCCGACCTGCCGCAGTACGGCATGAACGTGACCACGCTGCTGGTGCCACTGTTTGCCGTCGCCGCCCTGGCCCGGCGGATCGTCGCCCCCGGCACTGCCTATGTCGATCTGACCTATGCGCAGGCACTGGCGCTGTCGACGGCCTTTCAGGGCGGCGTCGTGGCCTGGGTGGCGTTCTGGGCCTTCTATGGCCAGGGGGTCGAGGCGACGGCGGGCGTTCTGACCTTTGGCGCCGCCTATATGCTGGTCATCGCGCTTGAACCCCTGGTCGATCTGGCGGTTCTGGCCGGGGCCAAGTCGCTGCGCGGCCTGCGCGGCAGCGGGCTGGTCACGCCGCGCCTTTACGCATGATCTCGCTGTCGCTGGTCGGCATCGGCACCGGAAATCCGGCGCATCTGACCCTGCAGGCCGTCCAGGCCCTGCAGGAGGCCGACCTGCTGCTGATCCCGCTGAAGGGGGAAGACAAGGCCGACCTGGCCGAACTGCGCCGGACCATTCTGGCGCAGCACCCTGTCCAGGGCCGCGTGGTCGAATTCGAGTTGCCTCTGCGGGACAGCACCGACAGTGATTACGTCGGGGCGGTCGAGCGGTGGCACGACGCCATCGCGGTTGCCTGGCGCGTGCAGGTGGAACGGCACCTGCCGCAAGGGGGACGGGTGGCGTTGCTGGTCTGGGGGGATCCGTCCCTTTACGACAGCAGCCTGCGCATCAGTGCGCGGCTTGGCTGGCCGGTCAGCGTCGTTCCCGGCATCACCGCAATCCAGGCCCTGTGCGCGGCCCATGCCATTCCGCTGAATTCGCTGGCCGCGCCGGTGCAGATCACCACGGGGCGGCGCCTGCGCGAGGGCGGCTGGCCCCAAGGGGCCGTTACCGTCGTGGTGATGCTGGACGGTGCCTGCGCCTTCCGCCACCTGACGCCCGAAGGGCTGCAGATCTGGTGGGGCGCCTTTCTGGGCATGGACGAGCAGATCCTGGATCACGGACCCTTGGCCGAGGCCGGACCCCGGATCGAACAGGCCCGCGCCGCCGCCCGGGCGGCGCATGGGTGGATCATGGACTGCTATCTTCTGCGCCGCGACCCGGCATCGGGGGATGACGGCGGGCCGGGCGCCTGACGTCCTAGCCGAACAGGAAGATGTCGTCGGCCACGTCCTGCCGCGTCAGGTCGGGATCTGCCAGGATGATCTTGTTGCCCGGCGACAGGTCGATCACCATGCCCCCCTCCGTCTCGCGGATGCGGTCGGCGACAAAGGCCGTCACGTCCGCCCCGACCAGATCCTTGCTGATCAGGATGCGGTCCCTGTCCGGCTGGAAGTCGGTGATCCGGTCGATCCCGATGGAGGCGGCAAAGACGAAGTGGTCCGCTCCGGCACCTCCGGTCAGGGTGTCGTTGCCCGATCCGCCCACAAGGGTGTCGTTCCCATCCCCGCCGTTCAGCAGATCGTCACCCGGGCCGCCGAACAGCCGGTCATTGCCCGCACCTCCGAACAGCCGGTCGCGGCCCAGATCGCCCGACAGGATATCATTGCCCATCCCGCCATACAGCGTGTCATGGCCTGCGCCGCCCCACAGCCGGTCCGCCCCGCCGTCGCCGTACAGCCGGTCGTTGCCCGCCTGACCCAGCAGGATATCGTTGCCTGTTCCACTCCTCAGGACATCGTTGCCCGCACCGCCGGCAATCCAGTCGGAGCCGGCCCCACCCGACACGGTTTCGTTTCCCGAGCCGCGGAGGATCAGGTCATGGCCGGGCGTGCCGTTCAGTCCGCGCGCGGGCGGCCCGACCTCGGCCAACCACTGCGCCTGCGAAGGGGCGGGCGCATTGGTCATCGGTGCCGTCACAGTGCCGATGGTAATGCCGGGGGCTGCGTCCAGTTCGACCTGCCCAAGGGTCCGCGCAAAGTTCTGCGTCGCCATGACGATGCGGTGGCCGTTGAAGGTCCCGACCTCCAGCCCCACCCCCAGATAGGTAACGTCCGGATCAAGGATATTGGCGCGGTGACCGGGGCTGTTCATCAGGTTGATGTGCATCTGCCGGACCTCGTCCAGCAGCGAACCGTTTCCGTTGTCCGAGATATAGGCCAGGTTCTCGCTGACGCGCCAGCTGACCTCCAGGGGAAAGCCAGCGGCCTCGACCCTGTCCCGCACCCGGGACCCACCCGCTCCGGTATGGGAAAAGATGTCGGTCTGCAGCATCCACAGGCTGTGATCCGCAGCCGAGTCGTTCAGCCGCGTCTCCAGCACCAGCGGGTCAAGCCCGTGGCGCGCCCGCTCCTGGTTGACAAGCGTCAGGAAATAACGCTCGGCACTGCTTGCTTGTGACATCCGGCCCCTCCTTGGCACACGCTGCGGTTGAGGATATGGGCGTCAGAGCGGCCATTGCAATAGTGCTGCGGGGCGCGCAGACCAGACCCCGCCCAGATGGACAGGTTCCCGGCCTGCACGGATGATCTATGCCTGCAGCGACCGGACCCCGACGTCACCTTCCTCGCGCGACTTGATCGCCGCCACGGCGGCGATGCTGCCGGCCGCAGTGGTAAAATACGGGATCTTGTCGTAAAGCGCCACGGCCCGGATATCACGGCTGTCGGCGATGGCCTGGACGCCCTCGGTCGTGTTCAGCACCATCGCGATGTCGCCGTTCTTCAGGCGATCGACGATGTTCGGCCGTCCTTCATAGACCTTGTTCACGCGGCTGGACGACACGCCCGCCGCTGCCAGGAAATCGGCCGTGCCCGAGGTGGCGACCAGTTCGAACCCCATGCCGACCAGATCGCGCGCAGCCTGGGCCAGCGTGTCCGACTTGTCGGCATCCTTGACCGACAGGAAGACGCGGCCCTGATGGGGCAGATGCGTGCCGGCGCCCATCTGCGCCTTGAGGAAGGCACGCGCGAAGTTGCGGTCCCACCCCATCACCTCGCCGGTCGAGCGCATTTCCGGCCCCAGCAGCGTGTCGACGCCCGGGAAGCGGGCAAAGGGCAGCACGGCCTCCTTGACCGAGAACCAGGGCGTGATCGGATCGGCCAGGGTCATCGGATCGGCGAAGGGCAGGTCGGTTTCGGGACCCACACCCGCCGGGTATGCCGGGCGGTTGGGGAAGTTCGACATCGGCTCGCCCGCCATCAGGCGCGCGGCGATCGAGGCGATGGCGCTGTCGGTGGCCTTGGCGACAAAAGGTACGGTGCGGCTGGCGCGCGGATTGACCTCGAGCACATAGATCTCGCCGTCCTTCAGCGCGAACTGCACGTTCATGAGGCCCTTGACCTTGAGCGCGCGGGCCATGGCCGTTGTCTGGACCTTCAGCTCCTCGATCGTCGCATGGTCCAGCGTGTGCGGGGGCAGCGAACAGGCGCTGTCGCCCGAATGGACGCCCGCCTCCTCGATATGTTCCATGATGCCCGCGACATGCACGGTTTCGCCATCGCACAGCGCGTCCACATCGACCTCGATCGCGCCGGACAGGTAGCTGTCCAGCAGCACCGGGTTCTTGCCCGAAACACTCACGGCCTCGGTGATGTAGCGACGCAGGTGATCCATGTCGCGCACGATCTCCATCGCGCGGCCGCCCAGCACATAGGACGGACGGATGACCAGCGGAAAGCCGATGCGCTCGGCAATCTCGATGGCCTGATCGTCGCTGCTGGCGATGCCGTTGATCGGCTGCTTGAGGCCCAGATCGTTGAGCAGCTTCTGGAACCGCTCGCGGTCCTCGGCCAGGTCGATGGCATCGGGCGTCGTGCCCAGGATCGGGATGCCCTCCTCCTCCAGCGCATTGGCCAGCTTCAGCGGCGTCTGGCCGCCGAACTGCACGATGACGCCGTGCAGCGTCCCGTTCTGCTGTTCAGTGTGCAGGATCTCCAGCACATGCTCGAAGGTCAGCGGCTCGAAATACAGACGGTCAGAGGTGTCATAATCTGTGCTGACCGTTTCCGGGTTGCAGTTGATCATGATCGTCTCGTAGCCCGCGCCGGTCAGCGCAAAGCAGGCATGGCAGCAGCAATAATCGAACTCGATCCCCTGACCGATGCGGTTGGGGCCACCACCCAGGATGACCACCTTCTTTGCGTCTGTCGGGCGGGATTCGCATTCCACATCGCCCATCGCCGGCATCTCGTAAGTGGAATACATGTAGGGTGTCTGGGCCTCGAACTCGGCGGCGCAGGTGTCGATGCGCTTGAAGACGGGGCGGATGTCCAGGCTGCGGCGGGCGCGGCGGATATCGGCCTCGTCCCGCTTGGCCAGATGGGCCAGGCGTGCGTCGGTAAAGCCCATCATCTTGAGCCGGCGCAGGCCCTCGGCGTCCTGCGGCAGGCCGTTCTCGCGCACGACATGTTCGGCATCGACGATCTCGCGGATGCGGGCCAGGAACCAGGGGTCGAAGCTGGTGACGCGGTGGATCTCGTCATCGGACAGGCCAAAGCGCATCGCCTCGGCAATGACGCGGATGCGATCGGGGGTGGCCTTGGACAAGGCGGCGATGACGGCCGGCTTTCCTTGGTCGGCCGCACCCTCGATGGCAATCTCGTCCAGGCCGGTCAGGCCGTTTTCCATCGAGGCCAAGGCCTTTTGCAGCGATTCGTGGAAGCTGCGGCCGATGGCCATGACTTCGCCCACCGATTTCATCGCGGTGGTCAGTTCCGGCTTGGAGCCGGGGAATTTTTCAAAAGCGAAGCGCGGGATCTTTGTGACGACATAGTCGATCGACGGCTCGAAGGACGCCGGCGTCACCTTGGTGATGTCGTTGTCCAGTTCGTCCAGCGTATAGCCCACGGCCAGCTTGGCCGCGATCTTCGCGATCGGGAACCCGGTGGCCTTGGACGCCAGTGCGGAGGAACGCGACACGCGGGGGTTCATCTCGATCACGACCATGCGGCCGTCGTCGGGGTTGACGGCCCATTGCACGTTCGAGCCACCGGTTTCCACACCGATCTCGCGCAGGACCGCGATGCTGGCCGTGCGCATGATCTGATATTCACGGTCCGTCAGGGTCAGGGCGGGCGCGACGGTAATGGAATCACCGGTATGAACGCCCATCGGATCGACGTTTTCGATGGCGCAAACGATGATGGCGTTGTCGTTGCGATCCCGCACGACCTCCATCTCGTATTCCTTCCAGCCCAGCAGGCTTTCGTCGATCAGAACCTGCGCCATGGGCGAGGCGTCCAGTCCCGAACGGACGATACGCTCGTAATCGTCACGATTATAGGCCACGCCCCCGCCGGTGCCGCCAAGGGTGAAGGCGGGGCGGATGATGGCGGGCAGGCCGATCTCCTCCAGCGCGTCCATGGCCTGGGTCACGCCTGCGCTGATATCGTATTTCCCGCTCGCCAGCTTGGGGGCGGCGATGATCGTGGCCTTGGGATTTTCCAGACCGATCCGATCCATCGCTTCGCGGAACAGCTTGCGATCTTCGGCCATCTCGATCGCGCTGCGCTGCGCACCGATCAGTTCGACCCCATAGCGGTTCAGCGCACCGCTGTCGGCCAGCGCCAATGCAGTGTTCAGGCCCGTCTGCCCGCCCATTGTCGGCAGCAGCGCGTCCGGACGCTCCTTCGCGATGATCTTTTCGACCACCTCGGGCGTGATCGGCTCGATATAGGTCGCATCGGCCATTTCCGGGTCGGTCATGATCGTTGCGGGGTTCGAGTTCACCAGGATGACCCGATACCCTTCTTCGCGCAGGGCCTTGCAGGCCTGTGCGCCAGAGTAATCGAATTCGCAGGCCTGCCCGATGACGATCGGACCCGCCCCGATGATCAGGATCGACTTGATATCGGTTCTTTTCGGCATGGTCCTGCCCCCGGCTTGTCTTGGATGGATTGGCGCAAATCGTCCGGGGTTATAGCTATGCGCGGCCGGGGCGCAAGGTGCGGCGAACACCGTTCCCAGGAAAATGGCATGGCGCGGCGCCGCGGCGGCTGCCTGCCGCGCTGCCCGGAACCTTCATTTTCGTGATGTTAGCATCGCAAGCCGGGGATGCAACTGCCGGTCTCCTTGAAATCTGGCGCGGAGGGGCGCCGCCTTCAGCCCCCTGTCAGCAGCAACAACGCCGCGCTGTAGCGATTCTGTCCGGTGGCCTCGGTGGCCTGCGAGCGGACCATAAACGTCTGGACCAACTTGTCTATCGAGGCAGCGCTGGTGATCTCCTTGAAACTGTCGCTGCCCAGGACGCGCTTGGCGCCACGCATGAACTCCTCGACTTGGCGGTCCACATCCAGCCTTCCATAGGACTGGCTGAAACCAAAGGCACCTTCGAACACCTTGCGCAGGGGCTGGTTGCCCATCACCTCGAACCACAAGGTCCTGTCGCTTGAACTGCGGGAGGCGAACTGCTGCATCTCGCGTCGGGCGTTGAGTGCCAGTCGCAGGGTTTCGTCCCCCTCGCCCACTCGACGCTCGAACTCTCGTTGGACAAATGCCTGGCTGACCGTGTTGGCCAGATCTGGCTGCGGCTTTTTGCTGCCAAAGCCTAAGGCTTCTGCCATTCGCAGATAGCGCTTATCCGCAAGACGGTTGACGAGTGACTTCTTGTCACCAACGTCTGACTCCAGAACCTTCTGGATGAATGCCTTGTTGGGCAGATCTGCCTCCAGACCAAAGGCTGACAGCGCCGTGTGAAGCAGCCGATAGTCCTTGACAAAGTCTTCGGCCTTGTCCGCCCGCGACACGTTTTCGCGGAAATAGGTGGTTGCACGTTGCACCACCGGGTCCTTGGCAACGGCTGCAACCTGCCGCGCCTCGGTGCGCTGAACAATCTTCCAGCCGGCGATGCCACTGGCGCCGATGACGATAGGTATGCTCATGCCTGACTCATTGGCGGGAGGCAGCGAAAAGGCGTGCCTCGCGCGGCAGCAGGTCGCGCAACTTGCGCATCGCCTGATACGCGTTTCCGTCAATGGCAGCGGCGGTCGCATCGGCAAGAAGGATGCGGCTGTCGCGATCCTCGAAAACCTGGCTAAGCTGCTCAATGGCCAGCAGCAGTTGCTGGCGACCTTGCGTCGGTTCCGCATCGCCCGACAACATGAGCTGCGCGATATAACAGGCGCGCGAAACGGGAGTGCGCACGTTGTCCGGGTGGATCGCATCGCGCAGGCGCAACACGTTCACGTTCGGCGTCTTGATTGCGATCTTGGTGCGACGGTCGCCGTTCTCTATTACGGCACCGTTGATCAGCACGCGCTCGTTGGGGGCAAGCTTTAGAACAAGGCCGCTCATGCTCCCACCTCGCCGCGAAGGCCGCGCATGATGCTGAGGTTGATGTCAATCAAGGGAGCCGTCACGGCAGCACCGGCCATCACCGCCTGCCCGTGCCGAACGGCAAAGCCCGCCAGCGAGATCAGCCCAGCCTTTGTTTCCTCGGGCAAGGCATTGCCGGGTTCTGCCAAGTCAAATGCCAGAAGGGTCCAGAGTTCCGTATTCTTCTGCACGGCCTGAATGGTGTCGGGGTTGTCGCCCCTGGGACTGGCCTGGCGCAGCAGGCGCGTGACACGTGAAAAGATGTCGTATTCCGAATCCCGCGCCGTGCGCAGGCCACCGGAATTGTAACCATGTTGAGAAAGTGGCGTTACCGCGTTCAAGATCGTGTTTCCCGTTCTGGAGTGATCATGGGTGTGGCGGGCGCTTGTAGGCGCCCGCCAGGTTTATCAGCGGAACAGGGACATGACGGCGCCCGGCGCCTGGTTGGCGATCGACAGCGACTGGATGCCCAGCTGCTGCTGGGTCTGCAGCGCCTGGAGACGGGCCGAGGACTCTTCCATGTCCGCATCAACCAGCGCGCCCATGCCG
>VGDE01000014.1 GCA_016869875.1 Alphaproteobacteria bacterium
TCGGACCCGGCCGGAACCGGTCGTCGCGGGGCGACTGGACCAGATAGCCCAGATGCCCCAGCGTGAAGGTCAGCCGCGACACCGTGGATTTGGGCAGGCCGGTCCTCTGCGCAATCTCGGCATTGCTCAGGCCGTCGTCGCCAACGCGGAAGGCGCGCAGCACCGACAGCCCCCTGGCCAGGGTCGTCGCGAAGCGGGGATCATGCAGGTCGGTCATCGGGCCTCACAAGCCGTTGGGGATCATCGTCGATATTGCCGGGACCAGCACCAGGATGGCCAGCACGACGATGTCCATCGCCAGGAACCGCGACACGCCCGCGAAGATCGTGTCCACCTTGATGCTGCGGTCGGTCACGTTGCCGATGACGAAGACGTTCAGTCCCACGGGCGGGGTGATCAGCCCGATCTCCAGTAGCTTGACGACGATGACGCCGAACCAGATCAGGTCCATGCCCAGGTTGTCCACCATCGGGATCACGAAGGGCAGCGTCAGGACGATGATGCCGACTGGATCCAGAAACATGCCCAGGAACAGATAAAGCACGCAGATTGCCGCCATCAGCATCAGCGGCGACAGCCCGGCATCGGCCACCCATTGCGACACCAACCCGGCAGCCCCGGTCAGCGCGACGAAGGACACGAAGATCTTGGCGCAGGCCGCGATCAGGAAGATGGCCGAGGTTTGCACCAGGCTTTCGCGGATCGCGGTCCACATCGACCGCAGCGTCAGGGTGTGCTCGAAAAAGCCGATCAGGATGGTCAGGACGACGCTGATCGCCGCAGCCTCCGTCGCGGTGAACAGGCCGCCATAAATGCCGCCGATAATCACGGCGAACAGCATCACGGCAGGCCACGCCGAAATTGCGGCCTTCAAGCGCGCGCCCCTGGGCAGCGGCGTCGGATCGACGGGTGCCGCGCTTGGGTCGCGCGATGTCCACCAGATCACCACCAGGATATAACCTGCTAGGGTCAGCAGTCCCGGCAGGATACCCGCAAGAAACAGCTTGCTGATCGAGGTTTCGGTAAAGATGCCGTACAGGATGAACAGAACCGATGGCGGGATCAGCGATCCAAGCGTGCCGCCCGCAGCGACCGATGCGGTGGCAAGCTTGGGGTTATAGCCCAGGCGCAGCATTTCCGGCACACAGATGCGGCCCATCGTCGAGGCGCAGGCGATCGATGACCCCGAGATGGCCGAGAAGCCCGCGCAGCCCATCAGCGATGCGACGCTGACGCCGCCTGGCACGCTGCGCAGCCAGACGTTGGCGGCGTCATAGATGCGCGTCGTGATGCCGGTGTAATACGCGATGTTGCCCAGGGCCACGAACAGCGGGATCATCGACAGGTCATAAGAATGGATCAGCTCGAAGAAGCTGTT
The DNA here is from genome assembly GCA_016869875.1 of Alphaproteobacteria bacterium. GTDB lineage: Bacteria > Pseudomonadota > Alphaproteobacteria > Rhodobacterales > Rhodobacteraceae > Paracoccus. Next base: position 1,379 of record VGDE01000014.1, read on the forward strand.
CACGACCATTGACGAGGTCGGGTTGATCGCGCGTTCCGGCACAAAGGAACCGCTACGGAAGGCATAGATCAGGAAGGTGCCAACGGTGGCCACGCCCGCCAGCACGAAGGCGATCGGCACGCGCAGGGCCAGCATGACGATGACCAGGCCGAAGGCGACAAGTCCGATGGTGGAAGCATCCATCTCAGACAGACTCCTCTGTGGTGTGGCTGGCTTCGGTGACGGTCCCCGTCCTGCGCAATTCGGCGATGTCGGTCAGCGCGACCAGCACAAGACGGATCACCATCACGACGAGGCCCAACAGGAACACCAGCTTCATGGGCCAACGGGGGATGCCCAGAAGCCCGTCGTAGAACTCCCCGGAAGTCCAAGATCCGGACAGGTTGCGCCAGCTGGCATAGATCAGCGGCAGCATTGCCAGCAGCGCCACAAACCATCCCAGGATGATCAGTCGGCCGCGGGCGCCGGGCGACATGCGGTCACTTACGAAGGTAACGGCGATATGGGCGCGGTTGGCCGTCGCGGCAGCAAGCGGAAAGACAATGGTCGGTATCATCAGCTCGCGCACGATGATCACGATGTCGGGCACCCCCCAGCCGAAGAACTGTCGGCCGATCACGTTCGCCGTGATGACCAGCGCCAAGGCCAAGGCCGAGACGACGGCGAATTCAAGCATGATGCGTTCAATGGCCTTCATGGCCGCACCTCCCTGGTTGGGGTACGTGACAAGGCTGTCCGGATTTGGGGAAAGTTCAAATCAGGCAGGATGCCGGGGACACAGGCGCGACAGGCATGCCGGCCAGGCCGCGTCCCCGATTGGTCAGGACAACCGGTCAGTTGGCCGGTGCCGCCCAGGGATAGCCCTGTTCGTCGCGCTGCTTGGTATATTCGGCAATTAGCGCGGTGTATTCGTCGACCAGCGCGCGGCCATCCAGGCCGGCTGCGTCAGCACGCACGATCCATTCGTCGATATATTTCGTGCCCATGTCGACAAGCCGCGCGCGATCCTCGTCCGAGAGCTTCAGAACCGGGATCTGCTTGTCCTTCAGAATCTGGACCGACCGCTGGTTGGCGTCGGACAGGATACGGCCGAATTCGTCCGCCAGCCCTTCGCCCGCCGTCAGCAGAGCCTGCTGCTGTTCAGGGGGCAGCATGTCGAAGCTGTCCTTGTTCATCATGATGCCAAGGGCGCCGATCTGGCCGAAATCGATTTCGGTATAGCTGGTGAAGACCTCGTCGAACTTCAGCGCCTCAACCAGATAGGGATAGGTCTGCGTGCAATCGATCAGGCCGGTATCAAGCCCCTGGTAGGCCTCGTAGACGGACATGTCGACAGGGGTCGCGCCCAGGTCATGGAACACCTTGCCATAGGCGCCGACGCCACGGATCTTGACGCCCTTGACGTCGTCCAGCGTCTCGATGGTCTTGGCCTTGCAACCGACCTGCACGGCCGAGGTGGTATAGGTGCCGATATAGACAAGGTTCTGCTGCGCCAGGTTTTCGCGGATCTGTTCGTTCTCGCGCATCAACTTGTCGGTGGCCTTCATCCCCACCCACGGATCGGGGTTCGGGATCGGCAAATCCGCGAGGCCATAGGCGATCATGTCCTGCGGGAAATAGACGCCGATGACCGATCCCATGTCCGCCACGCCGTCACGAAGCGACTGGACCGCCGCCTTTTCCGAGAACAGGGCCCCGCCCCAGTTCACGTCGATGGTCAGTTCGCCACCCGTCTGTTCCGCGACCTGGTCGACGAACCACTGGGTCGCCTCGGCGCGGACACCGCGATTGGGACCGGCCTCGCCATAGATCAAGGTCATGGCACTGGCAGGCATCGCAGCCGCCCATGCAAAGCCAAGTGTCAAACAGCCTGCTGTCAGAAAACGCATATGATTCTCCTCTCCTGCTCCATTAAATGACACATTGTTCCGAAGAATGGAACACTATTGTGCCTTTTGTCGATTTTCCCCAAGATATGAACGCTCGGGAAACCAGAGGACGCCATGAAGTTCTGCCACCACCGTTCTTGCATATTGCACGTCCCTGCCGACGACCGGGCAGCTGATCCCGTTACGCCGCGCCCCGCCGGACGGTGCGTTCTGTGACCAGCGACCGACTGAAATCCATCGTCGCACAGACCTGCATCGTCATCGTCATTGCGGCCACGCTGGGGGGCATCGTGGTCAGTTCCCCTGCCATCGGGATTGCCGCGGGAATTGCATTGGCCCTGTATCTGGCTCTGTCATGGCGGCAATTCACCGTGGCCACCTGGATTACCGTCAGCCTTTGCGCAGTCCTTCTGGGACTGGCGGCGCTGCGTGGGATCGACCTGGAAACGCTGTCCCACGGGCTGGAACGGATGGCATTTCTGGCCACGCTGCTGGCCCTGCTTGGGTCGTTGCGGGTGGTTGCCAGCGACGCACCCGAAGTTCTTCGCGCGGGCCGCTATCTGACCACGCGTCCCCCGGGGCGGCGTTATCTGGCGATGAACTTCGGCGGCCATGTCTTCGGCGTTCTGATCAACCTGGGGGGAATGGCCATCCTGCTGGAAATGACGCGCCGGTCGCTGGAGGAAACAAGTGGCCACCTGCCCGCCCACCTGCGCGAATGGCGTCTGCGCCGCATGACAACGGCGGTCCTGCGCGGGTTTTCTCTAGCCCCTTTGTGGTCGCCCATCGGATTGGGTCTGAATGCGCTGCTTCTGGCAATGCCCGACCTGCGATACGGCGAGGTGGCACCGGCGGGACTAGCCGCGGCCGTATTGTTCCTGGGCTGGGGCTGGTTCCTGGACTGGATAGGCGCGCCTCGCATTCCAGGCGGTCTGAAACCGCGTCCGAGCCCACGAACTGCCGACTGGAGCGGCGTGGCGATCCTGGTCACCCATGTAGGATTGTTGGCAGGCCTTGTTCTCGTGATACACGCTGCTACTGGATTGCAGTTCCAGCAGGCACTTCTAATCGCAGTGCCAGCCTATAGCCTGGCTTGGGCAGCATGGCTGGGCCATCGTGGCGGAACCGGAGCAATGACTCAGGCGCGACACGCCGTCACCGGGATGATCCGCCGCTTTCCGCTGGCTGCGCCCGAGATCGGCGTCTTCGCCTCGGCCGGCCTGCTGTCCGTCCTAGTGCTGGAACTACTGCCGATTGACCAGGTCCAGGCCGCAGTCGCCTCGATGATCGGAGCGCCCTGGCAGATGATCGCCCTGCTGAACCTGTCCATGTTCGGTCTGGCGGCAGTGGGGATCAACCCGATCATTACGGCATCGGTGATGGGCAGCCTCGTGACGCAGCTTGACTTCCCCGGCCTCAGCGATGCCGCCGCCGCGCTAAGCTTGGCTGGCACCTGGGGCTGCGTCATGGGCTTTACCCCACTGATTACCACGGTCGTTTATGCCGGAGCCCTAGTTGGACGCACGCCCTCTGTCGTCGGGCTCCGGTGGAATGGGTTATACTGCCTGTCCTCGCTGGCGCTTTGGACCATCGGGGTGGGGATCGTGGTGGAACTAGCGGTGCTATAGGGTTTCGTGCGATAAGGGCATCCGGATGATCAATGGGATAGACCCAAGCTGTTCCCGCTTAAACCACCTTGATAAGCACGTAGGGACTTGTTACATGTAACACGATCGGAGGCCGCCATGCCAGCATCCATTTCACAGCGTGTTCAGAAACGCCGAGACGCCCTGCGGGCTGCCGGTTTGCGCCCCGTTCAGATCTGGGTGCCGGATACGCGCCGCCCGGGCTTTGAAGCCGAGTGCCGACGCCAGGCAGCCCTTGTCGCTCAGTCGGACCGCTCTGATGCTGCCTTGAATGACTTCATGGATGCCGCCCTTGATGACGTGGAAGGCTGGGAGTGACGCGGGGAGACTTGGTGACGGTTGCTCTTCAAGGTGATCATGGCAAACCCCGTCCAGCTCTTGTGATCCAATCCGATCGGTTTCCAGATACCGCCACCACAACGGTTCTCCTGGTTACCTCTAGCCTAGTCGAAGCGCCCTTGATCAGGCTGACAGTCGAGCCAGCAGCAGAGAATGGGTTGCGAGCAACATCTCAGATCATGATCGACAAGGCCATGACAGTTCGGACAGACAAGCTGGGGAAGACCTTCGGTCGGCTTGATGACACTGCCATGCTTGAGGTCAACAGAGCGCTTGCCTTGTTTTTGGGTGTGGCCGGATAAGTGATCGGGAAAGCGGCTGTTATTGTGGTGGCACCGAATAATCCAGTTATCTGAGTGTCAACGGCGGCGTAAAATCCGGCCACGCGGCGGCGTAAGACCAGGTCAGGTGGCGGTGGCCGGCGCCATGGCGCGCGCTTACCAATAGCTGGCGCGTGCCATGGCGCATTGGTCTCTTTGGGCCAAAACGAGCGATCTGATCTCAGGACTTTTGTTGCCGCTTTCGGGCAGTGCTGTTGGCGAGGCGATAGCTCTCGCCGTTCATCTCGAGGATGCTGACGTGGTGGGTCAGCCGGTCGAGCAGTGCGCCGGTGAGGCGCTCGGAGCCGAAGGTTTCGGTCCATTCATCGAAGGGCAGATTGCTGGTGATCAGGGTCGCGCCGCGCTCGTAACGTTGCGAGATCAGCTCGAACAGCAACTCGGCGCCGGTTTTGGATAGCGGCACGAAGCCCAGCTCATCGATGATGAGCAGCTTGTAACCGGCCATTTGCTTCTGAAAGCGAAGCAGGCGGCGCTCGTCGCGGGCCTCCATCATCTCACTGACCAGGCTCGCGGCGGTGGTGAAGCCTACGGAGAGCCCCTTCTGACAAGCCGCCAGCCCGAGGCCAAGGGCGACGTGCGTCTTGCCCGTGCCACTTGGTCCGAGGGCAATGACGTTCTCGCGGCGGTCGATCCATTCGCAGCGGGCCAGTTCCAGCACCTGTATCTTGTTGAGCTTCGGAATGGCGCTGAAGTCAAAGCTCTCGAGGCTTTTGACCGTGGGGAATTTGGCGGCCTTGATGCGGCGTTCGAGAGAGTGTCCTGAACTTTGTGTATCTGACCGGCTCCATGCGGTTTCAGATACTCAAGCGTCGAAGCGCTCGCCGAACATTATGGCGAACTGGTTGCGGGCCGCAAACCATTCCCGGACGTTTCGGCCGTCTTTCTCGAAGCTGCGGATGGCCAGGTAGATCAGCTTTGTCGCCGCCTCGTCTGTGGGGAATGACCCTCGGGTCTTGATCGACTTGCGGATGACCCGGTTCAAACTTTCTATGGAGCCCCGAAAGCGACCAGTGCAATCCTGCGAGGTCCTACGAAACGGAGATGTCCTTCCTCTCCTTGTCCAAGGCCTCCACCAGCTCTCGTGCCGGAAGCGCGCGCGCCCGTGCAGCCTGCGCACCCGCCCATTGCGCTGCGTAAGCCGTGGCACCCTTTGCCTTGGCAGCGATGGTCAGCGCCTTGGTCAGGTCGTAGGCGCAGGGATAGGCTGGTATATCGGCCGGGGCGACATTCTCGGTCCACTGGGTCAGCGCGTTGCTGAGGCAACGGGCCGGGCGGCCCGAGATGGCGGGTGTCATCACCGTGTCGCCGCCCAGGGCAAGGCGGTCGCGATAGCCAGCGTCCGCCGCACTTTCGGGGCAGCCGATAAAGGCGGTGCCCAGTTGCGCCGCTGCGGCGCCCCGTTCCAGCATCCGGCACATGTCCCGGCCGTCCATGATCCCGCCGGCGGCGATGACCGGAATACTGACCTCGGCCAGGAGAACTTGCAGTAGGTCGCTTGTCGAGAGCCGCGCGTCTGGCCCGGCCGTATCGAAAATGCCGCGATGGCCCCCAGCCTCCCATCCTTGCGCGACAACCGCATGAAACCCGGCGGCTTCGACGGCCCTGGCCTCGGCAGCAGATGTGGCGCTGCCGATCAGGATCAGCCCTGCGTCGCGCAGCGCCTCGATCTGGTCAGGCCGGGGCAGACCCAGATGGAAGCTTACCACGCGTGGACGCAGTTCGAGCACGACATCGAGATAGGCATCCGTGTCGCGAAAGCTGGTGTAGATATCGCGAAGCTCGGCCGGCGGTTCTGCCTCGAAGCGCGCAAAAAGGGGTGCCATCCGTCGGACCCAGGCAGCTTCAAGCGCCGGGTCGCGCTGTGGCTTTGCGTGGCAGAAGAAGTTCACGTTGAACGGTGCCGCTGTCTGCTGCTGCACCTCCTCGATGGCCTGCCTTGCTGCCTCCGGGGTCGAGGAACACAGGCCCAGGGCGCCCAAGGCGCCAGCATTCGAGACAGCTGCCGCCATTGCGGGCGTAGCCACCCCTGCCATCGGCGCCTGAAGGATCGGAAGCTGGACTTCAAGCAGGTCCAAAAGCCTGGTCGTGGCGGTCATAAGAAGCTCCTTCCTGCTTCAGATTGCGCCAACCTCCGCCAGCAGATCAAGGCTGCACAATGATCCGGATAAAAATCCAGGACTGCCTGCCCTCTCATGCGAACCTTTTCCTCGATTCCGCATCCAATGACCATGGCCGGGCAGATCCGGCCTGTCATGAAGAGGTGTTCACATGCTTCGGTCCATCCCCGCTCTTGCCGCTGGCCTGCTGCTCGGCGTCCTGCCCTTCTCGGTCGTCGCCCAGACGGCCCCTGACTCGGCACCCCCTGCCGCGCCGTTCCAGAAGGTCAGCGAGCTTGTCGCCCTGCCAGAGTTCCTGCCCGGCCTGGGCACCCTGTATGTCGATCCCGCGACCCTGCCCGCGGGTCCGTTCCTCGGCTATGACCACGACGGCAAGCTCTCGGCCACGATCTACATGACGCCCATCGAGGATCTGGAGGGTGGCGGCGCCTTCAACGATCTGGCGGTTGGCAGCGACAGCGTCACCACGACCGACATCTACTATAACGCCGGTCATCCCGGGGTGGAAAAGCCCCATGTCCATGTCGTCCTTTATCACGACAAGGATGCCAAGGCGCGGCTGGCGGAATGATCATGGACCGCCGGACGCTGCTGACCCGGGGGACGGCTCTCTTGGGGGCCGTCTGCCTGCGGTCCCGCCAAGCGATTTCCGCACTCCCGCTGATGATCGAGATGAAGGGCAGTCCGCGCGGCGAGGCGGTCTGGTTCGTGCCGGTTGGCCTTGCCGTAAGCCCCGGCACGACGATCCGCTTCGTGAACCGCGACCCGGGCAACAGCCATACGGCCACCGCCTATCATCCTGACATCCTGGATCGGCCAAGGCGCATCCCGGCGCGGGCAACGCCCTGGGACAGCGACCTGCTTTTGCCGGGCGAGACGTTCGAGGTCACGCTCTCCGTTCCTGGGGTTTATGATCTTTACTGCCAGCCCCATGAGCATGCGGGCATGGTGGCGCGCATCGTGGTGGGCCGGCCGGGTCAGGAGCTCGGCTGGCAGGACCCCACAGCCGGACCCGGCGATCTGCCCGAGGTGGCGTTAGCCGCCTTTCCCCCAGTTCATGCTATTCTTGAACAGGGATCCGTCATGCAAGGGCGCGGAGAAGCGACATGAGCACAAAGCCGCAATCGAAACCTGCCTGCGCCGAGCATCAATTGTCCGAGGCTGCCTTGGTGGCGGCAGCCCGGCTCCGTGACGAGGCCGCGGTGCGCGAACTGATCCGGCGGCTGAACGGGCGCCTGTTCAGGATTGCCCGTGGCCTGATGACCAGCGACGCCGAGGCTGAAGAGGTGGTGCAGGACGCCTATCTGGCCGCCTTCACGCATCTGGACGGTTTCCGCGAGGAGGCCCGGTTCTCGACCTGGATCACCCGCATCACGCTGAACTGCGCGGCAATGCGCCTGCGCAAGGCGCGCGAGCAACAGGAATATGACACCATCAAGGATCCTGCACTTCCCAATGCGGAGGTCGTGCTGTTCCCCGGCACCGAGGCTGAGCCCACGGAAGCCGCACTTGGCCGGATGCAGACCCGCGCGCTGATCGAAGCGGCGGTGGCGGAACTGCCGCCGGACCTTCGGCTGGTGTTTCTGATGCACGAAGCCTCCGGCCTCAGCCTGCGCGACATCGCGCGCGACCTGTCACTGCCGCTCGGCACCGTCAAGACCCGGCTGATGCGCGCGCGCCATCGCCTGCGGCAGATCATCACGGATCGGATCCACGGCGGCTTCGAGACGATCTTTCCGTTTGCGGGCAGCCGCTGCGCCGTCATGGCGGATGCTGTCGTAGCCTTGCTGAAAGAACGGCAGGAGTTGATCCGAGGCTCAGACTGACAAGCATGGTGAAGTTAGAACCGGACCTGGCCACAAGAAACGGAGAGCACCAACTGAGGAACTGTGAGCCGTTCTATCGGGAACAAGACCAGCCTGACGCGGGCTGTTTGGCTGGACCGCGATTTGTGTGCTTCAGCGACAACTCCGGGAAGTTGGGAGCGGCACGAAGAGCGCTGACCGCCCGACAATCTTATTTGGCGACCACGATTGATTGGAACCCTCAAACCTTTGACATCTTCAAGCAAGCGCCATGTCCGCGACGGGCGCGAAGATCGCGTTTATCGGATCACAACGATAGTGTCGCTCAAGGTCGGGGGCATCGCGCGACAGCTCGGTGGCACTGTCCAGCACCACCTGCACCTTGCGGTCGCTCATCAGGGGAGACAGGTTAAGACGGACGAAGCCCGGCTTCTCGATCTCGTTGCCCGACAGGATCGCTTGGCGCATCCGGTCCGACGCTACCTCGTCGATCCCCAGCAGGTGATGGACATAGGGTCCGGCGCAGGCGCAGCCGCCCCGGGCTTGGATGCCGTAGCGATCCGATAGAAGCCGGGTGATCAACTGGTGATGCACATGCCCGCTCTGCCCATCGCGGATCCGGAACGAGAAGATCGGCAGCCGCGGTCGGCTGGTGGAGCCGAGAAGCTCGATCCGCGGCTGACGGGACCACGCGTCCTGCGCACGGCGCATCACGGCGGCGCCGCGTTCGGCCATGAAGTCGGTGCCAATGCTGTCCTTGACCAGGAAGGCAAGAGCCGCGCGCAAGTCGCCGATGACGTTGGGCGTGCCTGCCTCCTCGCGCGCTTCGATCTGCTGGCTGTAGTCGTGCCTTCCCGGAGACACGAAGCGAACGGTCCCGCCGCCGGGCCAGCTGGGCCGGTCGGTCACCACCGCATCGCGGCGCAGGATCATCACGCCCGATGCGCCGGGACCGCCCACGAACTTGTGCGGCGAGACGACCACGGCGTCCAGATCAGCGCCGGGTGCCAGGGACATGCGGATCGGCAGATAGGGCCCGCCCCCGGCATAGTCCCAGACGATGCGCGCCCCGGCGGCCTTCGCCTGCCCCGTCAGGGCGGCAACATCGGCTAGTTCACCGGTGATGTTCGACGCGGCCGAGAAAGAACAGATGATCGGCTGGTTGGCCGCGCCCGCCAAGGCCTCGGCCAAGGCGACACGGTCGGGACCGCCCGCGGGATCCTCGTCCAGTTCAATCACCTCGGCGCCGCTTTCGCGCCAGGGCAGAAGGTTCGAGTGATGCTCATATGGTCCCAGGATCACCCGTGTGCCAGGACCCGCCCCGAAGAGCGTGACCAGCCGGTTCACCCCCGCCGTGGCCCCTGCCCCGCAAAAGATGACCGCGTAATCCGGCCCCGCGCCGCAAGCCCGCGCGATGACTGCCCGCGCCGCGCGCCGCATCCCCGTCATCCGGGCGCCGCAAAACGATGCTTCGGTATGGCTGTTTGCGTAGTAGGGCAAGACATGGTCCATCACAAAGGCCTCGATCTGCCGCAGCGCGCGGCCCGAGGCGGTGTAATCAGCATAGATCAGCGGCTTTGGACCAAAGACCCCCTCGATCATTGCTCCCTCGCCGATCAGCCCGTCACGCAGGGCACCGATGGGATCGGCAGCAGCGAGTTCGGCAAGGAATGGGGCGAACGGGTTAAGGGTCATGGCAGGTCTCCTTCAGCTAGCGCGAAGATAGACCAACGTGCGACGATCAACTTCTCTCAATTTGTGCTGGATGAGGCTATGGTTCGATCATATGAACGGTGGAATGAAGAATTTTGATGTGATTGACCTCCGCATCCTAACTGCCCTGCAGCGTGACTCTTCGTTGTCGCAGCGCCAGGTCGCTGAACGGGTTGGGCTCTCGCAGAACGCTTGTTGGCGGCGCATCCAGGCCTTGCAGGCAGCGGGCATTCTGGCGGGCTCACAGGCCCGCGTAGACGTGGCGGCACTGGGACTGGACCTGACAGTCTTCGTGATGATCCGCACCCGGCATCATTCCCGCGAGTGGATCGACCGTTTCTCGCGCCACGTGCAAAGCCTGCCCGAGGTGATCGACTTCAACCGCATCGGGGGCGAATGGGACTACCTTCTGAAGATCGTCACGCCAGGCATGGCAGGCTACGACCGCTTCTACCAGAAACTGATCGACGGCTTTGAATTCGACAAGGTGACGGGCCTCTTCTCAATGGAGCAGATCCTCGACAACCGCCCCACGGACCTCAATCGGATGCTTTAGCGCGTCAGGCCTGGTCTAGGAGAACCTTGCCGCTCGACCTGGCGCACATGTCTCTAAATTTGGCCAGCTTGAACCGAACCGCGCAAAAATATGCCCAGGTCATCCTGATCTCGGAAATGGTTTGTGTTCAACATCTGCTAGGTGTCTTGCCTGCTTACACGCTCTAAATGACGGTAGTGCGGATCACAGATATGTAGAGCAAAGTCATAGCCCCAGGTTTCTGAATCTCCCTGCCCTGCCCTTCTTTGAAACACCTCTGCCTTCGATCTGCTGATCGAAAGGCTTGTGCTTAAGCATCTCGACCAGACACGAGCGTTTTTATAATCGAATTTAAACGGCCGTTTTCTCCCGCGTTGCGAATGTGTATAAACGCGCGCAAACAGCCCCAACCCGGAACCCTCTATGCCGCTCATCGGCTATGCCCGCGTCTCGACCCTCAAGCAGACGCACGATCCGCAGTTGGTAGAACTGCGCCAGGCCGGCTGCGCCTTAGTCCATGAGGAGCACGCCTAGGGCGCCGACCGCACCCGCCCTGCCCTCGCACGGCTTCTGGCCCAGATGCGGTCCGGGGATACGCTGGTGGTGGTGCGGCTCGACCGGCTGGCCCGTTCGCTGGCGCATCTGCTGCAGGTGATCGAGACGCTGGAGGCGCGGGGTGCGCATTTCCGCTCGCTGGGCGATCCCATCGACACGGCCACGCCGCAGGGCCGCTTTTCACTGCAGGTGATGGGAGCGGTGGCGGAACTGGAACGCGCGCTGATCCGCGAGCGGACCAAGGCGGGGCTGCGCTCAGCCCGGGCGCAGGGGCGAGTGGGCGGCAATCCGGCCCTGCGGGCGGGCGACCGCGAGGCGATCCGCAAGCTGCGCATGGCACGCGACGAGACCTATTTCCGCAAGCTGGAGGCCTCGGCCGATGGCTGGCTGCCGCTGGTGCGGCGGCACCGGCCCGCCATGCTCTGGGAGGATCTGGCGCGCCTCGTCACAGCCCCCACTGGCCAAGGCTGGTCGGTGGAGCGGCTGAAGCGCGCCACCAAACGCTATGTCAGCGACGGGCTCTTGCCCCCTTCGGTGCTGGAGCGGGCGCCGTGCAGCACGCCCGACGACCGGCTGCTGGCGATCGTGGCCGGCATGCGCCATGCCGATCCGGACCTTACGCTGGCGGGTATCGCCACGAGGCTGGAGCAGATGCGCGAAAGAACACCCAGGGGGAATGCGAAGTGGTTCCCGGCCACCGTCAGGATGCTGTTGCAACGGGCCGGCAGGATGGGGATGGTTGGCGGCGCGAGTGAGGGGCATAGGACCCTTCCCTAGCCGCTCTGGTCCAGAAGCGCGTCCACGGCGGCTTTCAGCTTGCAGCGGTCGATAGCCGAAAGGTCGCGGCAGGCGGATTTCCAAGCGGCCTTTGACGGCGCTGCATTTGGGGCTGCCTTGGGGGCGCGGGATTTGGAAGTTCGGCCTGGCGCGGCCGCCGCCCAGGGCCGGGCGTATCCGTCGGCGCGTCACTCCCCTGCCCCGCAAAGCGGCGCAGCACGTCCAACTCGTCCTCGACGGACCGCGTGTCCCAGTCCTTCAGTTCGGCCGCGATGGCAGTAGCCAGGCATGGGCCGTGGGGATTTCCTGGGATACTTCAGTACCTCGCCGAGGGCCTAGACCAAGCGGATGAAGTTGCGGATATAGGCGCGCTTCTGCTAGCCTGAGAGCTTGAATAGAACCGCCATGACGCTGTCGGGATCGTGTTCGGCGGTATGCGGGTCCAAAAAAAAATGCAGCGCCAGATGCGCCATTTCTGTAAACGAGATGTCCTTGCGGGCCATGTTTTCATTGATCATGGGGCGATAGAACTGTTCCAGCGCATTGCCCCGTGCGTCAATTCCCGCGTCAATGCAGTCCAAGCTTTCCGTATCTCCGTGTCCGTCAGAAGCTGGTGATAGGCGGTCAGGCGACGCCCGCCCTGGATCAATTCGTAGCGGCCATACCTGCCCGGCTCCACTCGGATCGGGTTCAACAGGTCGATATCGCGGATCGACTGCACCAGTTCGGCCGGTTCGAATCCCGCCGCAATCGCGCGGTCACAGCACTGTGCCCGCGGGCACAGTGGAATGATATCGTCTATCCTGGCGCGGAGGCTTTAAGCTGGCAAGCTTTCGGCGCCTTGCCCGCACCAGATGAACATTTGGGCTTCAATGGCAGCCCCGACTGCAAGCGACTGTGACCGCGGTCACAGTGGTCGATGACGTCCACAACAAAGGTCTGGATTCTCACCACTGGGACTAGCGTGCTCGACCGTTGCGCTGCATAGCAACCTAAGTATCTGAGCATACCACTGTGGCCGTGGTCACATATGAGGAGCCGTGTGAGCATTTATGGTCGGCGCCCCAACGTTTAGTGCTTTAGGGCGGTGTCGCAGCAGATGTATCATTGCGATAGACTTGATGACTAAAGCTCCGGGCGGTTGCTATCCCAAGCGGAGATGGTGGAAACGGAGCCCGCCATTTCCAACTGAGAAAAATTGACCCTGTTCGGAACCCATTGTGCCCGCGGGCACAATGGTTCGCCGGATTGGTAACCTCCGCAGACTCTGCAAAAACTAGCTATGCACGGCTACCGTCATCGGATTATCTGAGGTCACATCAAATGCATCAGGACAACGCGGACGAGCCTGCCACAAGACGATCCAGCAAGGCGATGGGATTGAATCGAACAGACCGCTTTCCAACAACAAGGCTGCGGAAATAAGCCTGCATGTTGCGAATGCGGGGCTGTAGCTGCACCATGGCCAGGACAGTGATGGCAGCTTTGCGGAGGCCGAGGCATTTCCTTGCTTTGGTGAGGAGAGCGTGATCGATGCCGATCATCGGCGCCAGCATGCGAGCGTGCTTATCTGCGGCGTCCCACGTGGTGACGGGCTCCAGCGCGAACTCCATCGCACTTGGGCAGGCTATTTGTAGCTTCACCAGCATACCCTGCTCACAATCTTCATCTCGTTTCTCAGCTTCTTCACGCAAGTCTGATTCATAGTCTTCAGGATAAGACTTGAGAAGATGTCGGTCATTCTGACCGGCAGTGGCGGTCATCGGATCGGTGCGGCTATCTTTGATCTCCGGTGCATCGGAAGGGTAGGGGGTGTGTGGCTCGTCCTCCTTCCGCATGATGTCGTCGAGTTCGGCAAAGATCTCTTCAAGAAGGGCAGGTGTCAGCGACGTGCGGCGTAGCACTGTCCGTACGACGGTCGTGTCTATGCCATCGTGCCCGCGGTCATCGATCCAGGCAAGCCGTGCGAGGATCTTGGTTCTAAGATGCCTCATATGAGCCTTGTCGCGCTCGGCCTCAGCAAGGGCATTGGACCACCGCTCGCGGTTCTCAATCATTGGCGACAGGTCGATCCCGAAAGCTTCGACGGCACCGCTCTGCGGATCGCGGGTGCTGTATCGCTTCCCGTTGGGGCTGCTGCGCCGCTGGATTACCCCGGCCTCTGCCAGTTCGGCCAGGTGCCTGCGGATAGTCTTGTCGCTGACTCCGGCAAGTCGGCGTTGCAATTCGGCATTCGAGGCAAAGCAGATCATGCCACGGCCGGGCTTGAGGCAACTGAGAAGCGCGGACAGGGTCTGCACTACTTTGGGCTTGATGCCGAGGCGAGGCGCCGCATCGCGAAGCACCCGGAAGATGACCCATGTTTCGTCGGCCTTAGCTACGAGCGCAGCCGGGCTCATCGCGAGGCCACCGGCCCGCGGAATTGCTCGTTGAAATGTCATCCTGCTCCGCAGGGGGACCGTAAGCCCATGCGTCATCAGCCACTGCCCGAGGTTTCTCAGAAACGTAGGCAAACTTCTCCCGCCAACCGAATCGGTTGTGGTTGACGGGCACAATGGAGGCTGCTAGTAATGAAGGTGCAAAAATCGAAAACTAGCAGGGCCTTCCGAGGGTGACTTCGGGGGGCTCTTTCTTTTTTCCGGTCTCCGTTGCGCTCCTTTCTCTTTTGCTCGTGTTGATCAAAGGGAAGGGGGGCTCAGCCCTCTCCCCGGCTCTTCGACCAATGATCGTGGATCATCTGGACGATCTCGTCCGCGTTCTCCTCGAACCACTGTCCGAACTGGGGCTGGTGTCTCAACGAGACGCTCAGCGAAAGGCTACGGCCGGTCTTTTTCATGGTCCCGAGATGCCGCCCGCCGAGATCGAAACGGCGGATGTCGGAACTAAGCGCCCTGTCTTTCATCGCTGTGACCGCGGGCACAGCGGCTTTGCGTTCGGGCACAGGCGCCACCGGGGCGTCGGCAAGACCGGCCAGTCTTTGGGTCTGCGACAGGATGTTCTCGAATCGTTCTGAACCAGTAGAAGGCGTGGCGCTCTTTTCCGGAACGAGGGACAGAAGATCTATGCCATGCTCGCGCGCGAGGAAGGCTAGCTCAGTCCATTGCCTGCGGCCAATCTCGGGCGCGGCGCCGATAAAGAGGATGACCTCGACCGGGACATTGTCGACCACGGTGTTCATCTTCGAGATAGCCGTCCTGTCAAGGCCCAGAGCATCCTGGATGACCTGGTTCTGGTATCCAGCTTCCCGCAGCTCCCGGACGAAGAGGGCCTTCTCGATATAGGAAGGATCGACCCTGAGGTTGTTCTCCTGCCCCTGTGCGATGATTGCCGCGTCCTCGGCCAAATGGCGAACGATCGCCTTGACACGCATCCCGTTGCCGAGACTGCGCACCGCAGCCAGACGGCGGCGGCCATAGACGATGATAAACCGATTCATGCTGTCTGGATGGGGCCGCACCAAGATGGGCACCTGCTGCCCATGGGTGCGGATGCTCTCAGCGAGGCGGGCTATGTCGGCCGCCTCCAGTGCGATGCGATCCTGGATGCCCGACTCGTCGATCACCCAAGGATCGAGCTCTTGGATCCCGCTGGCGGACATGTCGCGCAGCGTGCTGCCGAGGGTGGCCATCGAAGGGGCGCCCTGCCTGCGCAGCGCGACAGTGCTGATGGGCGGAGCGGCTGCGTCGAGAGCTGCCTCGAAGACGTTCTTGCGTCCCATCAGACACGCCCCCAGGACCGCTGGATCAGACCCTCGACCTCCTGGGTCACTGCCGTGCAGCTTTGTACTGCCCGGTCGAGCGTCTTGCGCAGCAGCTTTGCGGGATCGATCTCGAAAACTGTCTGCTGCGTCATGCCCGCATCGCTGATGGCGGTGGACTTCAGCATCGGGTTGGTTAGCACCTCGTCCTGCAGAATGGTCCGGAGATAGGCGGCCATCTGGGTCTGCGGGCCGTCCGAGGGCTCATAGCGGGTCAGCAGGAACTTCACGAAGTTCCAGGAGATCGGCTCCGACCGGCTGGTATGGGTCTGGATGGTGCGGAACAGGTCGCCCGCGAGGCTGAGGAACTGCGACATGGAGGCGATGTCCAGCATACTAGGTACGACCGTGACGATCAGCCCGGAGCTTGCCGCGAGTGCAGAGAGAGTCGTGAAGCCCAGCTGTGGCGGGCAGTCGATAATGACCACGTCATAGCGGTCCTGGACCCGATCCAGCTGGATCGACAGCCGCTCGGCAAAGTTAGGCGTGATCCGTTGGCTCAGCGCATAAGCCGTATTGGTCTCGTATTCGGCGAGGATCAAGCCGGCGGGCGCCAGGTCCAGGTTGTGAAAATAGGTCTTCAGGATGATGTGCTCCATACCCACCTGCTCTTCGTCGTAGCGCAGGCAGTCATAGACCGTGCCGTTCTCCTGAAACTCTAGTTCCGGACGATAGCCAAAAAGCGTCGTAAGGCTGGCTTGGGCGTCCAGATCGACGGCAAGGACCCGGTAGCCATCGAGGGCCAGCTTCTGGGCAACATGCGCCGCCGATGTCGTCTTGCCCGACCCTCCCTTGAAATTTACAAAGCTGATGACTTGCATGGCATCGCCCGGCTGGCGGCCTGGCCGATAGGTCAGGTCCTTCTTGCCAGTGCGGAACATGTGGTCGCGGATCTGGTCGATCGCCTCGGCGCTGAACCAACGATGGCCCCGTTTGTCCAAGGTTGGCTGGGGAAAATCAGGATCGTCTGCCAGGCGGGTGTTGAGGTTCGAATTGGAGATCCCCGTCAGCTCGCAGACCTCGCGGGCAGAGAACAAACGCAAGGCCTTTCTTTCCTCCGGCCGGAAGGCGTTCTTCATCTGCCGGTCCAAAGACGTGGCGAGGCTTTCGGCGAATTCCGTGATACGGTCCGAATCGAAGCTGCGCCTGAGCAGGCTGAGATCGTTCATCTTGTCCTCGTCTGCTGCCCAATTTCCTGGGCTTTTCATATCTTGTATGGTGCTTCTGCACCTAATTGCTTCCGACCATACAAGATCTTCAGGGGCTTCCATATGCCAAAATTGCATTTAGGAACGAGTGCAGCAAGAAAATTGTGGATTGTCATTCCTGTGTGGCGAGGAGGGGACGCTTTTATCTCTCATGGCCTAGCACGACTTCGGCAGTCTGCTGGAAACGCCTGTGAGTGACACGCATTCTGCTGCTGGCGTGGGATTGCACACACCCCCAGGACCGGGTCTGCGCGCCGCTAGACAACCTGGCTACGCTCGCAAGCGATTGCCACCCGAAGGGCCGAGATGGAATCCGTGCGGCCCGCCTATTGCGCCCCTGCGGTCTGGCTCGGATCTAGACAGGCGGCGCAGCACAAAGGCGCAAAGGAGGGGCAGGGGTCTAGGCTTAGGGCAAAAGCCGGCGTCGGTCGGTTGCAGCCTGGAGCGCGGTCTCGGCAAGAGCCGGGATGCGGCCTGACCTGGTCATCCTGATCTTGGACCGTCGTCTCAGCCTCGTAACTATCTCTCAACCAAGGTAATCGTCCTTGAACCGGTCGATCTGATGCATTCGTTCATGCAAGATCGTGACAATGCCAATGTCGCCATTGGCGAGCCGCTTCCAATATACGACATGCCGCTCGTAGCGGAAAAAGTATCCCTCCACCCCGAACTCGGCCGGCACGGGCCGCGACATCACACCGCCCGTTTCGAGTTTCTGGAACGCAGAAAACAGGCCGGTGATGTAGGTCTCAGCCTGCGCTTCGCCCCACCGGTCACGGGTGTAGAGATAGATCTCGTCAATGCGGAGGGATGCTGCC
The DNA here is from genome assembly GCA_016869875.1 of Alphaproteobacteria bacterium. Lineage (GTDB taxonomy): Bacteria > Pseudomonadota > Alphaproteobacteria > Rhodobacterales > Rhodobacteraceae > Paracoccus. The sequence continues at coordinate 18,879 of VGDE01000014.1, forward strand.
TCTTGGACCCGGATCGTCATGGGCTCAAGCGCGCCGGTTCCGGGCGATGACCTCAGTCGCTGTCAGTCGCTTGTAGCTGTCTTCGGGCGCTGCGAAGGCGCGGGTCAGTTCGGCCTTCAGCCGATCAAACGCTTTGCGCTCGGCCCGCTCCTTGTCGCGCCGGATCAGGTCACGGATGTATTCGCTGACGTTCTCATAGGACCCATCCTCGCCTACGTTCGCGGCTACAAAGTCGCTCAAGGCACCTCCAACTCTGACGGTCATGGTTGTCATGCGGGACACAACTGGCCTCCTGTCGCTATCGGCGTCTTCAATATAACCAAAAATGAAGACAAACCAACCTCTGTCTTGGTCTGGGCCGCACCCTTAAAGGCTACGGCTGATAATCCGGGTCGTACGACGCGGAACAGGACTGCAGCCGTGCCCTTAACCGGCGCCAAATGCGCGACCGACGTTCGATGACCAACAGGAGCTGCCTCATGCAACCACTCCGCCCGACATCGCCTGGGGAGCGCATCGGCGTCATCTCCGATACCCATGGTCTGCTCCGTCCCGAGGCGCTTGAGGCGCTCGAAGGCGTCGAGCGCATCCTGCACGCGGGCGATATCGGCGATCCGGGCCATCTTGACGCGCTGGCGCGCATCGCCCCGGTGACGGCAATCCGCGGCAACATCGACCGCGGCCCCTGGGCCGAGGCCCTGCCCGAGACGGTGAGCCTCACGATCGGAGGCCTGCGGATCCACATGATCCATGACCGCAAGGCCTTGCGGGCCGATCCGGCAGCCGAGGGGTGGAACGTCGTGATCTCGGGCCACTCCCACAAGCCCGGCATCGAGGAAACCGGCAGCACCCTCTGGCTGAACCCCGGCGCAGCCGGCCCCCGCCGCTTCCGCCTGCCGATCACGCTGGCTTTCCTTTGGGAAGAGGCTGGCCGCCCCCGCGCCGTGATCCACCCCTTGCCTATCTAACTTGCCTCCGCCCGGACATGGCCCCCTACGCCGTTAGCCCTCGTGCCTCATCCAAGCGCAGTCGGCTCTAAGCCGACGATCGGCCCGGAACCATGCTGCAATGCGGCGTTTCTCAAACCAGCCACTCATTCTTCCTGCAATCCTGCACGGAACTGCCTCGGACCGGAAGCGAAGCTGTCATCCAGCGATACGTGATATCGATCTTGTGCTTTCAATAATATAGGGTATCCCCCTATGTTATGGCTCATACAACCAAGCATAAGACGAAACTCCTGGCCCGCGTCCGCCGCCTGAAGGGCCAGATCGTGGCCGTCGAACGCGCTTTGGACACCGACGCACCCTGCGGCGAGGTCCTGAACCTGGTCGCCTCCATCCGCGGCGCAGTGGGCGGGCTGACGGCAGAGCTGATCGAGGACCATATCCGGGAGCATGTCTCGAACCCGGACCGGGACGAGGACGTGGCGCGCGGAGAGGCCGCGGGCGAACTGATCGACATCATCAGGACCTATCTCAAATGAACATCCAGGCCTCGCGGCTGGCCAGCCCGCACGAGCATGTCTACCTCGGTGATAATCATGCACGGAACGAGCGTCGGACCTGGCTGGTCATCGCCATCACCGCCGCGATGATGGTAGTAGAGATTACGGCTGGCAGCGTCTTCGGCTCGATTGCCCTGTTTGCCGACGGCTGGCACATGTCGACCCATGCCGGGGCGATGTTGATTGCCGCGCTTGCTTATCGTTATGTCCGGCGCAACGCTCACAATGCCCGCTTCACCTTCGGCACCGGCAAGATGGGGGATCTGGCGGGCTTTGCGAGTGCGGTCGTGCTGGCGCTGATCGCCCTACTGATCGGCTGGGAAAGCCTGATGCGGTTCTACAGCCCGGTTGCGATCAGCTTTCGCGAGGCCATTACCGTGGCCGTGGTCGGTCTGATCGTCAATCTGCTCTGTGCCTGGCTGCTGCGCGAGGACCACGGCCATCACCATCATGGCCACGGGCACGGTCATCCTCATAACCATGAGCATCATGAGCATCATGAGCATGGGCATGATCATTCCCCCGCGCCGGGCCTGCACCATGGTCATGCGACCGACAACAATCTGCGGGCCGCCTATCTGCACGTCCTGGCCGATGCCCTGACGTCCGTGCTGGCGATCGTGGCGTTGACCATGGGCAGCCTCTACGGCTGGAACTGGCTTGATCCGACCATGGGCATTGTTGGGGCTCTGGTGATTGCCCGATGGTCCTGGAGTCTGATCCGCGACACGGGTCGGGTGCTGCTTGACTACGTGTCCGAGGAGGAGGATTTGCCGGAGGAGATACGGGCCGCGATCGAAACCGGCTCGGACCGGATCACAGACCTGCATGTCTGGCAGTTGGGACCTGGCCACCTGGCCGCGATCCTCTCGATCCGCTCAAGTGACCTCTGGAGCCGGCAGCCTATCGGGCAAGACTGTCGCACATTCACGATCTCTCGCATCTGACCGTAGAAGTCGAACGGGCAGCGTGAGGCAGGCTATCCCATGCGCTTTTCTGCTTCAGTTGTTGAGAGATGCAGGCTCCTGCGGAGGTTGACCTTTCTTCAAAGGGCAGCCAGTTCTCGGTAATGCCAGCAAACGTCCCATTCCCTTTCCCTGTCTGGCTGCGATGGCTGCTGGTCCCGGCCCTTGTCGGGGCAGCCGTCTGGGCCACCTGGACCCTTGGCAGAGCGCAAGACCTGCAACGGGGCGCTCGGCTCTATGCCGAGCATTGCGCGGCATGCCACGGCACTCAGCTGGAAGGGCAGCCGGACTGGCAGATCATGGGCGAGGCTGGTGTCATGCCCGCCCCGCCGCATGACGAGACAGGTCACACGTGGCATCACGACGATGCGATGCTGATGGACTATATCCGCCGTGGCGGCCAAGCCGTCCTGGATGACCTGGGCGTCCGGATGACGTCCGGCATGCCGGCATTTAGTAATATCCTGGAGGATGACGACATCATCGCCATCCTTGCCTATATCAAATCGACCTGGCCCGCGCGAATCCAGGTGCTTCAGGCCGCGCGGAACAGCGACTGAGCGTCTTTCTGAGGACGGCCAAGGCATGACTGCCGCAAATAATGCCCCTGCTCACATGATGCCATTCGCCACCTGAACCTCCCGCACGAACCGGATGATGTGGGCCAGTTCAGCATCAGTCACATCCGGCACCGGGGCCATGTCGCCGAAGGTCCAGTGATGCGCGCGGACGCCACTGCGCGCGGCCATCACGAAGGCCGTGTCGCTGTGGTGGCCAGGCTCGTAGATCTTGTGGATCAGCGGTGGGGCGACCCCTGCCTTTCCCTCGGCATCGTTGCCATGGCAGGAAGCACAGTTCCTGGCGAAGGCCTGCTGGCCGGCGCGCGCTTCCGCCGACAAGGTGGCGGGCATCGTCACGACGGCGAGCGCTTGGCCGCCTGCTGCCGGGATACCGGTGCCGGGGCGGTTCAGAACCCACCAGGCGCCCCCCGTAACCAGAACGGTAAGCGCCGCGATCCAAAATAGTCTCATGATGTTCTTTCTCGGATGATCTGGTGATGCGAACCGGGATACGCCGGACATTCCGGCGCCCCCTGGCTCGCCGCCTCAGCGTGAGGGTCCATACGCGATGCCGTTCGGACTATTGCCGACCGGGACGGTCGCCACCACCTCCTGCCGCCGGGCATCGATGACCGAGACGCTGTTATCGTTGATATTCGTCACGAACACGAAGGCCCCATCCGCCGCTATTGATACGCCATGCGCGCCAAGGCCTGTCTTCACGGTCTTCGTCACTTCGCCGCTTGTCGTGTCGATGATGGACACGGTGCCGTTCGGCGCAGCCTCGGAACCCTGGTTCGCAACATAGACCTGCGCACCATCGGGCGTCACCATGAGCTGGATGGGACCCGGTCCAACCTCGATCTTGCCCTTGAGCTTGCGCGAGGCGGTATCGATGACCGCGACGCGGTTTTCATCGCGCAGCGAGACATAGGCGCGGGTGCCGTCCGGAGTGAAGCCGACCTGCACCGGGGCAGCACCAACCGGTATGCGAGCCGCCTCGCTAAGACTCTGTGTGTCGATGACGGAAACAGACCCATCCTCGACATTGGCCACGTAAAGCTCGGTGCCGTCAGGCTTCAGGCGCAGTCCATGCGGATAGGCGCCGGTTCCGATCCGGTTGACCACAGTGCCTTCCGCCAGATCGACCACCGCGATCTCATTGCTGCCCGAAAGCGAGGCGAAGGCGCGGCCATTCCGATCAGGCACGACATGGGCAGGATGATCCCCAAGTGCGACCGTGACGGGCAGCTTCGACAAATCCTGTGGATCGAGCAGCACCAGAAGGCCAGTCGCCCCCCTATCATGACCATGCCCTTCCGAACCATGATCGTCGGATGGAGGGGTGCCGACCGCGAGGAGAAAGCGGCCGTCAGGCGTCAGGTCCACATTGTGGGGCGCCACGGGGATAGCCACAGTATTGACGGCTCCCGTGGCCAGATCGAGGGCGCTGATGGTGCTGTCGCCTTCGTTGGCGGAATAGACCGTTCCACCTGAGGCAAGCGCCGCAGTCTGGCCTTGCTGCACGGCAGGGTGATGGCCGTCGTGTGAGGCATCGGCCAGGGCAGCGGCAGGCAGCATTGCCGCCAAAACCCCGCAAAGGGCCATTGACGTTCGTTTCATGGGTTTTACGTCCTGTTTTTGTGAGGTGCGGCGTTACGCAGGAACGTCCGTCTTCCTCTAAAATCTGGATGGGATGGCGCTTGCAGCCAATGGGCTGACGGCAAGGGACCGGTGGGTCTTTGGGCGAAAGCGCTATTATGCGACGGCGAAGCGGCGCGGCGGACGCAGGATGGCCCCGGCCGAATGGCCCCAAAGCCCTGTCCAGATCATATCCGGAATGTTCCCGCCGGTAGAGGACGGGATGGTTAAGGGATCAGGCAAAACCACACCCATCGCACAAAGCTGCTCGCAACTGTCGCCGTGGCTCCCGAGGCCATCGGTGTCAGCACTGCAGGGATTGGGAATGGATGGGGCGGACGCGTCAGACTTTGCGCCAGAATGGGCGCAGGGATGATTCAGCATGGAGGCTGTCGCCTGCTTGGAGATCATCGGAACGCCCATCCTTACATGAGCCGTTGTCTGCAGAACCAGAACCACCGAGGCCGCCAGCAGGAGAACTGCGGCGGCTCGCCGCAGCCAATCCCGAAGGCGTCCTTTGGCAAATCCGGAATGCGCGTTCATCGCATCGTCCCGCAGTGAGAGGCCAGCTTTTCGGAAGCTCTGGCAGCAGGGTCACCACGCAGGCAACGCAGCGTCCTGTCAAACGCGCCCTGCGACAGATCATGGATGGTGCGCACGTCATGCTTCATGGGTCTGACATACCCTAACTTCAGCCAGAGACTGGCCAAAGGAAAGGGGGAGCGGCAATGTGCCGCGCCCGCATTGGTGATGTGACCGGGCCATGTCCTCACAGCTTCACGCCCCGCAGCCGCGCGGCATTGGCGATCACGCTGACCGAAGACAGGGCCATGGCGGCGGCTGCGATGATTGGCGACAGCAGAAGGCCGAAGACCGGATAAAGAGCCCCTGCCGCGACTGGGATGCCGAGTGCGTTGTAGATGAAGGCGAAGAACAGGTTCTGGCGGATGTTGCGCATGACCGCCTCGGACAGACGCCGTGCCCGGACAATGCCGGTCAGATCGCCCTTCAGCAGGGTGACGCCGGCGCTCTCCATGGCCACATCGGTGCCAGTGCCCATGGCGATGCCGACATCGGCGGCGGCCAGTGCAGGGGCATCGTTGACCCCGTCGCCCGCCATGGCCACGATCCGCCCTTCCGCCTTGTAGCGCTGGACCACGGCGCTTTTCTGGTCGGGCAGAACCTCGGCCTCGACATCGTCGATGCCAAGCTGCCGCGCCACGGCTCTTGCCGTGGTCCAGTTGTCGCCGGTCAACATGACAACCCGGATGCCATCGGCCTTGAGGGCAGCGAGGGCCTCTGGCGTTGAGGGTTTCACCGGGTCCGCGATGGCAAAGATCGCGGCAGGCTCGCCATCCACGCCCATGAAGATGGCGGTGGCGCCATCGGCACGCAATTCGTCAGCACGGGCCGCGAGAGGCGCGACATCAACACCCTGCTCGGCAAGGAACCGGGCATTGCCCAGGGCGATGCGCTTGCCCTCGACCATGCCCAGGGCGCCCTTGCCCGTGGGCGAGTCGAACTCTGCCACAGGTGCGGTTGCCACGCCCCGGTCCTCCGCGGCCCGCACGATGGCAAGCGCCAGGGGATGTTCGCTGGCCCGCTCCACGCCGGCGGCAAGACGCAGCACTTCGGCGTCGGTCCACCCGGGGGCGGGAACGATCGCGGTGACGGCGGGCCGGCCTTCGGTCAGGGTGCCGGTCTTGTCGACCACGATGGTGTCCACCTTCTCCATATGCTCCAAAGCCTCGGCATTCTTGATCAGGACGCCGGCCTGCGCGCCGCGGCCGACCCCCACCATGATCGACATCGGGGTAGCAAGGCCGAGGGCGCAGGGGCAGGCGATGATCAGGACCGAGACGGCGGCGATCAGCCCGAACGAGAAACGCGGCGCGGGTCCCCAGATGGACCAGGCCGCAAAGGCCAGCAAGGCCACAAGGATCACCGCTGGCACGAACCACCCCGAGACCCGGTCTGCAAGCCGCTGGATCGGCGCACGCGAGCGCTGCGCCTCGGCCACCAACTGCACGATCTGGGACAGCATGGTGTCGCGGCCCACCTTGCGCGCCTCGATAACCAGGGCGCCGGACTGGTTCATGGTCCCGCCGATCGCCGTGGCGCCAGCCTCCTTGGTCACGGGCATGGATTCACCCGTGACCATCGACTCGTCCACCGCGCTGCGCCCTTCCAGAACCGCCCCGTCCACAGGCACCTTCTCGCCGGGACGGACCCTGAGCCGATCGCCCACCTGCACGAGGTCGAGCGGCACCTCTTCTTCGGTGCCATCCCCCCTTATCCGCCGAGCCGTCTTTGGCGCCAGATCCAGCAGTGCGCGGATCGCCCCGCTGGTGCCTTCGCGCGCCTTCAGTTCCAGGACCTGACCCAGCAGCACCAGCACGGTGATGACAGAGGCCGCCTCGAAATAAACCGCGACCGATCCGTCATGCTGGCGAAACGCATCAGGGAAGATGCCGGGTAATACCGCTGCCACGATGCTGTAGACCCACGCGGTGCCTGTCCCCAAGGCAATCAGGGTGAACATGTTGAGGTTGCGGGTCACCAGCGACTGCCAGGCACGCACAAAGAAAGGCCATCCGGCCCAGAGCACGACTGGTGTCGCCAGGATCAGCTGCAGCCAGTTGGACGTGCGCTGCCCGAGGTAGTGATCCAGCCCGAGGAAATGCCCGCCCATCTCCAGGATGACCACCGGGATTGTCAGCGCCAGCCCGATCCGCAAGCGGCGCCGCATGTCAATCAGTTCCTCGTTCGGTTCAGCCTCCAAGCTGACCAAGAGAGGCTCCAGGGCCATCCCGCAGATCGGACAGGATCCCGGCCCGACCTGCCGGATCTCGGGATGCATCGGGCAGGTGTAGATCGTGCCTTCCGGCACTGGCTCGGACGCCGCGGTCATGGCCGGATCGAGATAGCGGGCCGGATCGGCCAGGAACTTCGTCCGGCACCCGGCCGAGCAGAAGTGGTAGGTTCGGCCTCCGTGCTCTGCCCGATGCGTCGAGGTGTGTGGGTCGACCATCATGCCGCAGACTGGGTCCTTGACCCGATGCGTGCTGTCACCGGGGTCGTTCGAGCCTCGGTGCAGCTGGCCGTGAGCGGTATGATCACTGTGAGGCGTCGACATGGTGTGTCCTTTCCCGAACAGATTCCGCACCGTGATCCTCCTTTCATTATTCCTGGGTCATCCTGGCATGTCTGGTCACAGGACAGGGAATTGCGGGGGAAGGAGGAGCCGCCGACGCTTCATGCGCCGGCGGCCAGTTGCTTATTGCTGGGCCGTATGCCCCTCGACCCAAGCCGTCATCTCTTCGATTTCCGGCCCCTGCGCGTCGATGATCTTCTGAGCCATCGCCTTCGATGCCTCATCCTTGCCATACTTCAGCTCAACTTCTGCCATCGCAATGGCGCCCGCATGATGCGCGATCATCCCGCAATGAAAGGCAAGGTCGGGATCCTTGATCATATGCGTTGCCATCATGGGGACATTCATCTTCATCATGGCGTCCATGGAGGCCGTCTGGGCCTCGTCCATGCCTTCCATACGCTCCATGCCGCCCATCATCTTGGACATGTCCATGCCGCCCATCATGCCTCCGTGCATCATTCCCGGCATTCCGGACTGCTGGATCGCGTCCTGGCACCCCTGGGGCAGGATCGACAGATCCGCCGTCTGCTCGGTTTGGTTCGCGGGCGCCCCCTGCTGGGCGGGAGCGGCGTCTTGCGCGAAACCGGGCGTGGCAAGAAGCACGGCGAGTGCTGCGGTGAAGGGAAGTTTACCCATGGCTGTTCTCCTGAGGTTTTAGTAAGGATTGGAAAAGTCGGGCCGCTTGGTTCGCGGCAGTTAACCACTTGGCAGCATGAGTCCCAACGCAGTCCTGCAGGTCGCCTCTTGGAACACCGGCATGCGGCATCCTCAAACGAAAGGAGAGAAGAGAACCGCCGGCCAGACCATGTCAGGCCAGGCGCACGTCCCGCAGTGTTGCGATGGGATCAGACGAGAAGCCGCGGAGGTCGGCGCGGACCTTCGAGCACGCGTCCACTGAGGAGCGGCGCGGAAACCAGAACAATTGATTCCTCGTGCGCCATGCGCTGTGGAGACACGATCTCCTGCGGTGCAAGCGCCAGGTGGCAGACATCTCCGCAACACGGGAGTGCTCCAGAGCCATCGCCGTGATCATGCGCCGAGGCAGCACAAGCTGTGGCTGCGCTCTGCAAAGGGGTGACATCACAGGCCGAACTCATATGACCAGCCATGGTATGGCCGTGGGTGTGGCTAACGGGAACGGAAGAATGCGACAGCATCCCTCCCGCAATAGCCGAGTGGGCCAGAAACCCCGCCATGAACAACAAGGCGGCTGCATTCACGAGCAGCGCCCGCCAGTGTGAAGCCTTGGTCATACGGATCGCCTGATAGCCCATGACGCAAAACACCTGAGCAACTGGACCGTTCCCGCTGGCAGCGTTCCAGCGTCAAGCTGCCACTACCGATTTCGCGTCCCGACCGACTGCAGGATCGTAGATTAAGAGCCGCTTGAGTTTGCAGCCTGCTGTAAGTGCTCGTCAACCTCCCTCTTCAAGGCAGCCCTAAGGCCGGTGCATGAGCCAGAGTGAAAAATGGAAACACTGTTCTCAGGTTTCGCATGGGAGGATCATGATGTGACAGGTTGATCCTGTCATGCGTCCTGTGGCTGCGCGACGTTACGTCACGCCACCTGAAGAAAGAACGACGGCAGTGGATTCGATAGTCTGGACCGCGGAATCCGAGGCTTTATCTCCCTAAATCGGCGAACGGCGGCTTTCTCCAAATGCTCTGGAGGTTATGCTGCACTGCCGTCAGGCAGCTCTCCGCCCTTTGCGACGTTCAAGCTTTTAGATTACGCCAAGACTGGGAAGCCTCAGACCGTCTCAACGCTGACCCGTGCCCGTTCTCCACCCAAGGCCGCGAAGGCCCGTTGTCTGCAGGTCAGGACCAGGATCTGCTGGTCCTGGGCCACGCGGTGCAGGGCGGTGAACATCGCCTCGATCCGGTCGTCGTCGCTGTGGACCAGGGCGTCGTCCAGGATCACCGGCACCTGGGTGCCTGCGCGTGCGAACAGCCGCGCAAAAGCCAGACGGGTCAGGATTGCTACCTGTTCCCGCGTGCCGCCTGACAGGATGTCCAGGGCCTCGGGCTGGCCGTCGCGGGTCAGCACGGCGGGCAGCAGGGTCTGGTCGTCGATCTCCAGCGTGGCGCCGGGATGGATCACTGCCAGCAGAGGCTGCAATTCGCGCAGCACCGGCCCCAGATAAGCGTCCCGCGCCTGGCGCCGCGCCTCGTCAAGCGCCCGGCGCAGGCGGGTCAGCGACTGCACCTCGGCGGCATAGCGCGCGGCGCGGGCCTCGGCGTCGGAAAGCCTGCCGCGGACCTCGTCCAGGCGTTCCTCGATCCCTTCCTCGGCCAGGGTGCCGATGGATCCGTTCAGCATCGCCAGATCCTCGCGCAGGCGGTCGCGCTGCGCCTTGGCCTGGGCCGCGACCGACTGGGCGCGCGACAGGGCGGCGCGGGCCATGTCCAGGTCGGGGGCGGCCCGTTCCAGCCGCGCGCATTCGGCTTGGGCATCGGCCAGCCCCGACTGGTGGCCCGTCCGGGCGTCGCGCAGATCGCGCAGCCGGGCCGTCAGCGCCGCCGGATCGCCGGCCTCGGCGGCCGCGGCCTCATGGGTGCGGCGGGCGGCGGCAAGCGTGGCGGCGGCGGCGGCCCGGGCCTCGGACGCGGCGCGCAGGGCCGACTGGGCCTCGGCCGCGGCGGCGCGGGCCCCATCCTCGGTGGCGGTGGCGGTGGCAAGGTCCGCTTCAAGGGCGGCGGGGTCGCCCGCGTCCTCAGCGCCCGCACCGGCTTCCGCGACCGTCTGCGCATGGGCCTGGCGCAGGGCCTCCAGCCCGTCGGGGGCAAGCTGGGCCAGAAGGGCCTGGGCGCTGCGCAGGCTGTCGTCCAGCCGCTGCGCCTCGACCAGGCGGGCGCGGGCCTGGGCCAGATCCTCGGCCCCGCAGGCGGACAGCCGCTGGGCCAGCGTGGCCGCGGCCTTGTCCAGTTGCGCCCGGTCGCCGCCGGTCTGGGTGCCGGGGTCGATCCGCATGGTGCCGATGCCGGGCAGGTCGAAGTCGCGCGGGCCGGTCAGGCGGTGCGGGCCTTCGGGCAGGTCGGCCCCATCGGCGCGGACCCGCGCGGCGCCGCTATAGGCAAGGGACAGGCTGACCGACTGCGCGTCCAGGCGGGCTTCGGCCCGGTTCAGCTCGTCGGCGGCCTGTTCGGCGGCGGCAAGGGCCTGCGGCGTCACCACCAGCAACCCGCGCTGCGCCCGCTGTGCCTCGATCTCGGCGCGCAGGCGTTCGGCCTCGGCCAGGCTGCGGGCCAGGTGCGTGGCGCGGTCCTGCGCGGCGCGGGCAAGGCGCGCCCGCTGCGCCAGGGCCAGACGGTCGCGCAGGGCGCGGGTGGCGGCCTCGGCATCCCGAAGGGCGGCGGCGGTGTCGCCTTCGGCCTGGGACAGGGTGGCCGTGCGGCTGTCATGACGGGCCGCATCCTCGGTCGCCGCGGCCAGGGCCTGGGCCGCGCAGGCAGCGCGGTCCGACAGCGTTTCCAGCCGCTCGATCTCGGCACGCGCATTGTCGTCGGTGGCCTGTGCCAGGGCCAGGGCGCGCTGCGCCGCCCCCAGCCGGTCGGCATGGGCCTCGGCCTCGGCCAGGGCGGCGCGGGCAGCAGCCAGGGCCTCGGCGCGGCGCCGGTCCTCGGCCGGGTCGTCCAGGGCTGCAACCTGGCGCTGCGCCTCGCTGCGGCGGGTCAGGTCGCCCGACAGCCGCGCGGCCTTGGCGGCAAGCTCGGCCTCCTCGGCGCGCAGGGCCTCGGCCTCGGCCTCGGCCCGGGCCCATTCGCCGCCTGCCTTGGCCTTGCCGGTCGCGGTCGCGAGCCTGCCAAGCGCATCGCCGACCTTTGCCGCCACCCCATCCAGCCTGCGCCCGCCGGTCATCATGTCGATCTCGCCCGCGACCGAGGACAAGAGATCCCGCCGCGCCGACAGCGCCCGTTCGCGGTCGGACTTGTCGCTGGCCGAACTGCCCTCGGGTTCCAGGCCCAGCAGGCCTTGGCGCACCCACAGAAGGCCCGACGGCCCCGACAGCCCCGCCCCCAGCATCCGGTCGATCCAGGCCTCGGCCTCGTCGTCCTGGGCCACCGTCCGCCCGTCGCGCGACACCCTGGCCGAGGCGCGGGTCAGCCACCGCTTTTCCACCCGGTAGCGCCCGTCGGGCAGGTCCAGATCCGCCGCCACCTCGGGCGCGCCGCCGACATGGGGTTGCAGCGCCTTGATCCCTGCGCGGGTGGCGCGGTGGCGTTCGAAGAACAGCGCGTGGATGGCGTCGAAGAAGGTGGACTTGCCGAATTCGTTGGGCTCGCACAGCACGGTGATGCCGTCGCCGATCCCCTCGATCCGGGCGGTGTGGCCGGCGAAGCGGCGCACGTTGGTCAGTTGCAGCGCGCGGATCTTCATGCCCCCACCTCTTGCGCCAGGGCATAAAGCCGCGACAGCGCGGATGCGGCCACCGCGCGCTCAGTGGCGCTGCGATCCCCGTCGCCCGCCTCGGCCAGCAGCGCCTCGGCCGCCTGGCGCAGCGCGCCCGCGCGGTCGATCCCGTCCAGGTCGTCGGGCCGCGCCTCGGTCGCGAGGCCGGACAGGTCGTGGCCGAACCAGCCGAAGTCGGGGGCGGCCGCCTGCGCCGCCGCGTCAAGCGCGGCCCGGTCGGACAGGGGCAGCCGCCCGGTCGCCACAAGCCGGACCAGCAGGTTGCGCCGCATCATCGGCAGGGGCAGGGCGGCGTCCAGCCGGGCCAGCGGATCGTCGCCGGGCAGCAGGTCCAGCGTGACGGTCTGCCAGCCCATGCTGCCGGTTTCCACCGGTCGGACGCGCGCCGTCCCGTCCAGCGTCACCAGCAGCGCGCAGCAGGCCGCAGAGTGCTTGAAGCCGTCGGCCTCGGGCGTGCCGGAATACCAGGTGGCCGCGTTCACCTCCATCCGGCCGTGCCAGTCGCCAAGCGCCAGGTAATCCAGGCCGCATCTTTGCGCGCGGTCGGGGGCGATGATGCCCGCCGCGCCTTCCTCGCCCGAGAAATCGGCGATCGCGCCGTGGCCCAGGCCGATGCGCAGGCAGCCGTCGGGGGTGGGGGCGGCCATCGCCTCGGTCAGGTCGCGGCCGGGGCGGCGCTGCGTGCAGGGGGCGGGCAGGACAATCACGCCGGGGGCCAGTTCCACCGGATCGGGGCTGGTGATCGCCCGCAGGTTCGGGGGCGCGTCGGACCCGATGCGCCGCCACAGTTCGGTCGCGGCAAGGCTGTCATGGTTGCCCGGCAGCATGATCCAGGTGATGTCGGCCTCGGCCGCCATGGCGCGCAGGGCGTGGCGCAGGGTGTCGGGGGCAGGGGTCTCGGCGTCGAAGGTGTCGCCCGCCAGCAGCACCGTGGCCGCGCCACCGTCCCGCGCGGCCTGGGCCAGCCGCGCGATCGCGCCGTGGCGGGCCTCGCGCAGGCGGTTGCGGATGGCTTCGGGATAGGTGCCGAAGGCCTTGCCCAGGTGCAGATCTGAGGAATGCAGGAAGCGATACATCGGCGGCGGGATCCTTTGGGTCGGCACTGTCGCGGATCGAGAACAGAACACGCACGCTGCTGGTTCGGCAAGCCCAAAGAGGCGTTGCGCGCTTTGTCCTGGCAGGCTGTCCACCCGCCTGTCCTGCGCCGCCTGCCACAGAGAGCCAGAGGTCCGGCGGACTGTCCGTGACGGGTCGAGGGCTGGAGGAGAGGCCTCCGGCGCCCGTCGCGGAGGAAATTCCAATGTCTGGACCAAAGCGAACTGCCCGAGCGACAGAACCTGCAAGCGGCGGTCATTCCACACGGTCCCGTCGCTCCCGGGGAACTGTCCCATCATTTCGCAGGACAGGTCCTGAAGCGCGCGCTGACATCTACACGCGGGTTACCGCAGAAATCATCGCGGCCCTCGAGCACGGGGCCGGTGAGTGGCTCGCCCCGTGGTTCCATGACGGTGCCCATGCCGCCCGCCCGACCAATGTTGCATCAGGCAAGCGTTACCGGGGCATCAACACCGTGGCGCTGTGGGTCGTGGCCATGACATCGGGTTACAGCGATGGCCTGTGGGGCACCTACCGGCAATGGCAGGCTGCCGGTGCTCAGGTTCGCAAGGGTGAGCGCTCGACCACCGTGGTTCTGTGGAAGCAGATCGCCTCGCGCGAGGAGACAAAGGCAGAGGACGACGGCAAGGACGATGGCGGTCGCGCCCGGATGGTGGCGCGGGCTTTTGCGGTGTTCAACCTGGCCCAAGTGGACGGATACGAACGCCCCCTGACACCGTGCCTGCCCGAGAGCGAGCGTCTGGCACATGCGGAAGCCTTCATCGCCAACCTTGGGATAAGAACCGTGTTTGGCGGCTCAGAAGCCTTCTACCGTCCCTCCGTGGACACGGTGTTCATGCCCGAGTTCGCGCAGTTCCGGGACGCTGCCTCGTTTTATGGGGTCTGGCTGCATGAGCATGGCCACGCCTCGGGGGCAAAACACAGGCTTGATCGCGATCTCTCGGGCCGGTTCGGTTCGCAGGCTTATGCGGCAGAGGAATGCTGTGTCGAGATCCTCAGCGGCCTCGTGCTTGCCGATCTCGGCATTGCCCATCATCCGCGGCCCGACCATGCCGCCTACATCGGCTCGTGGCTCAAGGTCATGGCTGCAGACCCCCGCGCGATCTTCACGGCTGCCGGCAAGGCGCAGCAGGCCGCCGACTGGATGCATGCGCAGCAGCCCGCTCTCACACCACCCGGCGCACCCGATGAACCGGAGGATGGCCACCCTTGGTCTCCCGTTGTCGTCGGCACCGTCTAGCAAGCTCGCCTGAAGACGTGTCAGCGCAACGTGGGCTGTTTGCCTACGATCAAACTGCCAAGTTCGGGAGCCATCGCCCTCTGGCAAACGTCTTAATGCTGACCGCGCCCCAGAGGCGGCTTGCGGAGAGCCAGAGGAGGGCTGGGGTGTTCGTGACGGGTTGAAAGCCAGGGAGAGTGGCTCCCCGGCGCCCGTCGCGGAGAACACGGCCATGGCCAAAGCCATATCCCCCATCACCCTCGCGTCCGCGCGCGACATCCCCTTTGACAAGCTGGTCCTCAGCCAGTCCAACGTCCGGCGCATCAAGGCCGGCGTTTCGGTCGAGGAGCTTGCCGCATCCATTGCCCGGCGGGGCCTGATCCAGTCCCTCCATGTCCGTCCCGTCCTGGACGAGGACGGCGCGGAGACCGGCCTCTTCGAGGTGCCCGCCGGCGGCCGGCGCTTCCGCGCACTCGAGTTGCTGGTCAAACAGAAGCGCCTGGCGAAGACCGCGCCCGTGCCCTGCATCGTCTCGGGGAGCGGGTCCGATATGGACGTGCTCGTGGCCGAGCTGTCCTTGGCCGAGAACATCGAGCGGGCGCCGCTCCATCCGCTCGACCAGTTCCGGGCCTTCCAGACCCTGCGGGAGACCGGCATGACAGAGGAGGCCATTGCCGCGGCCTTTTTCGTCGACGTGAAGGTCGTCAAGCAGCGCCTGCGGCTGGCCTCTGTCTCGCCCGCGCTGCTCGAGGTCTACGCCGAGGACGCCATGACACTCGAGCAGTTGATGGCCTTCACCGTCTCGGAGGATCAGGCCCGCCAGGAGCAGGTCTGGCAAGCGGTCAAGGACAGCTGGTCGAAGGAGCCCTACACCATCCGCCGGATGCTGACCGAGACCACGGTGCGCGCCTCCGACCGGCGGGCGCTCTTCGTGGGCATTCCCGCCTACGAGGCGGCGGGCGGCACGGTGCTGCGCGATCTCTTCGAGACCGACGATGGCGGCTGGCTGCAGGACGTGGCCCTGCTCGATCGGCTGGTCGCGGAGAAGCTGAAGTGTGAGGCCAAGGCGATTGCCGCGGAAGGCTGGGCCTGGGTCGAGGCGGCCGCGAGCTTTCCCTATGGCCACGACCGCGGGCTTCGGCGGATTGCCGGCACCACCATCGACCTGACCGACGAGGAGCGCGCCACCCGCGAGGCTTTGCGCGACGAGTACGACCTGCTCGAGGCCGAGCATGCCGAAGCCGAGGAACTGCCCGAAGATGTGGACCGGCGGCTGGGAGAGATCGAGGCGGCGCTCGAGGCTTATGAGCACAGGCCGGTGGTCTTCTCGCCCGAGCAGATGGCGCGCGCCGGGGTATTTGTCAGCATAGGCGGCGACGGCAGGCTGATGGTCGATCGCGGCCATGTCCGGCCCGACGATGAGGCCGGGCACGGGGCTGAGGCCGGTGCGGCCGAGGGATTGCCCGATGCGACGGGCGGCGTCACGCCCCACGACCCCGGACAACTCGCCGCCATCACGATGACGGGTGAGCCAGGCACCGGCGAGGAAAGTGCCGAGGAGACCGACACCCTCAAGCCCTTGGCCGAGAGCCTGGTGGTGGAGCTGACCGCGTATCGCACGCTGGCCTTGCGCGACGCCCTGGCCGCGCACCCGCATGTCGCGCTGACAGCCCTTCTGCACCGGCTGGTGCTGGACTGTTTTGTCAGCCGCGGCTGCGGCGCGGCCTTGGAGGCCTGTGTCCGAACCGTCTACTTTCCCGTGCAGGCCCCGGGTCTTGCCGACAGCCTGCCCGCGCAACGGATCGCTGCGCGCCATGCGGTGTGGCAGGCCGACCTGCCCGATGCCGAGGATGACGACCGGCTCTGGACCTGGCTCGAGAGCCTCGACGATGCAAGCCGGCTGGCTCTGCTGGCCCACTGCGTCAGCTTCGGGGTCAATGCGCTTGTCGAGCGGCCCGGCTTCAGCGGCGGCACGAGCCTGAGCCAGGGGGGTCTCGAGCAGCGCCTCCGCGAGGCCGACCGGCTGGCCCGGGCAACAGAGCTCGATCTCGTGGAGGCGGGCTGGCGGCCCACGGTCGAGAGCTATCTTGGCCGGGTGACCAAGCCGCGCATCCTTGCGGCAGTGCGCGAAGGCGCAGGGGAGGCAGCGGCGCAGCGCATCGATCACCTGAAGAAACCCGACATGGCGCGGGAAGCCGAGCGGCTCCTGGCGGAGACCGGCTGGCTGCCCGAGCCGCTGCGGCTGGGAGACGCCGACAGCGGAACCATCGGCGTCGAGGTTGCCGGGTCAGCTTGCCTGCCGACCGACCCGACCGGCGAGGCCAATAACGCGGAACCAGACGACGCGGACGATCCCGCACGAGAGGCTCCCTCCGGGGCCGGGGAAGACGGCACTGCCCGCGTGGAGGAGGGCGATCCGCAAGGCATGGCCGCTGAGTGAGGATGGGGGCCGGGGCGGCATAGCCGCCCCGTCTCCCGCTCTCCCGGTCCACGACGGCTTGGTCGTGTCGCGCTGACCTGAGGCCGGTGCCGTGAACAGCGCCCTTCCTCACCAAGAGTCAGAGCCCGGTGGGGGAGGGGACAAGCCCGGCGCGAGGAGGGAGAGCCGCGCTGTGGCGTT
>VGDE01000015.1 GCA_016869875.1 Alphaproteobacteria bacterium
GCAAGCCTTTCGGCGGTCCGCGTCCAGAAGGTGGAGGCAAGTTCCAAGGCAAGCCGCGTCCCGGCGGCGGCAAGGGCTTTGACGGGCCGCGCGGAGATCGTCCCGCCGGCGGTGGCAAGCCGCGAACGCCCCGGGGGTAAGGAAAGGGCCGGACCGCGATGGTCCGGCCTTTCTACTTCGTCAGGATCAACTTGCCTGCGCGGGTGATGCGCAACTGGTAGACCTGCTCGTCCAGCACGATCAGCGCCTGGTTGCCCCCCTGCGTCAGCTGCGTGGCATCATGCTGCGGAAGCCGGGCCAGAAGCGAGGTTCCGGGGCGAGTGAAATCTGCAGGGCGCGTGGCGGTCATGGTTCAGCCTCTTGGGTGGAACAGGTGATACCGCAAAGGTGACAAATTGATTCAGGTTTGTCAAAGTATTTTAGTCGGGAATGACGCTCCGCTGCGGCATCGGGCGTGGTGGCCGTTGTCGGCCACCTGATTTTGTCTATTCGCCTTGCAGACAAGCAGCGATCGTGTTCGCCATGTTGGTCAGCAGGGCGTCATATTGTCCAGCACCCGGCTCCAGCACGCCCCCTTCCGGGCTGAGTTCATCTCCGAGGCGCACGTTTGTGCCTTCGATGACGGTGTTGATCAGGGCTTGATCATGGGCGTATTCAGGAAAGGCACAAGTCGCGCCAGAGTCCTGGATCTGGGTGCGCACCCTGTCGATCCGCGCGGCCGAAGGCGTTGCGGCATCACCCAAGGCGACGGGAACCGCAGGTTGCAGGCCGAAATGGCTGGTGAAGTAGCCATAGGCGTCATGGAAGACGACAAACTTCTCTTCGGCATGCGGGGCCAGCTGCTCGCGCAGGGTGGCGTCCAGCGCTTCGATCCGCTGCGCAGCCGCATCCGCATTGGCGCGATAGGTACCGGCATTTTCGGGGTCCTGCGCGGCCAGGGACGCCACGATGGCGTCCAGCCATGGACGGGCGTTTTGCGGGGACAGCCAGGCATGAGGGTCCGTGCCGGTGTGGCTGTGGTCATCATGATCGTGCCCCCCTGCATGATCGTGATCATGGCCGTCATGGTGGTGATCATGCTCATCGCCATGGCCGGCGTGGTCATGATCGTGTGCATGGTCGTGATCGTGCCCATGATCATGATCGGGATCGTGATCCTTGGTCGGGCCGTAATCCTGCAAGGTCGTGCCCGGCGCCTCAAGCAGGCGCAGCTGCGCTGCGTTCCCCAGGTTCTCCGTGGCCCGGGCCATCCACGGCGTCAGAGCCGGCCCCATCCACACAACCAGATCCGCCAATTGCAGCGCCTGCGCGTCGGACGGCCGCATCTGGTAATGGTGAGCGCTGGCCCCACGCGGCAGCAGGACCCGGACCTGCCCCAGTTCGCCCATCACCTCTTGCACAAGGGCGCCAGTCGGGACCAGGTCGGCCACCACCTGCGGCGCGGCAAAGGCGGGGGCGGCGGTCAGCGAAAGGATCGCTGCGGCGGATGCAGAACGGTGCATCGGGTTCTCCTTTGAGTGTGCGTTGCGATGGCGGGGTTCTGTGTGTTACACGGTAACAAGTCAACCCGAATGTAATATAGTAACGAATAGGCGTGAAGGACTGCCGTGCCCCAGACCGATGACGGAATCGCCGCGACCTTTGCGCCTCATGACCACCAGGAATGCGCCCATCGTGCGCTGGACGAGGCGGCCGAACGGCTGGCCGGGCAGGGGGCACGCCTGACCCCCGTGCGCCGGCGCACGCTGGAGATCCTGCTGGAAAGCCATCGGGCAATGGGGGCTTACGAGGTGCTGGACCGGCTTGCCGCCGAAGGGTTCGGCCGGCAGCCCCCTGTGGCCTATCGTGCGCTGGAGTTCCTGGTCAGCCACGGGCTGGCGCACCGGTTGCAGCGGCTGAACGCCTTTGCCGCCTGCCTGCATCCCGGCCATGACCACCACCCCGCCTTTCTGATCTGCCGCAGCTGCGACAAGGTGGCCGAGGCACCGGCCGGGCCTGTGCGCGACGCGCTGACCCAGGTGGCCGCCCAGGGCGGATTCCGGGTCGAGCGGGCGACCATCGAGGCGCTTGGCCTTTGCGCCACCTGCGCAGCGCAGGACGGGGACCCGGCCTCCGCAGAGGACGGCGCATGACCTCCTTGATCGAATCCCGCAGCCTGACCATCCACCGGCCCGGGACCACGCAGCCTGTCCTGGCGCAGGTCGATTTCCGCATTCAGCCGGGCGAAATCGTGACGGTGGTCGGGCCCAACGGCTCGGGCAAGTCCTCGTTGATCCGGGCGCTGCTGGGGCACATGCCTTTGGCCTCGGGGCAGGTGGCGCGCCGTGCCGGCCTGCGAATCGGCTATGTGCCGCAGCGCGTGCAGCTGGATACGGCCATTCCCATGACCGTACGGCGGTTCCTGTCCCTGCCGACCCGTGTCAGCAATGCCGAGGCCGAACAGGCCCTGGCGCGCACGGGGGTGCCGGGACTGGGGCCGCGGCAGCTGACCCAGCTGTCCGGCGGACAGTTCCAGCGCGTGCTTCTGGCGCGGGCGTTGCTGCGCGACCCGCACCTTCTGGTTCTGGACGAGCCGACGCAGGGGCTGGACCAGCCGGGCATCGTCGTCTTCTACAAGCTGATCGAGGAGGTCCGCCGCGACACCGGCGCGGCCATCCTGATGGTCAGCCATGACCTGCTTGTGGTGATGCGCTCCTCGGACCGAGTCGTCTGCCTGAACGGCCATGTCTGCTGCGAAGGCACGCCCCAGCATGTCAGCGGCGCCCCTGAATACCTTGCACTGTTCGGCGCGGGGGCGGAAGGGACGCTGGCCTTGTACCGCCACCGTCACGATCACGACCACGACCGGGTGCCGCAGGGGGACCATCTTCACGGCCCCGGCTGCCGGCATGATCATTCCCATGCGCCGGCGGCCCCAAACTGAGGCGCCTTTCCCCGATCCGGATCAAACCCGATGCTTGACGATTTCTTCACGCGCGCCGTTCTGGCGGGACTGGGACTGGCCATGGTGGCGGGTCCCCTGGGCAGTTTCGTCGTCTGGCGGCGCATGGCCTATTTCGGCGATTCCACGGCCCATGCGGCCATCCTGGGCGTCGCGCTCGCGTTGTCCTTCGAGATCTCGATCTATGCCGGCACCCTGGCGGTGGCGACCGTGATGGCCTGCCTTGTCTCGGCACTGGTGGCGCGGGGGCAGGCGATGGACACGATGCTGGGCGTGCTGTCGCATTCCGCCCTGGCCGTGGGCCTTGTGGCGATCAGCTTCGTGCCGTCCGCGCGATCAGATCTCAGCAGCTATCTGTTCGGCGACATCCTGGCCGTCGGCCGCGCCGACCTGGTGCTGATCTGGACCGGGGCTGCGCTGGTCCTGGGATTGCTGGTCCTGCGCTGGCAGCGGCTGGTGACCTCCAGTCTGAACGAGGAACTGGCCATGGCCGCCGGCATCGACCCGCGGATCGAGCGGCTGGTCCTGTCGCTGGCCCTGGCCGTGGTCGTGGCCCTGGCGATCCGGGTCGTGGGATCGCTGCTGATTTCGGCACTTCTGATCGTGCCCGCAGCGGCCGCGCGCAGATGGGCCCGCACACCCGAACTGATGGCTGCGGCGGCGGCCGTGATCGCGGCCGGGGCGGTGCTGGCGGGGCTGTGGGCCAGCCTGCGACTCGACACTCCGGCAGGTCCTTCGATCGTGACCGCGGCAGCGATCTTTTTCCTTCTGTCGCAGGGCATCCGACGGGCGTAGTGCCGTTTTGCCACAGTATTTGCTGGGCCTTGCGCAAGCGGGAACGAAGCGGCGCGCAGTGTGTTGGCCAATATGCAACAGTGGCTTCGACCCCTCGGCGGATTTGATTCAATGCAGCTTTTCAACCGTACGGGTTTGTGTAACTGTCGCAGCGATGTTGCCGGAAACGGCAGCTTTCAAACGAAACGGAGCATGATCATGACCAAATTCGCTACCTTCGCTGCCGCTCTCGGCCTGACCGCCACTTCGGCTCTGGCCGGTGGCTACGTCGCCCCCGTCGTCGAAGTCGAGCCGGTTGTCGTTGAAGAACGCGCCGCCACGACCAATGCTGGTCTGGTGATCCCGGCCCTGCTGCTGCTGGGCGTCATCGCCGCCGTCGCTTCGGACAACGACGACAGCTGATATCGAATCGGGTCGGTTCTACGATCCGTTTCCTTAGAGGGCTGGCCACTGGCCAGTCCTTTTTCATTGCCGCCCCGTGCAGTCTGGCGGGCAAGAAAAAACCGGCCCAAGAGGCCGGTTTTTCTGCGTTGTGTCACCCGGATCAGGGGCGCAGGGTCTGGACGGTGACATAGCCAAGGCCCGGCCCGATCCACTGCCGCGACACCGGGATCTGGCCGCCCTGGACCATGTAGTTGTTCTGGAAGGTGATGCCGTGTCCTTCGCAGCTTTCCACCACCACACCGGCACTCGGACCCGGCCCGACCGAACAGGCGAACTGCAGCGGACGCTCAAGCCCGTCGCCGGCGAAATAGCGCATGGTCCGCGACCCCTGACCAGAGGCGCCGGCACGGATGGCGGCCTCGGTCCCCGCCTCGGCCACCGACAGGTCATGGCCCAGCCCGCGTGTGCCGACCAGCAGCCCGTTGCGCAGGATCAGCGCCTCTTCGGCGGGGGTCATGTAGGTCCGCATCGCGCCGTTCTGGCCCGTCATGGCCATGATCTGCGTCCGGCCAAGGTTCTCGAAGCCGGCCTGGATCAGCGGGCCGGGGTTGACGCGCAGCGCCTCGGCAACGGCATCGCGCGGGCCGCCGGCCGGCGCGGGCGCGGCCTCGGCCCGGCGCGCCGCGGCTACCTGGGTGGCGGTCTGCGCCAGGACCCCCAGGGGGCTTGCGCCGCCCTCGTCCGCGCCGCCGTTGCCGCAGGCCCCCAATCCGGCCAGCGCCGCGGCGGCCAGCATGATCTTGACGGTGCTGCTCATCGCCAGAACCTCCCCCAGCCTTCATAAAGATCGACGGTCTGGCTGTCGCGCACGCGGTCGTAAAGCCGTCCGTTCACGTTCAGCCGGGCACCGCCGTCGCGCGACAGCGACCGCAGGTTCGTCGCCACACGTTCGCGCGAGGCCTGGCCCGTGGCCCAGCCCAGCGGGATCGACAGCGTAACGCCCTTGTCAAAGCTGCCCTCGCCGAATTCCTCGGCGCTCAGGTCCGTCTTGGTGGCATAGGCGCCGACGCGCCAGCCATTGGCGAATTCACGTGCGAGGGTCACGGTCGCGCCCACGTCGCCGGCCAGATACTGGCCCACGTCAAGCTGCGCGGTGAAGCCTTGGGTGAATTCGTAATAGGCCGACACATGGCCAGTCGTGACCTCATAGTCGCGGAAGTCGAACAGCTGGTCGAAGTCGCGCTTGCGGACGCGGTTGACCTCGGCCCCGAAGGCCAGCGGCGAATTCGCGGGCTTCCACAAGGCTTCGGCCGACACGCCGCCATAGCTGCGCTCCAGCAGGCCGACCGTGACGCGGGAATAGACGGTGGGCGCGGGCTTGGCATACCAAGCCAGCGTCAGTTCCGGAATGACGGGGCTGGAATTGCCGGTATACATCCGCGTGTCCGACCGCACCCGCGGCACGCCCTGAGGCGTCGTTTCCAGCGTCGGTTCCGCCTCGTAAACGTCCGGCTCGTAATATTCGCCCCGCTGGCCCGGGAGGCCGATGCCGGGGCCACGCTGGCCGATATTGCCAAAGGCACGCTGGCGCAGCGCGCCCGTCGCGATCAGCCCGGGCATGATCTCATAACTGGCGCGCGCTTCGGCCCCGACCTCATGCGTCAGGCCGTCCTCGGCATCGAAGATCCCCAAGTCCAGATAAGGCTTCACCGACCAGCGCAGGCGCGGATAGATGCCGGGACTTTGCACGAGGCCGGGCGCCGAGGCCGGCGCATCCGTCAGGACCGAGGCGGCCGCGATCTGGCCGGCCTCCGTGTTTTCCAGCCGCTCGATGTCGGATCGGCGCAGGGTGACGGAGGAGGTGGGCATCCCTTCGGTGGTCGAGGTGATCACAAAGGTCTCGACCGAAGAGGGCAGGGCACGGGTCATCAGCCGTGCGGTGCGCCCGATGGCTTCGGCCTGGTTGATGTAGCGCTGGTTGCGCAGGCGCACCTCGGCCCGGTTGGCGGTCAGGGCCATGGATTCCAGCCGCTGGCCTTCCTTGGCCATCGCATCGCCCAAGGCTTTCTGGATCGCCGGCTGCGCGGTCGGATCCTGTGACCAGCTGCCCGACCAGCCTTCGGGATCGGCGGCGGGGGTGGGGCGGGGACGCACCGGCGCCGGGGCCTTCTCCAGGCCCGACGGATAGGCGGCCTCGCGCGGGTTCAGGGCGATGGTCACCTGCGCGCCGATGGTCTTGCCGCCGATCGTATAGATCCCCGCCTCATAGTTGCGGCCCAGCTTGTAGTTGGCGGCCAGGTTCACCTTGCTGCCGAGTTCGTCGCCTTGCTGGTATTCGTTGCCGTCGCTGTAGCGGGCGAAATAGCGGTCATGCGAATATTCGGCCACCAGGTTCAGCTTGTCGTTCACCTGCCAGCTGACCGAGCCGAAGGGCTTGGCACCGCCGCTGAACCACTGGTCGGCATTTGTGGTGCCGCCCTGGTCGGTCACGTCGATCACCCGCGACTTGCCAGCCAGGGTGCCCCAGCCCAGGCCTGCGGAGACGCGGATCGCCGGGGTCACCGACCGCGTGGCGACGATGTATTCGCCCGAATAGACCCCCGTGCCCAGAAAGTCCTGCAATCCGACCGCCACGGCCGGCCGCCAGCCGTCCTCGCCCATGATCTGATAGCGCAGGTCCAGCGAACGGTCCGAGATGAAGCCTTCGTTCCGATAATCGTTGATGCCGTCGACCCGCGCATAGCGCAGCACACCCGTCAGCCCCGGCAGCGCCTGGAAAAAGACGTTGCCGCGACGGGCATAGTCGGACCAGGACAGCGTTGCACCCAGAGTGCCGTCCGGCAGCGTCTCGGCGGTTGGGGTGTCGATGCCGCCCGGCAGGCCATAGGTGGACATGTTGCGGCCCAGCAGCGGTTCGGCAACGGCTGTCCCGGTGCCTGATCCGACCACAAGGGCCAGGGGCAGGGTGGTGGCCATCAACTGGCGGATAAGGCGCGGTCGGCGCATCGGCGGGCTTCCTTTCGGCAGGCGGGACGATCCAGGGCGGCGCCGCAGGCAGGGCTGGCGCCTCCGCGCGATCACGCGCCGGGTCACGGTCAACTGGCTTGGGCGGTCACTTCGGCATCGGCCGCAGGGGCGGCAGGGGCGGGGGCGGGTTCCGCAGGTGCGCCGCATCCGCCGATCGTCTGGCCACCGACGGTCAGGCGGGCCGTCAGCGGAGAACGGTCGCGCGACGGCAGGCGGAAGCGTTCGCGCGGCGCGCCGTCGCGGCAGGGAATGGCGCGCAGGTTCACGACAAAGGGGCGCCCGTCCAGAACGCCGACATATTCCACGCCGGTCGCAAAGGTCAGGCGGTTCACCTGGATCTCGCGGCCCGCCTCGTCCGGCGCCGTGCGGTAGGTGGCGGTGTTGCCGCTGATCTGGACGTTCCAGAAGGGCTCGTTGCTGCCTGCGACAAAGGCCGTGCTGCGATAGGTCACGGGCTCGACGGTCGGAATGGGTCGGGGCGCGGCCGCGCCTGTCTCGATCGGCTCGACCAGAGGAGAGACGGCGGGCGGGCGGGGACCTTCGGGCGCTTGGGGCTCCTGCTCGGCCCCTTCCATCCCGATGTTGCGGCGCAGGTCTGTCATGGCCTCGCTGTCGCAGGCGGCGACGGGCAGGGTCAGCAGCGCAAGAAGCGCCAGGCGCAAGGAGGAACGGGGAAACATGGTGCTATGGCCTTCTGGTGCGGTCGGTCGGATCACGGTCGAACCAGCGTTACCAACCGCAGGCGTTCCGGGCAAGCGCAACCCCCGTCCGGACCGGCGGCAGGCAGCAGGTTGCCGCGGCGCGACCTGCGGAAACCCCTACTTGCCCGCCCATATGGGGCGAAGCACGCTTTCTTCGTTGAACTTTGCACAAAAGGCAGAAATGTTGGAAAGAACCTGTCACTTGCGATGCGAGCCATGAATCCTGCGCGCCCCGGTCTCCAGACGGACACCTCCTCTTCGGTGGCCAGATTTTCATGGAACGACGGGCCCATGGCGCGGGCGATCGGGCGCTTTGACTGGTCCGCGACCCCGCTTGGCCCGATGGAGAACTGGCCAGTCTCGCTGATCACGGCCGTGCGGATGATGCTGGGGCAAAGGCATGCCACCTCCATGTTCTGGGGTGCCGACCTGATCATGCTCTACAACGACGCCTATGCCCCCGTCCTGGGGCGCAAGGAGGCGCGGGCCCTGGGCCAGCCCTTTCGCCGGATCTGGGCCGATGTCTGGGAGGACGTGCGCCCGCTGGTCGAGGAAACCCTGAACGGCCGGGGCACCTATTCCGAGGAAATGCGCCTGATCATGACCCGCAACGGGTTTGACGAGGAAACATTCTGGACCTTCAGCTATTGCCCGCTTTACGACGATGACGGCACGGTGGCGGGGCTGATGAACATCACCGTGGACGTCACCCCCGTGGTGACGGCCCGGCGCGACCAGGAGGTCATGCAGGAAGAGCTGCTGCACCGGATCAAGAACATCCTGGCCGTGACCTCGACGGTGGTTTCCGCCAGTCTGCGCAACGCTGCCACCATCCAGGAGGCGCGCGACAGCGTCGGCGCCCGGATCATGGCGCTGGCCAAGGCGCAGGGCCTGTTCACCGGCCTGGGCGACAGCGCCAACATTTCCGATGTCATGGCACGATCGATCGGCGCCCATCTGGACGGAGGAGAGCGCATCCGCCTGTCTGGCCCCTCGGTCCCGCTCAGTTCGCAGCAGGCGGTGGGGCTGTCGCTGGCCCTTTACGAACTTGCGACAAATGCCGCCAAATACGGCGCGCTGACCGTCCCCACGGGGGAGGTCGATCTGTCCTGGACGGTCGATGGGGATGCCTTTGCGCTGGATTGGCAGGAAAAGGGCGGCGCGCCCGTAGCCCAGCCCCTGCGCGACGGATTCGGGTCCAAGCTGGTCAACATGATCGTGCCCGCCTATTTCAACGGCGAAGGGCAGACCGACTTTCACCCGCACGGCCTGCATTACAGCCTGCGCGGCCACCTGACGCCCTAGCGGCCGCAGGCGCTGTTCGTGCAGCCTTGAAAAATGGCGCTTCTGGCACATCGTTCCGATCGTGGGGTGTGCTCGCCCCATATGTCGAACATCGCAAGGCAGGTGGCGGCCACCGACCTTCACGGCGCGGGGATCGGTCCGGGCAGAGGATCGAACAAGGCCGCGCATCGGGGCGGGGAGGGCGGTCGGCTGATGCTCCGGCGCGAACCGGACTGCCTTTCGCGAACTGTCAGCGGAGCCGGGTGGAACATCTTTCCTTGAGGCCTTTGCCGGAACGTGGATATGCCCGGCTGATCGCGTGTCTCCGCACGTCCAAACCGACAGAGCAGGCCGATCAAGGACTTGTATCGGCCTGACCGGTTTCCGGTTGATCGCCGGACTGCTTCTGGAAGCCGGACAGAAACGTTGCGAAATCCACGGGGGATGAAGCGAGAAATCGCCTTGCACCCGACAACGTGGTTAAGCACCACCCACCTTGTGCCGCAACACCGGCTGGCCCTTCTTGCGACTCACGCAAGGCGACAGCGGCGAGGGGCAGGACAAACACCATGACTGCGTTATTTATCGGCAGCTTGATTATATTATAAGCAACAAGGGCTCGCCTGCGAAACGGGCAGGTCGGGCTGTGCGTGCCCGTCTTGCAGGCGGCCGGACCCAGGGCGAAGGAAAAGACATGCAGCAGCGCGACCCGATCACCCTTGGCGACACGCCCCTTGGCCCGCCGGTGTTCCTTGCCCCGATGGCGGGTATCACCGATGTTCCGTTCCGCCGTGCCGTGGCGCGTTTCGGTGCCGGGCTGATGGTCAGCGAGATGGTCGCCTCGACCGAGATGGTGACGCCGCGCCCGTCGACGCGCGCAGCGGTGCGTGCCAAGGCGCTGACCGAGGGCCGCTTGCCCGTCAGCGTCCAGATCGCAGGCCGCGAGGCGGGCCCCATGGCCGAAACGGCGCGCATCGTGCAGGGCATGGGCGCACGGATCATCGATATCAACATGGGCTGTCCGGCCAAGAAGGTGACCGGCGGCCTGTCCGGCGCGGCGCTGATGCGCGACCTCGATCACGCGCTGTCGCTGATCGACGCGGTGGTGGGGGCGGTCAGCGTGCCGGTCACGCTGAAGATGCGGCTGGGCTGGGATGCCGACTGCCTGAACGCGGCCGATCTGGCGGGGCGGGCGCGGGATGCGGGCGTGGCGATGCTGGCCGTGCACGGACGCACCCGGGCGCAGTTCTACAAGGGCCAGGCGGACTGGCGGGCCATCCGTGGCGTGGCGGACCTGCCCGGGCGGCCGCCGCTGGTGGCCAATGGCGATGTCGTGGACGCGGCCAGCGCCCAGGCGGCCCTGGCGGCATCGGGCGCGGAGGCGGTGATGGTGGGGCGGGGCGCGCAGGGGCGGCCCTGGCTGCTGGCGCAGATCGCGCATCAGCTGTGGGACTACCCGGCTCCTGCCATGCCGCAGGGCCGCGTCCTGGCAGAACTGGTCGAGGAGCATTACGAGGACATCCTGGACTTCTATGGTGCCGAACTGGGCCTGCGCGTCGCGCGCAAGCATCTGGGCTGGTATGCCGAGGCGGCTGGCGCGCCCCTTCGGGCCGACCTGCTGCAGGCCGACAGCCCGACGGCCACCATTGCCCTGATCCGGCTGGCCTTTGCCGATGCACCGGGCGAGGCCGCCGCATGAGCTGTCCCCGGCCCCGGGATTTTGCCGTGGCGACGCCCGGGCCGGCGTGGGAGGCGCTGCCTCTGCCCGCCCTGATCCTGGACACCCGGGGACGCGTGGCGGCGATGAACGACGCGGCCGAGATCTGGCTGAACATGTCGCGCAACTCGCTGCTGGGCAAGGCGCTGGAGGGCAAGGAGATGGCTGCGCGGCTGCGCATCCGGCCCAGCCTGCGGCCGCTGATCGGGCGGGTGGGCGACGCCAGCGAGGCGCTGTATCAACCCGGCGTCAGCTTCGAGATCGGCGACCGGGCCGGGGGCCATCAGGCGCGCCGGGCCGCCGTCCATGCCGGGCCCGCCCCCGCGACGGGCGCGGCCGTCGGCATCCTGATCGTGCCGGCCGAGGATGACGGGCTGCAAAGCCGCCACGTCCGCAGCGCTGCCCGCAGCGCCATCGGCATGGCCGAGATGCTGGCCCACGAGATCAAGAACCCCCTGGCCGGCATTCGCGGTGCGGCGCAGCTGATGGCGATGAATGCCACGCCCGAGGACCGCGAGATGGCCGAGATGATCGTCAGCGAATCCCGCCGCATCGTGGCGCTGCTGGATCAGGTCGAGCGGTTCGGCGACACCTCGGCCCCCCGGCTCGCGGCGCTGAACCTTCATGACGTCCTGGAGCAGGTACGGCGCTCGGCCGCGGTGGGCTTTGGCCGCGAGGTGGCGATCGTCGCCGATTACGACCCTTCGCTGCCGATGGCGATGGCCGATGCGGACCAGCTGACGCAGGTGTTCCTGAACCTGGTCAAGAACGCCGCCGAGGCGCTGGCCGGCAAGGCCGGCGGCATGATCCGGCTGCGCAGCTTTTATGATCACACCCTGCGCCTGCCGCCCGATGAAACGGACCCGACCGGCCGTGCGCTGCCCCTGCAGATCGAGATCGAGGACAACGGCCCCGGCTTTCCCCCCGCCATTGCCGACCAGGTCTTCGAACCCTTCGTGTCCGGGCGCGAGAACGGCACCGGGCTGGGCCTGGCGCTGGTCAGCAAGATCATCACCGACCACGGCGCGCTGATCCGCGTGGACTCGCGCCCCGGTCGTACCGTGTTTCGCATCTCCCTGCCCAAGGCATAAGGACCCACACCATGGACGGAACCGTTCTGATCGCCGATGACGACCGCACCATCCGCACGGTGCTGACGCAGGCGCTGACCCGCGCGGGATGCCGCGTTCATGCCACGGGCAGCCTGGCGCAGCTGACGAAATGGATCGAGGAAGGGCGCGGCGATCTGGTCATCACCGACGTGATGATGCCTGACGGCAACGGCATCGACCGCATCCCCGCCATCCGCGAAGCCCGGCCCGACCTGCCGGTGATCGTCATTTCCGCCCAGAACACCATCGTGACGGCCATCCGCGCGACCGAGGCCGAGGCCTTCGAATACCTGCCCAAGCCCTTTGATCTGCCCGACCTGATGAGCAAGGCGGGCCAGGCCCTGTCGCGCCGCCCGAGAAAGTCGGACCCGGTGCCCGATCCGCTGCCCGCGCCGCGCGAGGCGGCCGATCCCGCGATGCCGCTGATCGGGCATGCGCCCAGCATGCAGGCCCTGTTCCGCATGGTCGC
The DNA here is from genome assembly GCA_016869875.1 of Alphaproteobacteria bacterium. Lineage (GTDB taxonomy): Bacteria > Pseudomonadota > Alphaproteobacteria > Rhodobacterales > Rhodobacteraceae > Paracoccus. The sequence continues at coordinate 12,431 of VGDE01000015.1, forward strand.
GCGGGTGCTGAACGCGGACCTGCCCGTCATCATTGCGGGCGAGGCAGGCGTGGGCAAGACCACCATCGCCCGCAGCTTTCACGAACTTTCGGACCGGCGCGACCGGGGGCTGGCCGTGCTGACCTCCTCCGATGCCAGCGAAGAGGCCATTGCGCGCGCGGCCGACAAGGCGCGCGGAGGTACCATCGTGATCGAGAACCCGGCCGGGTTCGAGTCCTCGGCCCAGGCCCGGCTGATCGGGCTGATCGAGGCGATGGAATCAGGACCCGACCGGGCACAGGCGCCGCGCATCGTGTCCACCACCGGCGCCGATCCCCAGGCGGACGTGAGCAATGGGCGGTTGCGCTCGGACCTGTATTACCGCCTGGCGGGGGTGACGATCAGCGTGCCGCCGCTGCGCGCGCGCGTGGACGACATCCTGCCCCTGGCGGCGCATCTTCTGGCGCGGGCCGCGGCCCAGGGCCTGCCCGAGCGGACCTTGTCCGATGACGCGGCCGCGATGCTGCGCGCCCATCCGTTTCCCGGCAACGTGCGCGAGCTGGAAAACATGATGCGTCGCCTGGCGCTGACCGCCAGCGGTTCCGCCATCAGCATGGCCGAGATGCGCGAAGCGCTGACCCAGCAGGCGGGCGCGCGCGTGGTGCCGCCCGCGCCCGCGAACCTGACGACGCCGGCCCCCGAACCGGCCGGCCTCATGGCGCTGCCCCCGGCCCATTCCCGCCTGTCGGATTCGATCGAGGCGCATCTGCAGCGCTACTTCGACCTCCATGGCGACGCGCTGCCACCGCCCGGCCTGTACGATCGGATCCTGCGCGAGGTCGAGCGTCCGCTGCTGCAGGTGGCGCTGGATGCGACGGGCGGAAACCAGCTGCGCTGTGCCGACCTGCTGGGGATCAACCGCAACACGCTGCGCAAGAAGCTGACCGAGCTGAATATCGAGGTGACACGCCGCCGCAAGCTGATGTAAAACCGCCACAGGGGGCAGCGCAGATGACACGCGCCGCCCGCAGAAAAGCCGCGAAGACGGCGAGTGGGGGATATGGCAGGCCTTGCGACAGGGCTCAGCTGGGACAGGCTGGCGCGCATCCGGTTGCCGCGCGAGATGCGCGGGACGCTTGGCTGGGGCATGGCGCTGGCTGGCCTCGGGCTGGCTGTCACGACCCTGACGGTCATGGGCCCCTTTGGCTGGGGCACGCAGGGACGGGTGCTGCGGCTGGTGCTGCTGGCCGACCTGATCTACCTGATCCTGCTGATCGGCTTTATCCTGGCCCGCATGGCGCGGCTGATCTCGGACCGGCGGCGGGCGGCCCCTGCATCGCGGCTGCATGCGCGACTGGTCGCCATCTTTGGCGGGCTGGCGCTGGTACCTACCGTGCTGGTTGCGCTGTTCGCCGGTCTTCTGGTCAATATCGGGCTGGAGGGCTGGTTCTCGGACCGGGTTCAGCAGGTGGTCACCACGTCGCAGGCGGCGGCCGAGGCGTATCAGGCCGAGCATCGCAGCGACCTGACCGAGGATGCGCGCGCCCTGGCGGGCGTCCTGACCCAGGCCGGCCGCGCCAATCCCCTGATCGAGGATGCCGAGATGCGCCAGCTGCTGGCGCAGGGCCAGAGCCTGATCCAGCGCGGCCTCCGCGAGGCCTATATCATCAACGGCGGGGGCGAGATTCGCGCGCGGGGCGAGCGCAGCTATCTGTTCTGGTACGAGCCTCCCACCAGCGATCAGCTGGACCGTGCCCAGACGGACGGCATCGTGCTGATCGAGGACTGGAACAACGACGAGTTCCGTGCGCTGGTGGCCCTGCCGCCCTTGGCGGACCGCTATCTTTACGTCACCCGCGACGTGGACGGCAGTTTGCTGGGGCTGGTCGACGACACGCGCGCGACCGCCGGCGACTATCGCCAGCTGGAGGCGATGCGCAGCCAGGTGCTGTTCGAGTTCTCGCTGGTCTATCTGGGCTTTGCGCTGCTGCTGGTGTCGGCGGCGATCTGGCTGGGGCTGTGGTTCGCCAGCCGCCTGTCGCGCCCGATCGGCCTCTTGGCCCAGGCGACCGAGCGGGTCGGGCATGGCGATCTGGACGTGCAGGTTCCCGAACCCCGCACCGGGGACGAGATCCAGACCCTGGGCCGGGCCTTCAACCGCATGACCCGTCAGCTCAAGACGCAGCGCGAGGAACTGATCGAAAGCTATCGCGTCAGCGACGAACAGCGCCGCCTGTTCGACAACGTCCTGACCTCGGTCACGTCGGGGGTGATCGGGCTGGACGCCGTCGGAGAGATCGACTTCGTCAACCGTTCGGCCAGCCGCCTTCTGGGCCTGGACCCCCGGCGCGACATCGACGCGCTGCTGTCGGATGCCGTGCCCGAGTTCGCCGCCCTCTTCGAGCGGCTGTCGGCCTCGGTCGCGGAAACCGTGCAGGACGAGGTGCGGCTGATGCGGCAAGGGCGGGTCGAGAGCCTCCTGGTCCGCATGGCTGTCCGGCGCAGCGCCGATGGCAGCCTCGAAGGCTTCGTGGTGGCCTTTGACGACGTGACCGAACTGGTCAGCGCGCAGCGCATGGCGGCCTGGGGCGATGTGGCCCGCCGCGTCGCGCACGAGATCAAGAACCCGCTGACGCCGATCCAGCTGTCTGCGGAACGCCTGCGCCGCAAGTTCGGGCCGCTGGCGCCCGAAAGCGAACGCGCTGCGCTGGAGCAGTATACGGATGTCATCATCCGCCAGACCAACGACCTGCGCCGCATCGTGGACGAGTTCAGCCGCTTTGCCCGCATGCCCGAGCCCGATCGCGCGGAAACCGACATGGCGGCCCTGCTGCGCGAGGTGACCCTGCTGCAGCAGGACGCGCTGCACGGCGCGTTGCGCACGGACATTCCCGATCAGCCGGTGATCGTCGATTGCGATCCGGGGATGCTGCGCCAGGCGCTGACCAACCTTTTGAAGAACGCGGGCGAGGCGGTCGAGGAGCGGCGCGGCGCAATGCCGGAGGGCTGGACGCCGTGCATCCGCGTGACGCTGGAGGCCCATCCCGAGGCCGTCTGCATCCGCATCATCGACAACGGCACCGGCCTGCCGGCCGACCGGTCGCGCCTGTTCGAACCCTATGTGACGCTGAAAAGCCAGGGCACGGGCCTGGGCCTGCCCATCGTCAAGAAGATCGTCGAGGAACATGGCGGCAGCCTGTCCCTGACCGATGCGCCCGAACCGCCGGGCGCCCAGGCCGAGATCCGCCTGCCGCGCGAGCGGCATCCGGTCCGGACCCCGAAGTCCAAAAGCAGACAAGAAAAAGACGAGGCGACACCATGAGCGACATCCTGATCGTCGATGATGAACGCGACATTCGCGAACTGATCGCGGACATCCTGAAGGACGAGGGGTTCGAAACCCGTCTGGCTGCCAATTCCGACGAAGCCGTGGGCGCGCTGAACGAGCGCGAGCCCTCGCTGATGATCCTGGACATCTGGCTCAAGGACAGCCGCATGGACGGGATCGACATCCTCAAGCAGGTCAAGCGCAACAATCCCGATGTGCCGGTCATCATCATCTCGGGGCATGGCAACATCGAGATCGCGGTCGCGGCCATCAAGCAGGGCGCCTATGACTTCATCGAAAAGCCCTTCAACATCGACCAGCTGATGGTGGTCATCAACCGCGCCATGGAAACCAGCCGCTTGCGCCGCGAGAACAGCACCCTGCGTCGCGGTGGCGACCGGAGCGGAGAGATGCTGGGCCAGTCCATGGCCTTCAAGCGGCTGCGCGACGGGCTGGACAAGGTAGCGCGGTCGAATGGGCGCGTGATGCTGACGGGCGAACCCGGCACAGGCAAGGAAATGGCCGCCCGCTATATCCATGCCCACAGCCCCCGCGCCAGCGCCCCTTTTGTCACCGTCCCCTGCGCCACGATCGAACCCGAGCGCATGGAAGAGGTCCTGTTCGGCCGGGAAACGCCCGAACGGGGAATCGAGCCGGGCCTGCTGGAGCAGGCGCATGGCGGCATTATCTATTTCGACGAGGTGGGCGACATGCCCATGGGAACCCAGCCCAAGATCCTGCGGGTCCTGACCGAACAACAGTTCGTGCGGGCCGGGGGCGCCGACAAGGTGCGGGTCGATCTGCGGGTCCTGTCCTCGACCAATCGCGACCTGATGGCGGAAATCGCCGCCGGCCGTTTCCGGCAAGAGCTTTATGACCGGCTGAATGTTGTTCCCATCGCCGTGCCCTCGCTGGCGGACCGGCGCGACGACATCGCGATCCTGGCGCGCCACTTCATCGAGCATTTCCACCGCACCCAGGGCCTGACCCCGCGCGATCTGCCCGAGGAAACCGTGGCCGCCCTGCAGTCCATGCGCTGGCCCGGCAACATCCGCCAGCTGAGGAACGTGATCGAGCGCGTGCTGATCCTGGCCGAGGAAACCGGCGCCATCCAGCCTTCGGAGCTGGAGCCTCAGGGAGCCACGCCCGACAACAGCGATACGCTGAGCCTGGGGCCCGCCGTCACCGCCATGGCGCTGCGCGAGGCGCGCGAGATGTTCGAGCGCGAATACCTGGTCGCCCAGATCAACCGCTTTGGCGGCAATATCAGTCGCACGGCCCAGTTCGTGGGGATGGAACGCAGCGCGCTGCACCGCAAGCTCAAGTCTTTGGGTGTCGTCGGCGGCATGCGCAGCGACGACGAGATGGTGATGGGCAAATAGCGCCCGGCTTGCGTGTCCGCGCCTCCTGGCTTAGGCCAAGGGGGCGTCCCTGCAGGCGCGGACGGCAAGAGGGCTGTGGATGAAGATCATCATTTGCGGGGCCGGTCAGGTCGGGTGGCAGATTGCCCGCCACCTGTCGGGCGAGCGGAACGATGTCACCGTCATCGACAACAATCCCGAACTGATCCGCCGCGCCACCGACGCGCTGGACGTGCAGGGCGTCACCGGCTTTGCCAGCCATCCCGACGTTCTGGACCGCGCTGGTGCCCGCGACGCCGACCTGATCATCGCCGCGACCCATTCGGACGAGGTGAACATGGTCACCTGCCAGGTCGCCCATTCCGTGTTCCAGGTGCCGCGCAAGATCGCGCGCCTGCGCAGCGGCGCCTATCTGGACGCCATCTATTCCGATCTGTACCGGACCGAACACCTGCCGATCGACGTGGTCATCAGCCCCGAGCGCGAGGTCGCGCTGGCGGCCTTGCAGCGTCTTTCGGCACCCTCGACCTTTGATGTCGAGACCTTCATGGACGGCAAGATCCAGCTGCTGGGCATCGACCTGGAGCCGGACTGTCCCGCGCTGAACACACCGCTGCGCCAGTTGACGGAACTGTTCTCCAGCCTGCGCGCCATTGTGGCCGGCGTGCGCCGCGACGGCCGGCTGTTCGCGCCCGAGGCAGGCGACCAGCTGTTCGCCCATGACCAGATCTATGTGTTCTCGCATTCGGATGACGTGGCACGCACCTTGGACATCTTTGGCAAGCCCGCGCAAAAGCAGGAACGCGTGGCCATCATCGGGGCGGGCAACGTGGGTCTGGCCGTGGCGCAGACGCTGGAGGCGCGCGCCGACCGCATCCGCGCCAAGCTGATCGAGCGGGACCGGAGTCGTGCGGAACATGCCGCCGACCGGCTGGAGCGGACGATCGTCCTGAACGGCGACGGATTGTCGGCCGAACTGCTGGACGAGGCGGGCGTGCCGCAGGCCGATGCCGTGCTGGCGGTGACCGATGACGACAAGACCAACATCCTGGCCTCGGTCCGCGCCAAGCAGGCGGGGGCCAAGATGGCCATCGCGCTGATCAACGACCCGACGCTGGTGCCCCTGATGGCGGCGCTGGACATCGACGCCTATATCAACCCGCGCGCCACGACGGTTTCCACGATCCTGCGCCACATCCGCCACGGGCGGGTGCGCGACATCTATTCCATCGGTGATGCCGAGGCGGAGGTGATGGAGGCGCAGGTCCTGTCCACCAGCCCCATGTCGGGTCGCGCGATCCGGGACATCGAATTTCCCGAGGGCGCGTTGCTGGGTGCGGTGCGCAAGGGCGACAAGGTGATCAGGCCCATGGCCGACACCCGGATCGAGGAAGGCGACATCGTGCTGATCTTTGCGCTGACCAAGGACGTCCCCGAGGTCGAGCGCCTGCTGCAAGTTTCGATCGACTTCTTCTAGGGGCGCGCACGTATGATCCGCATCCTGCACCGCCTGCCGCTCCTGATCCTGCTCAGCGGGCTGGCGGCGCTGATGATGCTGATCCCGGCCTCCTATGCCTCGGCGACCGGACATCCGGCCATCGCGCGGAACTTCTTTTACGCGTCCCTGCTGATCCTGGTGTTCTGCGGGCTGATCGGACTGGCAACCATCGCCAACCCGCGGCCGCAGCGGTCGCGCGCGATGCTGCTGACCATGATGGGCGTCTTCGGGTTCCTGCCCCTGCTGCTGGCGCTGCCCTTTGCCGAAAGCCTGCCCGACACCGGCTATCTCAACGCCTGGTGGGAGATGGTCTCTTCGCTGACGACCACGGGGGCATCGCTGTATTCGGCGGACCTTCTGCCGCTGCCGCTGCATCTGTGGCGGGCGATGACGGGCTGGATGGGCGGGTTCTTCATCCTGGTCGCGGCGGTGGCCATTCTTGCACCGCTGCGCGTGGGCGGCTTCGAGATCATGTCCAGCCCCTATGGCCGCCAGGAATATCTTCAGAAGCTGCCGCTCTCGGCCGATCCGCGCCGGCAGGTGTCGCATCTTTCCGATCCTGCCTACGAGACGCGGCAGTCGGATGCCGGGGCGCGCCTGACCCGTGCGGCGCTGGCCGTGGGGCCGCTGTACCTGACCCTGACGCTGGCCCTGTGGGTCGGGCTGCTGCTTTTGGGCGATCCGTCTTTCCTTGCGTTGACTCGGGCAATGGGCACGCTGTCCACCTCGGGGATTTCCCCGGTGATCGGCCCCCCGGGCGAGGTTTCGGGCAAGGCCGGCGAGATGCTGGTTTTCGTGTTCCTCATCCCCGCCCTGTCGCGCCGCTTCTGGCCCGGAGGAGGAGAGTTGCGCGCGACCGAGAACCTGCGCGAGGACCCGGAGCTGCGCATGGCGATCCTGCTTGTGGTTCTGGTGGCAACGATCCTGTTCCTGCGCCACTTCCTGGGAGCCATCGAGATCGAGGATGCCGAGCCTGATGCCCTGGTGCTGCGCGATCTTGGCAATGGTCTGTCGGCCCTGTGGGGAGTGACCTTCAACGCGCTCAGCTATCTGACCACCACGGGCTGGAACTCGGTCGATTGGCAAGGCGCGCGGGCCTGGTCGGGGCTGACCGCGCCGGGTCTGATCCTGGCCGGACTTGCCATGATGGGCGGCGGGATCGCGACCACGGCGGGCGGCGTCAAGTTGCTGCGCGTCTATGCCCTGGCGCGTCACGGCCAGCGCGAGATGGAGCGGATCATCCATCCCAGTTCGGTGTCCGGCGGCGGGCGGATCGCCCGGCGGTTGCGCCGCGAAGGGGCTTATCTGTCCTTCATCTTCTTCATGCTTTTCGCCATGTCGATCGCAGGTGTCGTCGCCCTGGTCTCGATCCACGCGATTGAATTCGAGACGGCGACCATCCTGTCGATCGCCGCGCTGACGAACACCGGCCCGCTGGCGGGCGCGATCCCGCTGACCCCGACCTTTGAGGGAAGTGCCGGCATCGCGTCGGCCCCTTGGGAGGGATGGTCCGGCCTGCCGTCCTTTACCAAGGGTGTTCTGGCAGGCGCAATGATCCTGGGCCGGATCGAGACGCTGGCCGTTCTGGCGCTGTTCTCGCCCGAGTTCTGGCGCCGCTGAATTCGCAGGTGTGGCCGAAATGGTATGCCCGTTTCCTGCAAAATCCGGTGATCTTGCATGGTATCTTGCGACCGCTTAGATGTTACAGTTGACAGGGACAGTGAAAAACGGACGAAAACAGATGGCTGGCGACAAGCAGAACCTGCAGGACGCATTCCTTAACCACGTCCGAAAGGCCAAGGTGCCGGTCACCATTTTCCTGATCAACGGCGTCAAGCTGCAGGGGGTCATCACCTGGTTCGACAATTTCTGCGTTCTCCTGCGCCGCGATGGACAATCCCAGCTGGTCTACAAGCATGCCATCAGCACGATCATGCCGGGCCAGCCGATCAACCTTTATGAAGGCGAGGACTGATTGGCCGAACTGACGGAAACCGCAGCCAAGCCCACACGCGCCTATGTGATCCACCCCGATCTTGGACGCGCCCGCACCCAACGGCGCGAGCCCGAGCATGCCCTGGCCGAGGCCGTGGCGCTGGCCCTTGCCCTTCCGGGGATCGAGATGGTGGGCTCGGAGGTCGCGAACCTGCGCGAACCCAATCCCGGCAAGCTGTTCGGCAAGGGCAAGCTGGCCGAGATCGGCGAGCGTCTTGAGCAGGCCGAGGTGGAACTGGTCCTGATCGATGGCCCCGTTACCCCGGTGCAGCAGCGCAACCTGGAAAAGGAGTGGGGCGTCAAGCTCTTGGACCGGACCGGGCTGATTCTGGAAATCTTTGCCGACCGCGCCCGCACCCGCGAAGGCGTGCTGCAGGTCGAACTGGCCGCGCTGTCCTATCAGCGCACGCGGCTTGTGCGCGCCTGGACGCACCTTGAACGCCAGCGGGGCGGGCTGGGCTTTGTCGGCGGCCCCGGTGAGACTCAGATCGAGGCCGACCGCCGCGCCATCGACGAACAGATGACCCGCCTGCGCCGCCAGCTGGACCGGGTGGTCAAGACCCGCACGTTGCACCGCGCCGCCCGCGCCAAGGTGCCTTATCCGATCGTGGCGCTGGTGGGTTACACCAACGCCGGCAAGTCGACCCTGTTCAACCGCATGACCGGGGCCGAGGTCTTTGCCAAGGACATGCTGTTCGCCACGCTGGACCCGACGATGCGTGCAATCCGCCTGCCGGACGCGCAGGGGGGCAATTCCGGCCGCAAGATCATCCTGTCGGACACGGTGGGCTTTATCAGCGATCTGCCGACCGAACTGGTTGCCGCCTTCCGCGCCACGCTGGAAGAGGTGCTGGAGGCCGACCTGATCCTGCATGTCCGCGACATCAGCCATCCTGAAACCGAGGAACAGGCCGCCGACGTGGCCGAGATCCTGGACAGCCTGGGCGTGGACGAGGACGTGGCCGCGATCGAGGTGTGGAACAAGATCGACGCGCTGGGGCCCGATACGCGGGCGGCGCTGCGGCGGACCGACGCGCGGACCGAAGGAGTGCAGGCGGTCAGCGCCCTGACCGGCGAAGGGCTGGACGACCTGATCGGAGCCATTGACCAGTTGCTGGGCGACGTCCTGGACGAGCCGCGGGTCGAGGATCAGGTGGTCCTTGATTTCGCGGAGGGCCGCAGCCGTGCCTGGCTGCACGAAGCCGGCGTGGTCGAGCGGGAAGAGGCCGCAGAGGACGGGCTGCGCCTGCACCTGCGCTGGACCGCGCGGCAGAAGGGCGCGTTTGAGGCATTCTCCGGCACGGCGGGCGGGACCGATGACGATGACGAACCCGACGAGCCACGCTCTGGCGGGTGGCATCCGGTCGATTGAAGGCCCGCGCCGCTGAACTGAACCTGCTGCGATGGCAGCGGGGGCCGTTCTTGGGGCATGGGTAATCCCGTGAGTGACTCCCGGAACGGGCAATCGGCGCCTGTTCCGGGATTTTCTGGCCTCAGGCCGGCATCTCGTGCGCCCAGGGCGGGTTGGCGCCGGGGCGGGACACCGTGATGGCCGCCGCCTGGGCGCCCAGGGTCAGGGCGGCGCGGATCTGGTCGGACGTCATGGCGGCAATGCCGTCCTTGGTCAGCAGGCCTTGGCGGTCGAGGCTGGCCAGGATGCCCGCATTGAAGGTGTCGCCGGCGCCGATCGTGTCGGCCACGCTGGTCCGAACGGCAGGGACGCTGACGGTTTCGCCCGCCCGGACGGCCTTTGCGCCCGCCTCGCCGCCGGTTTGCAGAACCAGCCTGGGACCAGTGGCCAGCAGCTTGCGCGCCGCCTCCTCTGGCGCCAGATCGGGATACAGCCATTCCAGGTCGTCGGCGGACATCTTGACGATATCCGCCAGCGGCAGCAGCCGGGCCAGACGCGCGCGATAGGCGTCGGGATCGGTGATAAAGAAGGGCCGGATGTTGGGATCGATCATCACCGGCAGGCGGGCGTGGTGCCGGGCGATCAGTGTCTCGATCGTGGCGCCACAGGGGTCGGGCACAAGGCTGATGCCGCCGGCAAAAAGCGCGGTGACGCTGTCGGGCAGGGCAGGGATGTCCTCGGGGCGCAGCATCCGCCCGGCCGAGCCTTCGTCGTAAAAGGAGTAACGTGCCTCTCCCTCGGTCAGAGTCACGAGGGCCAGCGTGGTCAGCCGGTCGCTGCGCGGGCACAGCGTGGTGTCCACGCCGGCTTCGGTCAGCGGCGCCAGGATCTGGCTACCGAACGGGTCGCGGCTGATCGGCCACAGATAGCCCGTCCGCTGGCCCAGCCGGCCCAGGGCGATGGCGGTGTTGTAGACCGCGCCGCCGGCCAGCGGACGGAAGGCGCCGTCCTGCGGCACCATGTCGATCAGCGATTCGCCTGCACACAGGATCATGGCGGTTCCCTTTTGCCCCTAATATGACCCGTTCAGATACAGGAAGATTGATAGCGCAACCAGCGCCACCAGAACAGCGCCGGCGATTTTCCACATCGACCAGGGCCGCTCGCCCATGACGCGCCCCGACTGGCCGTTGACGACAAAGCGATAGCTGCGGCCGTTGTAGCGATAGGCCGCGGTCCAGATCGGCAAAAGGATATGCTTGAACGTTTCGTCGGAAAAGTCCGTGTCCAGCCGGTCGATCCGCTGCTGGTCGCCACCGATGTCGCGGCGGGCGTCGCCGGAGATGACCCGCGTCATCTGGGCGCGTGCCGCATGATGGCCCTCGGCCAGGGGAACGGTATAGCCTTCGGCCTCGAAGCCCGACAGGAAGGCCGGGTCATAAAGCGCCAGTTGCGACAGGTCCCAAGGCGTCAGCGCGTCAGTGAAGCGCGGCGGCAGGGCCGTGGAGGCCAGCACCAGAACATCGTTGAAGTCGCGAGAAACCTGCCCTGAGACGGGCCGCCACCGGATACGGGGCACCTGCTGCGCGACGCGCTGGCTGCGGCCGTTCACCTGACGGGTGACCCAGACTGTCTCGAAGTAGGTGTCGCCCCGTTGGCCGTGATAGCGGCTGCGGGTGCGGGCGTCGAAGGTCCAGAAGGGCGAATACACGCCGGTCAGGCGACGGTCCTTGCGGGCATAGGCGGTCAGGCCAGAGGGCGCGAACCATAACCCGCCCAGCCAGCGGGTCATGGCCGCACGGGCTTGGTCCTCGGTCAGGACAAAGGGCAGCACGCCTTGCGGCTTGATACGGCGCGTCTGGCCGGTATCGGTGACGACGGGCGTGGCGCAAAAGGGGCAGGCGCTGGCGTGATGCGTGTCGTCCAGATCGACCTGGGCCCCGCAGTTGGGGCAGGACAGCGTGCGGACGACCTGCACGATGTCACCCGCCCCCGCATCCAGATGCAGGCCCCGCTCCAGCGGGATTTCGGCCAGTTCGGGGGACTTGTGGCCCGCATCCCATTGCAGCGCCGGATCCCCCGGCGCCCCGTCGGCATGGCGTCCGGGCGCGCGGGCGGCGCCGGGACCGATCTGCTGCTGATGGCCGCAATAGTCGCAGACCAGGCTTTGCTGGCCCGGCTGAAAGCGCAGGCTGGCCCCGCATTGCGCGCAGGGAAAGCGGTGTTCGGCGGGACCCGGCATGTCAGCCGGGCAGCGGCGGCGGCATCATGGTGAACAGCTGCGCCAGTTCGGGCACCTCTTCGGCGGGCAGCCAGCCGTCCTGCCCCGGCGTCCAGACCAGCGTGTCGCGGGCAAAGTTCCCTTCGGCCACCATGCGACCCAGATGTCCGCGGCCATAGGGGCCCTGTGCCGCGCCGCCGACCGCCACGTGCCAGACGGTTTCGACCGCGCGGCCGGGCAGGGGCGGCGGCGCAGGGGCGGCCTGGGCAGGCTGTGGAACCGCCCCCCACGGCCCCGCCCGCATCGAGGCTCCCATCGCGGCCCCCATCGCCGCCCCAAAACCCGCTCCGGCGCCACCTTCGTTGCGGGCGGCCGCCAGCATCGCCTCGGAGGCGGCATACTGGCCGAAACGGTCCAGATCGCCGATGATCCCCATGCTGGTGCGCTTGTCCAGCATCCCCTCGACCTCGGCGGGCAGGCTGATGTTCTCGATATAGAATTCGGGCAGGGTCAGGCCATAGGTCTCGATCACGGGGGCGATGGCCTTGGCGACCAGCCGGCCCAGCTGGTCCGTGTTGGCGGCCATGTCCAGGACCGGGATGTTCGAGGCGGCGATGGCGCGCGAGAATTCCTGCACGATCACGTTGCGGATCTGGTAGGCGATCTCGTCGCGAGTAAAGTCGCCGTCGGTGCCGACGATTTCGGACATGAAGCGCGCAGGATCGGTCACGCGCATCGAATAGGTGCCAAAGGCGCGCAGGCGAACCGGGCCGAACTCGGGATCGCGCGCGATGATCGGGTTGCGGGTGCCCCACTTCAGGTCGTTGAAACGCGTCTTGTTGACGAAATAGATCTCGGATTTGAAGGGGCTGCGAAAGCCGTGATCCCAGTGCTGCAACCGCGTCAGGATCGGCAGGTTGTTTGTTTCCAGCAGGTAAAGGCCCGGGCCAAAGACATCGGCCAGCTGCCCTTCATGAACAAAGACGGCGGCCTGTCCTTCGCGCACCGTCAGTTTGGCACCGTACTTGATGGCTCGCCCTACCATGTCGAAGCGCCAGACCATCGTGTCACGGCTGTCCGCCGTCCATTCGATGACCTCGATGAACTCTCCGCCCAGGATGTCGAAAATGGACATGATGTCCCCCATGTCATGGCCCGCCCTTATGTATGGGACGCGCAGGGTGGTGGATCAAGCGCTCTCGCCCAGCAGTTCCGCGGCGATCTGGCGGACGATGGGCATGGCCTCGGCCTCGGACATGCCCGGCGACAGGCGGCGGTCATACAGGATCTGCAGCAGCAGCTCGTCATGCCGGGTCAGCAGGGCGAATTCCTCGTCGTCGTTGAACAGCGAGGGGCGCACGCCGGGATCGTCATTGGCCAGCCCCATGCCCTGCGCCAGCTCCTCGTGGATGCAGGAGCTGCGCAAGAGGCGCGGAAGTTCCGCCCGGATCACCGCGACGGCATGGGCATAGGCGTTGCTGCCCCCCTGAGAATAGGCAAAGACCGAACAGCTGATGGCTGGCGGCAAGTCCGTCACCAGCGCCACGTCCCGTGCGGGGATCCCCGGAACCAGCTGTTCCAGCCGCGGGCCGATGGCGCGCCGCTCGTCCTCGGTCAAAACCAGGATGGTGAAGTTGCCGCGTTCGGCCGTGAGCGTGACGGGATGGCGCGTTGCGGTCGAAAGGCGCCCGGCATAATCCGCGATCTCGGACCGCCAGGCCGGACGGCTGGCCATGTCGATCGAGTTGCCAAATTCCAGCTGCATCCGGACGGGCTGTTCCCACCGTCGCAGCGGCGCCGGACGCGACCGGGCCACCAGCCCGTCGCCCGAGCGGCTGTATTCGTCGCGCAGCGCGACTGCCAGAAAGTTGCGGGTCAGCGTTTCAGCGTCGATAGGGGCATCCTGGGGGACCCGGTCGCGGCGCAGGCGGCCTTGCGCCACCAGCCGCTGTTCGACCGCCATGTAATAGTCGCGCTGCGACTGGCTGGCAGGGCTGGCGCGCTGGCTTGCCTGCTGGGCGGCGGCATTGGCGGCGCGGTTCCGCTCGGCCCGGGCGCGGCGCAACTGGGCCTGCTCGACCGGCGCGCCCTGGATCTCGGGACGAGGCGTCGGGCGTTCGGCGGGCTGCAGGGAGTCGTCCACGCCCTGTCCGCAAGCCGTCAGCGTCAGCGCCGCCAACAGGGTCGCGGCAACCGCGTGCAGATGCCGGGACATCGGCCGGGGCGAAAGCGTCTGCATCAGCGGCCTCCGGTTCTTCCGGGAATGGCACCGGACTGGCGCGCGGAGGCCGAGGCCAGCGCATCGCGCAGCTCGGCCTCCATCCGCGTCAGCTCGCCCTCGGCGGCGGCGCGGCGCGTGCGGCCCTCGTCCGCGATGCGCAGGCTGTCCTCGATGGTGGCGATCAGCTGGGCATTGGCGGTGCGCACGGCCTCGATGTCGAAAACGCCGCGTTCGGTTTCAGCCCGGATCGTGGCGTTGGCCTGGCGCAGGTTGTCGGCGTTGCGGGTCAGCAATTCGTTGGTCAGGTCACTGGCCTCGCGCACGGCGCGCGCGGCCTCGGCACTGCGCTGGATGGTGACGGCCTGCGCCAGCTGGGTTTCCCACAAGGGCACCGTGTTCACCAGGGTCGAGTTGATCTTGGTGATAAGCGACTTGTCGTTTTCCTGCACCAGGCGGATCGAGGGCAGCGACTGCATCGTCACCTGCCGCGTCAGCTTGAGGTCGTGGACGCGGCGCTCCAGGTCGTCACGCAGCGCGCGCAGGTCGCGCAGTTCCTGTGCCTCCATCACCTGGTCGGGCTGGGGCTGGGCAGCGACCTCGGCCTCCTTGGCAGGAATGGTCTCGTAATCCAGCTGATGCAGCTTTTCCGTCCCTGCAGCAATGTATAGCGCCAGTTCGTCGTAAAAGGCCAGCGTGCGGTCATAAAGCAGGTCCAGCGACTTGACGTCCTTGAGCAGCTTCTGCTCGTGCGCTTCCAGTTCGGCGGTGATGCGGTCGATCTGGGTCTGCACCTGTTCGTAATTGGCCACGAACTTGGCAAAGGGCGCGGACCGCCCCAGCAGCTTTTCCCACCAGCTGCGGCTGCGCCGCATGTCCAGCTCCGTGGTCGAAAAGCCCCGGATCGTGGTCACGACCTCGCGCAGGCTGTCGCCGGCCGGGCCTACCTCCTTGGTCCTGACATCGGCCAGCATGCGCTGGCTGATCTGTTGCAGGTCGGCCTGCGCGCGCGTCCCGAAGCGCAGGATCGAGCCCGAGTCCCTCAGGTCGATCTCGTCCATGAGGCGGCGGATCTCGGCCTGCGTTGCGGGGTCTGCCTCGACCAGCCGGGCCGGTTCGGGCGCCGGCTCGGGCAGGGCCGCGCCGGTCAGGGCGTCGATCTCGGCCTGGGTGGCCTCGGCGCGGCGGCGGGTGTCGTCGGTCATCTGGAATGTCCCCTTGTCAGCCATCCGCAGGGCGGCGCTGGCGCTTTGCATCAGCATATGGCGAAATCTCGTCCGATCAACGACATGGGGCGCGGAAAGTTTCGCCGGGTGGCGGTCCGGGCACAGGGGCGGGGCGGATGGGCCACGACGGGGCAGCCCATCCGCGGGTCGTCAGGCGGCGGCCTTCTGCCCTCCAAAGCGGCCATAAAAGCTTTGATTCTCCTCGGCCATCTCGCGCAGCAGCGCGGGCGCGCGGAACCGGTCGCCATGCGCCGCCGTCAGGCGGTCGCAGATCTCGACCGCGCGCGCCGCGCCCAGCATGTCCAGCCAGCCAAAGGGGCCCCCCGACCAGGGCGCAAAGCCCCAGCCCAGGATCGCGCCCACGTCGCCTTCGCGGATGTCCTCCAGCACGCCGTCCTCCAGCGCGCGCACGGCCTCGAGGCTTTGCGCGAACATCAGGCGGTGCTGGACATCATGCAGGCCGGGCTGATCCTCGGCACGCGGATACCGTGCGTCCAGCCCCTCCCACAGGCCCTGCCGCTTGCCGTCCTCATAGGCGTAGAAACCCGCATTCGCCTTGCGCCCCATGTGGCCCTGGTCGGCCATCCAGAACAGCACCTCGTCCACCTCGTTGTCGGAATAGGCCTCTCCCATGGCCGCGCGGGTGGCCTTGGCGATCTTGACGCCCAGGTCGATCGAGGTTTCGTCGACCAGCTGCAGCGGACCCAGGGGCATCCCCATCATCTTGGCCGCGTTCTCGATCAGCGTCGGGTTCACGCCCTCGCCCACCATGCGGATGCCCTCGTTGATGTAGGGAATGATGCAGCGGTTGGCGTAAAAGAAGCGTGCGTCGTTCACCACGATGGGCGTCTTGCGGATCTGGCGCACGAAATCCAGCGCCTTGGCCACCGCGCGCGGACCGGTCGCCTGTCCCTTGATGATCTCGACCAGGGCCATCTTGTCCACGGGGCTGAAGAAGTGGATCCCGATGAACTGCTCGGGCCTGCCGCTGGCCTTTGCCAGGTCGCCGATCGGCAGGGTCGAGGTGTTGGTCGCAAAGATCGCGTCCTGCGGGATGACCGCTTCGGCCCGGCGGGTGACCTCGGCCTTGACGGCGGGGTCCTCGAACACGGCCTCGACGATCAGGTCGCAGCCCTCCAGCGCGGCGTAGTCGGTGGTGGCGGTGATGCGGGACAGGACCTCGGTCTTCTTCTCCTCGGTCGCCTTCTTGCGGCTGATGGCCTTGTCCAGCAGTCCGGCGGAATGAGCCTTGCCCCTGTCGGCGCTGTCCTGCGCCGCGTCGATCAGCACGACCTCGATCCCGGCCATGGCGCTGACATAGGCGATGCCCGCGCCCATCATGCCCGCGCCCAGGATGCCGACCTTTTTCACGGTCTGGTCCGGCGCCTCGGGACGGTTGGCGCCTTTCTCCAGCGCCTCCTTGTTGATGAACAGGCTGCGGATCATCGCGGTCGAGGACGGGTTCATCAGCACATGCGTGAACCACCGCGCCTCGATCTTCAGGGCGGTGTCAAAGGGCACCTGCGCGCCTTCGTAGACGGCCGACAGCAGCGCCCTGGCTGCGGGATAAACGCCCATCGTCTTGGCATGGACCATCGCGCTGGCGCCGACATAGGTCATGAAGCCCGCGGCGTGGAACGGTTCGCCCCCCGGCATCTTGTAGCCCTTGGCGTCCCAGGGCTTGACCAGGTCGGCATCCGTGGCGCCCAGCACCCATTCGCGCGCGGCCGCGACCGGATCGGCCACGACCTCGTCGATCAGACCCGCGGCCTTGGCCTTTCTGGGCTCCGACAGCTTGCCCTCCAGCAGAAAGGGCGCGGCTGCCATGATCCCCAGCTTGCGCACCAGCCGCGTGGTGCCGCCCGAGCCGGGGAAGATGCCGACCATGATCTCGGGCAGGCCGATCTTGGCCTTGGGATTCTCGGCCGCAAAGATCCGATGCGTCGCCAGCGGCAGTTCCAGCCCGATGCCAAGCGCCGTGCCGGGCAGGGCGGCCGCAATGGGCTTGCCGCCTTTCCTGGTCTTGAAGTCCATGCCCGCCAGCTCGATCTTGCGCAACAGGTGATGCAGCATCATGACGCCGTCAAAGACGCCCTGTGCGCCGCCCTGGTCCCGCATGCCTGCGATGACATTCAGATCCATCCCGGCGGCAAAGTCTTTCTTGGCCGACGTGATGACGATGCCCTTTACCGCCTCGTCGGCCAGTGCGTCGTCGATCAGCGCGTTCAGGGCGGTCGCGCCGTCCATCGACAGCACGTTCATCGACTTGCCCGGCACGTCCCAGGTGATGATCGCGGCGCCGTCGGCGCCTTTTTCCATCGTGAAATCGGTCATGTTCTCTTTCCCTCTGTCGGGTAGGGGGTTCCGTCCAGATGCGTATGGCCCGCAGGCGTGTCCAGCAGATCGAGCCCCGGATAATGGCAGATGTTGTCGGGGTTGCGGCTGCCCGCGATCAGATAGGTCGCGGGCGCGTCGCTGTGGTTGCGCAGGCAATGCGCCACGGGATCACCGGCCTTCCAGCAGCAGCAGTCACCGGGATGAAGGGCCGTCTCGACCCCGTCCTCGACCACCGTCAGCTCGCCCTCCAGCAGGTAAAGGAACTCGTCCTCGCGCTCTTCCCAATGGGGCTGGCTGCTCTGCCGGCCGGGATGCAGCGTTTCCAGCGCGATGCCGAACTGCGTCAGCCCGCCCGCCTCGGTCAGGTGCCGGTAGTGCAGGAAACCCCGTCCCAGGTTCCAGGGCGCCGGATAACCCGACACCCCTTCGGTCAGGGGCACGCTGTTCTTGCGGAGGACCGTCATCAGACCCGCTCGATGATGGTGGCCGCGCCCATGCCCGAGGCGATGCACAGCGTCGCTAGGCCCACCGTCTTGTTCTGCCGCTCCAGCTCGTCCAGCAGGGTGCCGATGATGATCGCGCCCGTCGCGCCCAGCGGGTGTCCCAGCGCGATGGCGCCGCCATTGACGTTGACGCGGGCCGGATCGACCTGGAACGCCTGCATGAAGCGCAGCACGACGCTGGCAAAGGCCTCGTTCACCTCGAAAAGGTCGATGTCGCTGATCGACATGCCGCTGTCGGCCAGGATCTTTTCCGTCACGGGCACGGGACCGGTCAGCATGATCGTGGGGTCGGTGCCGATCTTGGCGGTGGCGCGGATGCGGGCGCGGGGCTTGAGGCCATGGGCGCGGCCGAACTCCTCGTTGCCGATCAGCACGGCAGCCGCGCCGTCCACGATGCCGCTGCTGTTGCCGGCGTGGTGGATGTGGTCGATGTGGTCCAGATGCGGGTATTTCAGCATCGCCACCTTGTCGAATCCGGGCATGACCTCGCCCATCTCCTTGAAGGCGGGCTTCAGCCTGGCCAGATCCTCGGCGGTGGTGCCGGGACGCATGTACTCGTCGCGATCCAGGATCGTCAGCCCGTTCTGGTCCAGGACCGGGACGACGGACCTGTCAAAGCGCCCTTCCTGCCAGGCGGCCGCCGCGCGGCGCTGGCTTTCCACCGCCAGCTTGTCGGCCTCCTCGCGGGTAAAGCCGTATTCGGTGGCGATGATGTCGGCGCTGATCCCCTGGGGCACGAAATAGGACTTCATCGCCAGGCTGGGATCGACCGCGATGGCCGCCCCGTCGCTGCCCATGGCGACGCGTCCCATCATCTCGACCCCGCCTGCGATATAGGCATGGCCCGCCCCGCCCCTGACTTGGTTGGCGGCCAGGTTCACCGCCTCCATGCCGCTGGCGCAGAAGCGGTTGATCGACAGGCCCGGAATGCGCTGATCGAGGTCCGAGGCCAGCACGGCCGAGCGTGCCAGGCAGCCGCCCTGTTCCTTGACCTGGGTGACATTGCCCCAGATCACGTCCTCGACGGCGTGACCTTCCAGGTTGTTGCGCTCCTTGACGGCGTTCAGCAGGCGCGCGGACAGGGCCAGCGCCGTGACCTCGTGCAGGCTGCCGTCGGGGCGGCCCTTGCCGCGCGGCGTGCGGGCGGCGTCATAGATGAAGGCGTCGGTCATGGGTCCTCCTTGGGCGCCCGGTCCGATGGATTGCCGGGCATCAGGTCATAGGGGTGTTTCCAGCCGGGAAGGGCGGCGATGTCCTTCAACCAGCGGTCGATATGGGGCCAGTCCCCGCGGTCAAAGCCGAAGGGTTCGGGATAGAACAGATAGCCGCACAGCGCGACATCCGCGATCGTCGGGCCGCCCGGCGCGACCCAGTCCCGATCGGCAAGATGGCCGTCCAGCACCTGGTACGCGGCCTTCAGCCGCCCCTGCAGGTACTCGGCCGCGCCGGCGGGACGCTTGGCCGCGGGCAGGAAGTTCAGCAGGAACCGGGCCGGCCCTGCCTGCCCCGACAGCTTGTGGTTGTCGAACATCAGCCACCGCAGCGTTTCGTGCCGGTCGCTTCCCATCAAACGGCCGGTCCGCTCGGCGATGTGCAGCTGGATCACGGCCGACTGGCTCAGCGTGAGGTCGCCGTCGCGCAGGACCGGCACCTCGCCCATCGGATTGAGGGCCCGGAATTCCGGGCTGCGTGCCTCGCCGTTGAAGAAGTCGACAAAGACGGGGCGCCAGTCGTAGCCCGCCAGTTGCATCGTCAGCGCTGCCTTGTAGGCATTGCCGGATTCACCAAAACACCAAAGCTGTGCCGTCATCTTCCCTCCAGAACCACCAGGGGCCTTGTGCCCCCGGACCCATGCGGGGCATTCGGACAACGAAGAAGGAGCGTTGGCTCCTTCTTCAGCGGGCCTTCCTATGATCGGTGCTGCGGTACAGGCCGAAGAGCCGATGACCGCCACCCGAATCGTCGTCTCCGCCCCGTGCCCACAGGGCCTGTCCCCTGCGACAGGGGAGGGGCCGGGGCGCCACTGTGGAAGTCCTTGTTTCCCGCATATCCAACCTGCCTCTTTGCAGCGTGATCGCGCGTCAGAAGGCCTCCGGCTCCAGTTCCATCACGGTGGCTGCACCCGTCTGGATGCGTGCCAGATGGGTGGCGGTCATCGGCAGCTGCCGCTTCATGTAATACCTTCCGGTGGCCAGCTTGGTCTTGTGAAAGGCTGTGTCGGCCGTACCCGCGTCCAGTGCCGCCTGCGCCGCGACCGCCATGCGCGCCCACATGTAGCCAAGCGTGACATGACCAAAGAGGTGCATGAAGTCATAGGACCCCGCCAGCGCGTCGTCCGGGTTTTTCATGCCCCGCTCCATGAAGAACGTCGCGGCGGTCTGCAGGTCCTTGGATGCGGCCTTCAGGGGCACGATGAAGTCGGCCTGCAACGCCTCGTTCGCAGCATGTTCCTTGCAGAACGACTTGATGATCTCGAAGAAGGCCATGACATACTTGCCGCCGTCCTGCGCCAGCTTGCGGCCGACCAGGTCCAGCGCCTGCACGCCGTTCGCGCCCTCATAGATCATGGTGATGCGGGCGTCGCGCACGAACTGGCTCATGCCCCATTCCTCGACATAGCCGTGGCCCCCCAGGACCTGCTGGGCCAGGACGGTGGTCTCGAAACCCTTGTCGGTCAGGAAGCCCTTGATGACCGGCGTCAGCAGCGACACAAGCCCTTCGGCATCCGAGTCATGCGCCAGGCGGCTGCGGTCGATCAGATGTGCGCCCCACAGCGCCAGGGCGCGGGCGCCTTCCAGAAACGACTTCTGGTCCATCAGGCTGCGGCGGATGTCTGGATGCACGATCAGCGGGTCGGCGGCGCCGGCCGCATTCCGGGCACCCGTCACGGCGCGGCCCTGCAGGCGATCCTTGGCATAGGCCAGTGCGTTCTGATAGGCCGGCACCGCACCCGCATAACCCTGCAGGCCGACGCCAAGCCGCGCTTCGTTCATCATCGTGAACATCGCGCGCATGCCCTTGTGCAGGTCGCCCAGCAGCCAGCCCCGCGCCCCGTCATAGTTCATCACGCAGGTCGCGTTGCCGTGAATGCCCATCTTGTGCTCCAGCGTGCCGACGGTGACGCCGTTGCGCTCGCCCACAGAGCCGTCCTCGTTCACCAGAAACTTGGGCACGATGAAAAGGCTGATGCCCTTGGTGCCCTCGCCCCCGCCGGGCGCCTTGGCCAGGACCAGGTGGATGACGTTCTCGGCCAGGTCGTGATCGCCGGCCGAGATGAAGATCTTCTGTCCCGTGATCAGGTAGCTGCCGTCGTCCTGCGGCTCGGCCTTGGTGCGCAGCAGGCCCAGGTCGGTGCCGCAATGCGGCTCGGTCAGGTTCATCGTGCCGGTCCAGTCGCAGCTGACCATTCTGGGCAGATAGGTCTGCTTTTGCGCGTCGGTGCCGTGGGCATGGATCGCCGAATAGGCGCCGTGCGTCAGTCCCTGGTACATGTTGAAGGCGAGGTTGGCCGACACGAACATCTCGCCCGTGGCGACGCCCATCACATAGGGCATGCCCTGGCCGCCGTATTCGGGATCGCAGTCAAGGGAGGTCCAGCCGCCTTCCTTGACAGCCTCGAAGGCGCGGCCAAAGCCTTCGGGCGTGCGCACGACGCCGTTCTCCAGCCGGCAGCCCTGCTGGTCGCCCACGATGTTCAGCGGCGCCAGCACCTCGGCGGCCAGCTTGCCAGCGGCCTCCAGCACGGCTTCGGTGAAATCGGGGGCAAGCTCGTCATGGCCGGGCAGGTCGCAGTGCGACAGCTTCAAGACGTCATGCAGGACGAATTGCAGGTCGCGGATCGGAGGATTGTAGATCGGCATGGCATTATCCTGTGGTCTGTTCCTGGGACGCAACGGAAAGCCGGCCTTCGGCATCCGAGATCTGGGACCGGAGTTCGGTGATCGCCTCGCTCAGCTCCGCATGCTGCCGCTCCATGTCGGCCAGCCGCGCCTGACCCACCCGGATCGTTGCCGCGATCTGGGCCCGGTTCGCGCCGCCGGGCTCGTACAACTCCAGCAACTGGCGGATCTGTTCCAGGCTGAAGCCGAAGCGCTTGCCGCGCAGGATCAGCGTCAGCCGCGCCCGGTCGCGCCGGTCGTACAGGCGATGCTGCCCGCGCCGCTGCGGAAATATCAGTTCCCGGGCCTCGTAGAAGCGCAGCGTGCGCGGCGTAAGGTCATAAGCGTCGCACATCTGGCGGATGGTCATCAGATCGTCGGACATGGTGATGCGGCTCCTCCTCAAACCGGCCTTCCGTCCTTGCCCTCAAGATAGCCTCAAGTTGACGCGAACGTAAGCAGGACGCCGCGTCACGACCGGGCTATCGCGGCGTCAGGGCATCCGCGCAAGTTCATCCACGGTGGTCTGGCGCAGCTGGTCCAGGTCGGCCCGCGCGGCCTGCAAATCGGCGATCTGGCCGTCCAGCACTGCCAGCTGCCGCTCGGCCATCCCGATCCAGACCTGATACTGCTCGCGCGACCCCTGCCGGTCATAGATCTGCAGCCACTGGCGGATCTCTTCCAGCGAAAAGCCGAAGCGGCGGCCCCGCAGGATCAGGGTCATCCGCGCCACCTCGCGCGCGCCATAAAACCGCGCGCGGCCTTCCTTTCTGGGCTTCAGCAGTTCGATGTACTCGTAATAGCGCAAGGTTCGGGGGGTGACCTCAAAGCGCGCGCACATCTCCTTGAAGCTCAGCTGATCCTCGGCCATGCCCGCCTCCGCAAAAGTTTCCCTTGGCGTCAACCTAAGCGGTCCCAGCCTTATTCTCAACCAAAACGCGCAACTGCCTTTATCGGGGGTTGAGCCGGTGCGCCCCTGACGGCTAAGCATCTGCAGGACAGGAGGCCCCGATGATGGACGACACAGAGCCTGCGGACGATCACACCCGCATCGCACAGCAGTTCATCGAGGCAATCCCCCATGCCCGCGCCCTGAGCATGCGCGTGGATGAAATCGGCGCGGGCCGCGCCGTCATCAGCATGCCTTGGGCCGCGCATCTGGTGGGCGATCCGCGCACGGGCGTCATCCACGGCGGGGTGGTGTCCGCGCTGATGGACACCTGCTGCGGCGCGGCAGTGATGGCCCACCCGTCAAACCCCCGCTCGACCGCGACGATCGACCTGCGCATCGACTACATGCGTGGTGCGACGCCCGGCCAGCGGATCACCGCGCGGGCCGAGTGCTATCACATGACCCGCAGCGTGGCGTTCATGCGGGCGGTCGCGCTGGACGAGGACGGCGACAATCCCGTCGCCACCGCGACGGGCGCCTTTACGGCGGAAAGATAAGCCATGGCCGACCGGAACGAGCCCCTGCACCAGATCAAGTCCCGCCGCGACAGCGCGTTGAACGC
>VGDE01000016.1 GCA_016869875.1 Alphaproteobacteria bacterium
CACATGAACCCCTAGGCGTTCCAGCCGCGCCCGCGCATAGGTCGACAGGTCCTCTGAAAAGGCGGACAGCAGGCGCGGGCCGGCCTCGACCAGCGTGATCCGCGCGGCGCCGGGATTGATGGTGCGAAAGTCGCGGGCCAGGGTGTACCGGCTGAGTTCCGCGATGGCACCCGCCAGCTCGACCCCCGTCGGTCCGCCCCCGATGATCGCGATCTCCAGCAGGCGCTGCTGCTCGGCCGGATCGATGGCACGTTCCGCGCGCTCGAAGGTCAGCAACAGTTGCGAGCGGATGTGCCGCGCGTCCTCGATGGTCTTCAGCCCCGGCGCCCATTGCGCCCATTCGTCATGCCCGAAATATCCATGTCCCGCGCCGCTGGCCAGAACCAGGCGTCCATAGCCGATCGTCTGCCCGCAACTCAGCGCGACCTGCTTGCCGGCCGTGTCGATGGTCGCGACTTCGCCAAAGATGACCCGCACCGACTCGTGCCGGCGCAGCACCTTGCGGATCGGCTCGGCCACGTCGGTGGCCGAAAGTGCGGCGGTCGCGACCTGGTACAGCAGCGGCTGGAACAGGTGGTGGTTGCGGCGGTCGATGACGGTGGTGGCGATCCCCGCCCGGCCAAGCGCCTTTGCGACCTCCAGCCCTCCAAAGCCCGCGCCGATGATGACGACCTCTGGCTGCGCGGCGGGGCCGCCTGCTCCGGCAGTCTGCTGTTCCAGCTTCACTGCATGTCCTTTCGCCAGATGTGCTTGCGGCCCTCAATCGGAAGGGCACGGCGATGAACCGGCCGCAGGGGCCATTGTTCCCGCGCTTTCGCTCGATGGCATCTGGCTGGCCCGCAGGCCATATGCCGGCGCGTCCGTCAGTGGATGTTCGAACAGCGGCCGGCGAAGGGTCCGGACGACGGATCGGGACATGGCGGCTGGAAAGGAAGTGGTGACCCCGACAGGACTTGAACCTGTAACCTGCCCCTTAGGAGGGGGCTGCTCTATCCAGTTGAGCCACGGGGCCGCCTGAGATGATCTTTAGCCGCCGCAGGCAGGGCTTGGCAAGCGCGCTGGCGACGAGGCGGTTGTGGCGCTGTGTGACCTTCGCTAACATCACAAAAGTTCAGTTCCAGGAATTCACCTCCCGATGATCCCCACGCGCCCCCGACGTCCTCTGACCCTTCGCGATGTGTCCGAGGCGTCCGGCGTATCCGAGATGACCGTCAGCCGGGTGCTGCGCAACCGCGGCGACGTGTCGGCCGCCACGCGGGAAAAGGTGCTGACCGCGGCGAAGACCCTGGGCTACGTGCCCAACAAGATCGCGGGCGGCTTGGCCAGCCAGCGCGTCAACCTGGTGGCCGTGGTCATCCCGTCGCTGTCGAACCTGGTCTTTCCCGACGTGCTGGGGGGCATTTCCGCCGAACTTGACGACACGGGCCTGCAGCCGGTGATCGGGGTGACCAACTACTCGCCTGCGCGCGAGGAGATGGTGCTGTACGACATGCTGTCCTGGCGGCCGTCGGGCGTGATCCTGGCGGGACTCGAGCACAGCAAGGCCGCGCGGGCGATGCTGCAGAACTCGGGCATCCCGGTGGTCGAGATCATGGATGTGGACGGCGAGGGGATCGACACGCTGGTGGGCATCTCGCACATGCGTGCCGGCCGCGAGATGGCCGAACGCATCATCGCGGCGGGCTATCGCCGGATCGGATTCGTCGGCACGCACATGCCCGAGGATCACCGGGCCCGCAAGCGCCTGCTGGGCTTCGAGGAAGGGCTGGCCCGGGCCGGCATCCAGCTCGAGGCCCGGGAATATTATCAGGGCGGGTCGTCTCTGCTGAAGGGGCGCGAACTGACCGAGCGCATCCTGACCCGTGCCCCCGAACTGGATTTCCTTTACTATTCGAACGACATGATCGGAGCGGGCGGGCTGCTGTTCTGCCTGGACAAGGGCTATGACATCCCCAACCGGATCGGCCTGGCCGGGTTCAACGGCGTCGACCTGCTGGACGGGCTGCCCGTCCGGCTGGCCACGACCGACGCGCGTCGGGTCGATGTGGGGCGCCGGGCGGCGCGACTGGTATCCGGCAAGGACGCCGCACCCGACAACCGGATCATCGCCCTGACACCGACCTTTCTTCCGGGCGACACGATCCGTCCGGTGCCGCACCAACCCTCTGATCGCGACATTCCGGGCTGATGGGCGCGCCTTGTGGGCACAGCATCTTGTGCCTATCTGTGGAGGCATGAACATTCCGCTGATCAGCCGCCTTTTTTCCCGCAAGCCGCGCGTCGCGGTGATCCGCCTGTCGGGCACCATCGGGGGTGCCGGACGGGGCGGCGGGCTGAATGATGCTGCCCTGGCGCCGCTGATCGAGCGGGCCTTTCGCCGGGGCCGGCCGCTGGCCGTGGCGCTGGTCATCAACTCTCCGGGCGGCTCGCCGGTCCAGTCGTCCCTGATCGCCGCGCGCATACGCCGTCTGGCGGACGAGACCGGGACCCCCGTGCATGCCTTTGTCGAGGATGTGGCGGCCTCGGGCGGTTATTGGCTGGCCTGCGCGGCCGACGACATCTGGGCCGATGACAGTTCGATCCTGGGGTCGATCGGGGTCATCTCGGCGGGCTTCGGCTTTCACCAGTTGATCGACCGCTGGGGGATCGAGCGTCGCGTGCACACGGCGGGCCGCTCGAAATCGACGCTGGACCCGTTCCGTCCGGAACAACCCGAGGATGTGGCCCGGCTTCATACGATTCTCGGGCCGATTCACGACGCCTTCAAGGATCATGTCCGCGCCCGCCGCGGCGCCCGTCTGGATCAGGGCCGGGACCTGTTCACGGGCGAGTTCTGGGCGGGCCGCGACGCCGTGCGCCTTGGGCTGGCCGACGGCATCGCGCATCTGGTGCCCCGCATGAAGGCGCTTTACGGCGACAAGATCCGGCTGGAGGTGCATGGAATGCGCCGGCCGCTGCTGCGCCGCTTGGGGCTGTCGGCAGAGGCGCTGCTGGATGCGGCCGAGGATCGCGCGGCCTTTCAGCGCTTTGGTGCGCGCGGATGAGCCTGCGCGTCGTTGTCCTTTTCCTGCTGGTCATGGTTGTCATGGCGCTGGTCAAGGGGCCGGCCTTCCGGCGCGCGTTGAAAAACATTCTGGGGATCGGGCGACGTGATCGTTGACATATTGCTGGTGCTGGGCGGGTTGGCCCTGCTTGTTCTGGGCGGCGACCTGCTGGTCAAGGGCGCGGTGAACCTGGCCCTACGGCTGGGCATCACGCCTCTGGTGGTCGGCCTGACGGTTGTGGCCTTTGGCACCTCGGCGCCCGAGCTGCTCGTCTCGCTGTCGGCGGCGCTGAAGGGCTCCAGCGGCATCGCCATGGGCAATGTCGTGGGGTCCAACATCGCCAACGTGCTGGTCATCCTGGGGGTGACGGCGCTGATATCGGTGATCGTGACCAAGGGGCATGACCTGCGCGAAAGCTGGGCCATGATGATCGGTGCCTCCGTGCTGCTGATCCTGCTTGCCCTGACCGGAGAGATCGGGCGGATCGAGGGCTTTGTCCTGCTGGCGGCGCTGGCTGCCGTACTGTGGCGGCAGCTGTCCACGGGACGGGCGGACGAGGCCGAACTGGAAGGGGCCGAACTGGGCGCGACCTGGGGCAAGATCGCGCTGTGGTTGGCCGGCGGGCTGATCGCGCTGCCGATCGGGGCGAACCTGCTGGTCAACGGCGCCACCGACATCGCCCGCGCCTTTGGCATCAGCGAGGTCGTGATCGGCCTGACGCTTGTGGCGGTCGGCACCTCGCTGCCCGAACTGGCGGCGTCCGTGGCCTCGGCCCTGAGGGGGCGGGCGGACATGGCCCTGGGCAATGTCGTCGGCTCGAACATCTTCAACATTCTCGCGATCCTCGGCATCACTGCTGTTGTCGCGCCCCTGCCGGTGCCGCCCGAGATGCTGCGTCTGGACCTGTGGGTGATGCTGGGCACTTCGCTGCTGCTGGCGCCCTTCCTGTTCCGGGGCCTCAGTCTGACCCGGTCCGTGGGCGCGGTCTTTGTGGCCGGTTATGCCGCCTATGCCTGGGTCCTGTTGTGAGGGGGGTGGCGCTGGTCACGGGCGGTGCCCGCAGGCTGGGCCGGGCCATGGTGCTGGAGCTGGCGCGCCGTGGGCATGACGTGGCGGTCCATTATGCAGGCTCGCAGGACGAGGCCCATGCCACGGCTGCCGAGGCGCGGGCCTTGGGCGTGCAGGCGCAGGTCTTTCCTGCCGATCTGCTGGACCCCGACGCCAGCGCCGCATTGGTCCCCCGGGTGGCGCAGGCGATGGGACAACTGTCGGTTCTGGTCAACAACGCGTCGATCTTTGAATACGACACCTTGGGTACCGCCACGATGGAGGGATGGGACCGGCATCTGGGATCGAACCTGCGCGCGCCCTTTCAGTTGATGCAGGCCTTTGCCGCGCAGGCGCCCAAGGCAGAGCCGGACGAGAACGACGAGCCGCAGGCGCAGGCGCTGGTGGTGAACATGGTGGATCAGCGGGTGTTGAAGCCCACGCCCGAGTTCATGACCTATTCGGTTGCGAAGGCGGCCCTGTGGTCGCTGACACGGACTGCCGCGCAGGCCCTGGCCCCCGACATCCGCGTCAACGCGATCGGTCCCGGCCCCACCATGATCGGCGCACGCCAGTCGGCGGCGCATTTCGAGGCGCAACGGGCGGGCACGATCCTGAAGCGGGGGGCGGATGCCCAGGGCATCGTGCAGGCGCTTGGCTATCTTCTGGAGGCGCGGGCCGTGACCGGCCAACTGATTTGCGTTGATGGCGGACAGCATCTCGGATGGCAGACGCGTGACATCGTCGGTGCGCGGTAGTTCGACCGGACAAAGGCGCCCATCTGTCCACGCGGGTCGAGATGGGGTGCCTATGATGCGGATTCGGCAGCGTTTTTCGACATCCCAAAGTTACAGGAAGAAAATTACCCAATGTTATCAACAAACTTGAAAAATGCCCAAAAAAAGGGCAACTTCACCGAACTGTAACGATTGCTGGTGGCCGGGCTTCATCCCCACAGCCGGCCCACAGGATTATCCACAGATTCCGTGGAAAGCTTCCGCCTTGCGCTCGGCAGCGGGAACTTGCAGCGGGACCCCAGAATCACTTTCTACAGGACATGACCCAGAAAACCGGCCACGCGCTGATCCAGGATTATCTTCGCACGCTTGACGGCAGTCCCGGGGTGTACCGCATGCTGGACGCCCAGCAGGCGGTTCTTTACGTGGGCAAGGCCCGCGACCTGCGGGCACGGGTTTCCAACTATGCCCGGCCCTCGGGCCATTCGGCGCGCATCGCGCGGATGATCCGCGAAACGGCCTCCATGATGTTCCTGACCACGAACACCGAGACCGAGGCGCTGCTGCTGGAGCAGAACCTGATCAAGCAGCTGAAGCCGCGCTACAACGTGCTGCTGCGCGACGACAAATCCTTCCCGAACATCCTGGTGGCCAAGTCGCACGGCTTTCCCCAGATCAAGAAGCACCGTGGCGCGAAATCCGAAAAGGGCGATTACTACGGTCCCTTCGCCAGTGCGGGCGCCGTCAACCGGACGCTGACGCAGCTGCAGCGGGTCTTCCTGTTGCGCAACTGCACGGACAGCACCTTTGAATCCCGCACGCGCCCCTGCCTGCTGTTCCAGATCAAGCGCTGCAGCGCCCCCTGCGTCGGCCGGATCAGCGAGACGGATTACGGTGCCCTGGTGGCCGATGCCGAACGATTTCTGCAGGGCAAGACGACGACCATCCAGGCCAACCTCGCCCGCGACATGGCCGAGGCGGCCGAGACCATGGAATACGAGCGTGCCGCCGCGCTGCGCGACCGCATCAAGGCGCTGACGGCGGTCCAGTCGGTGCAGGCCATCAACCCCAAGGGCGTGGCCGAGGCCGACATCGTGGCGCTGCACATGGAAGGGGGCCAAGCCTGCGTGCAGGTCTTCTTCATCCGCGGCAACCAGAGCTGGGGAAACCGCGATTTCTATCCCCGCCTTGGCGGCGCCGAGAGCGCGGACGAGGTCATGCAGGCCTTTCTGCTGCAGTTCTATGACGACAAGCCGCCACCGCGGCAGATCCTGCTGTCGCACCCGCCCGAGGACCCGGACCTGACGGCCGATGTCCTGTCCGAGCGTGCGCATCGCAAGGTCGAGGTGGCGGTGCCGCAGCGGGGCGAGAAATCGGACCTAGTGACGAACGCCCTGCGAAACGCCCGCGAAAGCCTGGCGCGGCGCATGTCGGAAAGCGCCACCCAGGCTCGGCTGCTGGAAGGACTGGCCGAGGCCTTTGACCTGCCGGCGGCGCCGCGCCGGATCGAGGTATACGACAACAGCCACATCATGGGCACGAATGCCGTGGGTGGCATGATCGTCGCGGGCCCCGAAGGCTGGATCAAGAACCAGTACCGCAAATTCAACATCAAGGGCACCGAGATCACGCCTGGCGACGACTTTGGCATGATGAAGGAGGTTCTGACCCGCCGCTTTCAGCGCCTGCTGAAGGAGGACCCGGATCGCCAGACCGAAGCCTGGCCGGACCTTCTGCTGATCGACGGCGGCGCGGGTCAGGTCTCGGCCGTGGAAGGAATCATGGCCGAACTGGGGGTCGAGGACATTCCCATGATCGGCGTGGCCAAGGGCCAGGACCGCGACCACGGGAAGGAGGAGTTCCACCGCCCCGGCCAGCGTCCCTTTGCCTTGCGCATGAACGACCCGGTCCTGTACTTCGTCCAGCGCCTTCGGGACGAGGCCCACCGCTGGGCCATCGGCACCCACCGCGCCAAGCGGGCCAAGGCGGTCATGGCGAACCCTCTGGACGAGATTTCCGGAATAGGCGCATCGCGCAAGCGTGCGTTGCTGACCCACTTCGGCAGCGCCAAGGCTGTCAGTCGCGCCGGTCTGGCCGACCTGCAGGCGGTCGAGGGGATCTCTGCCGCGATGGCGCAGAAGGTCTACGACCACTTCCATGCCAAGGGCTGATTCGCCCCTATTTTCCGAAATGACGACCGGCTTGGCCAAGAATAACGTTCTTTTCTTGACCCTGCGTCAACTTTTCCCACCTCTTCATGCTGCAGGCGCACAAGGAATCCTCAAGGGGCATTAACCACTTCACGGTCTGAACGTCGATCGGTCAGCGTCTCATGCTGCATCGCAGCGGACCCGCGGTAACATACCACCGCATAAGGGCGCGTACAGCACGCTAAGGTTGTCCCTCGCCCTACGACATCAGGAGATTGACATGACACATGACCGCGTTTCCGGCCTGCCCATGCCCGACTCCGCCGCAGGACGGCAGGACAGGATCTGGGCCCAGTTCAAGGAGGAAGCGACCCAGCTGGACGGCGTCATCACGGACGTGAACGTCACCGGCAGCGATCCCACGATTCAGGTGCGCGGACCCGATGGCCGGAACTGGACCATCGAGTTGGCGGACCGCGCCCGCAATGCCAGCCTGGGCCTGACCCGCACCAGCCTTCTGCCCGGGGAAACGGTGCGGCTTGTCGGCCGCCGCTCGCCGCGGTTCGGAGAGCGGCGCATCAAGGCGCTGAACCTGACCGTCGAAGGCCGCCGGTTCGAGCTGTTTCCGGATCCGGCCTGCGCCTGATCACGGTTTCGTCGGCGCCGGGCCGCCCCGCCCGGCGCCTTGCCCCTTTCCAAGCATCGCGGCAGGGACTAGCGTGCCGGCATGCGCTGGACCCTGCCAAATATCCTAACTCTTTTGCGGCTTGTGGCGGCCCCTGCCGTGCCGCTCATGTTTCTGTACTTCCACCGCCCCTGGGCGGACTGGGCGGCGCTGACGCTGTTCCTGCTGGCCGCGGTGACGGATTGGTTCGACGGCTATCTGGCACGCGCTTGGAAACAGGAAAGCCGCTTTGGCGCGGCGATGGACCCGATCGCGGACAAGGCGATGGTGGTGATCGCGCTGGTCGTCATCACCGGCTATTCCGGCATGAATCCCTGGCTGATCCTGCCCGTGACGATCATCCTGTTCCGCGAGGTCTTTGTCTCGGGGCTGCGCGAGTTCCTGGGCGACAAGTCGCGGACACTGGCGGTGACGCAACTGGCGAAATGGAAGACCACCCTGCAGATGATCGCCATCGCCGTCCTGTTCATGGGAACGGGACTGGCCTTTGTCGAACACGGCCGCGCCCCCCGCGTGGGCGAGACGGGCCTGATCTGGTCGGGCAGCCCGGCGGCCCTGGTGACCTATGCAGGCGTGGCGCTGATCTGGGTCGCGGCCGTGCTGACGGCCTGGACCGGATGGGACTATTTCGTGAAGGCGCTGCCTCATCTCAAGGAGCCCCGTCATGACGCTTGAGGTTCTCTACTTTGCCTGGCTGCGCGAACGGGTGGGCCATCCGCGTGAAACGGTCACCACGGATGCCCCCACGCTGCGCGACCTGGTGGCGGAACTGACGGCGCGCTCGGATGGCCATGCCGCCGCCTTTGCCGACCTGGCCGCGCTGCGCTGCGCTGCGGATCAGCAGCTGGCCGACCTCGACGCGCCGCTGGAGGGTGTGCGCGAGGTCGCGTTCTTTCCGCCCATGACCGGCGGCTGAGCCATGCGGGCCCGCGTGCAACTCGATGCCTTTGATCCTGCGGCCGAACTGGCAGGCTTTGGTGCGGGCGCCGGCGCGCTCGTGACCTTTACCGGCATCGTGCGGGACGACGGCGGCAATCTGGCGGCGCTGGAGATCGAGCATTATCCCGGCATGACCGAACGGGCACTGCAGGACTTCGGGGACAACGCCGCGCGCCGGTTCGACCTGATCGACTGGCGCATCATCCACCGTCACGGCCGGCTGGAGGTGGGCGCGCCGATCATGATGGTCGCTACTGCCGCCCGCCACCGCCGCGCGGCCTTTGACGCGGCGGATTTTCTGATGGACTGGCTGAAATCCCGCGCGCCATTCTGGAAGCGCGAGATCGGCCGCGACGGGCGGGCCGGTTGGGTGGCCGCCAAGGACAGTGACGAGGACGCGCTGGCCCGATGGTGATCCTGTCCCCGTCCTGCCGCGAATCATGATCCGCCCCGGACTGCGCGACCGCCTGCGGGACAACCGCGAACTGCTGGTCTTTGCGGCCCTGACGCTGGCGGGCCTGTGGCTGTCCCTGCGGGGCGGCTGGTTCTTTGCCCTGGTCGGGGCCGCAGTCACGCTGGTCTGCGCCAGCCTGACGCTTGGCGCAATGCGGCGATCACCCTTCCGCCGCCAGATCGGCGCCCCCGGCATGGTCGAGATCGTCGAAGGGGCCATCCGCTATTACGGCGCGACCCGGCCGGGCGGCGAGATCCCCCTGCGCGATCTGGTCGAGATCCGGCTCTTGCGGCTGGACGGTCGGGCGCATTGGCGGCTGCGCAGCCAGACAGGCGAGGCCCTGCTGGTTCCAGCCGATGCCGCGGGGGCGGCAGCGCTGGCGGATGCCTTTACCGCCTTGCCCGGCCTGGACATGGGCGCCGTCTCGGCGGCGCTGGCGGGCGTGGCGCATCAGCGCGACGCCATCCGCACCGTTTGGCGGAGGCCGGTGTAAGGCGGCTTGACTTGGCCCGCAGGCCTTGCCACCTGTGACCGACTGGAAACCCGAGAAAGGCCTTGCTCATGTCCATTCCCCAGCAGGGCGGAGGCCCCATCGAGCATCGCGATCAGCTGGCCGCCTATATCGAGAGCGGCGAAAAGCCCAAGGCCGACTGGCGCATTGGAACCGAACACGAAAAGTTCGGCTATGACCTGGCTGGCAAGATGCCCTTGCCCTACGAGGGCCCCGTCTCGATCACGGCGATGCTGGAGGGTCTGCGCGACCGCTTCAACTGGAGCCCGGTGCTGGAGGCCGGCAAGCTGATCGGGCTGGAGCGTGACGGCGCCAATGTCAGTCTGGAGCCGGGCGGGCAGCTGGAACTGTCAGGGGCGCCGCTGGAAACGATCCACCAGACCTGCAACGAGGTGAACAGCCACCTGGCCGAGGTCGAGGCGGTGGCCCGCGACATCGGTGCGGGCTTCATCGGCCTGGGCGCCGCGCCGATCTGGGCGCAGGACGACATGCCGATGATGCCCAAGGGGCGCTATCGGCTGATGACCGACTACATGGGCCGTGTGGGCACACTTGGCACCCAGATGATGTACCGGACCTGCACGGTTCAGGTGAACCTGGATTTCGCCTCCGAAGCCGACATGGTCCAGAAGATGCGCGTGGCCCTGGCCCTCCAGCCTGTGGCGACGGCGCTGTTCGCCAATTCGCCTTTTCTGGACGGAAAGCCCAACGGGATGAAATCCTGGCGCGCCCATATCTGGCAGAACCTGGACGGCGCGCGCACGGGCATGCTGCCCTTTGCCTTCGAGGAGGGCTTTGGCTACGAGGCCTGGGTGGACTACGTGCTGAACGTGCCGATGTATTTCGTGTATCGCGACGGCAAGTACATCGATGCCCTGGGCCAGAGCTTCAAGGACTTCCTGAAAGGTCAGCTGCCGGCCCTGCCCGGAGAGGTGCCGACGCTGTCGGACTGGGCCGACCACATGACCACCGTCTTTCCTGAGGCACGCGTCAAGAAGTACATCGAGATGCGGGGTGCGGATGGCGGGCCCTGGCGGCGACTTTGCGCGCTGCCCGCGCTGTGGGTCGGGCTGACCTATGACCAGGGCGCGCTGGATGCGGCCTGGGATCTGGTCAAGGGCTGGGACGCGGAAACCCGCGAAGCGTTGCGGGTGGCGGCCGGCCGGTACGGCCTGCAGGCCGAGGCGGGCGGGGTGCGGATGCACGACCTGGCCCGCGAGGTGCTGGGCATCGCCGAGGCCGGGCTGAAGTCCCGCGCATGTCCGGCAAGCGACGGCCTGGTTCCCGACGAAACGCACTTTCTGAACGCCCTGAAGGAAAGCGTGGACAGCGGCAAGGTTCCCGCCGACGAGCTGCTGGAGAAATATCACGGCGTCTGGGGCGGCGATCTGGGCCGCATCTATGACGAATACTGCTACTAGGTGACGCCCCGGGCACCGGCATCCGGACCTGCGAAGATCGGGCGCGTTCCGCACGCGAAGGTGAGCCGCCACCCGCATGCGCCCGCTTGATCTGCGCCGCGCTTGGTGGCACCCCGGCCGAAAAGCACATGGGGCAGATCATGCGTGGTGACGTGATTCAGTGGGTCGGGCGGCTGGTCGCAGCTGTCTTTGTGGTGGGCGTCCTCGCCCTTCTGGGCGCGGTGGTGGTGCTGGTGCGGCAGGCCGAAGGCGTGCCGCCGATGCCGATCCTTCTGGGCCTGCTGGGCACGGTCGTGCTGATCCTGATATCGGGGGCCTGCCTGGCGCTGATCTCGATCGCGGTGTCCGCCCGGCGCGGGGCCGCCGCCTTGTCGCGGATGGCGTCCGGCGCGGAACCGGAGTCGGAGGACGATGCCGTCGAGCCCGAGGACGCGCCCGCACCGATGCAGGGCCCCTTTACCCCAAGCGGTCTGCGCGAGGCGGTTGCCGCTCCGGCGCGGCCTGTCCGACCGGGCGGGCGGGTTCTGGTGGCCGAACGCTGAAGGCGCGGCCGCTATTTGCGGCCGATGCGTGGTTCCGTCCCGGCCAGCAGGCGACGGATGTTGGCCTGGTGCCGGATAAAGATCAGCACCGCCATGAAGGCCACGATGCCCGCGATGTCGGTGCGGCCCATCCCCCAGGCAAAGACCGGTGCCAGCGCCGCGGCCAGAAGGGCGCTGAGGCTGCTGATGCGGCTGACCACCGCAGTCAGCGCCCAGGTCGCGCAGGCGATCAGGCCAAGCGGCCAGTGCAGCGCGATCACCGTGCCCAGAAAGGTGGCCACGCCCTTGCCGCCCTTGAACCCCAGCCAGACCGGAAAGCAATGGCCCAGAAAGGCCGCCCCGCCTGCCAGCACCGCGGCCATGTCGCCGCCGAACTGTCGGGCAATCAGCACAGCGATCGCGCCCTTGCCCGAATCAAGAAGCAGCGTGGCCAGCGCGGCGGGCTTGTTGCCCGTCCGCAGCACGTTGGTGGCCCCAATGTTGCCCGAGCCGATCTTGCGCAGATCGCCCAGCCCAAGCGCGCGCGCGATCACCAGGCCAAACGGTACCGAGCCCAGCAGATAGCCGAACAGCGTCCACAGGATCAGGCTCATGCGGGTTCTCCGAACACGCGGTTGCCCGCGGCCCAGGTGCCAAGGATGCGTCCCTGCATCCGGGCGCCGTCGAACGGGGTGTTCTTGGACTTGGATAAGAGCTTGAAGCGGTCCATCAGGAAGGGCGCGTCGGGGTCGAACAGGACCAGGTCCGCAGGCGCCCCCTGCGACAGGCGGCCCGAGGAAAGGCCAAGGCGTCGTGCCGGATTCAAGGACAGCGCGCGCCACAGCTGCGGCAGGCTGAGCCCGCCCTGATGGTAAAGGCGCATCGCGGCCGGCAACAGGGTCTGCAAGCCGACGGCGCCGGGGGCGGCAGCCTCGAAGGGCAGGCGCTTGGACTCCTCGTCCTGGGGCGTGTGGAAGCTGGCGATCACGTCGATCAGCCCGTCGGCCACCGCCTGCACCATCGCCTGGCGGTCGTCCTCGGACCGCAGGGGTGGCGTGAAGCGGAAAAAGGTGCGGTAATCGCCCACATCGAATTCGTTCAGCGTCAGGTGGTGGATCGAGATGCCGGCCGTCACGTCCAGCCCCGCCTCGCGGGCGCGGATCAATGCGGGCAGGGCGGCGGCCGTGGTGATCTGGTCGGCGTGCCAGCGGCAGCCGGTCATGCCGACCAGCGCAAGGTCGCGGTCCAGCCCCATCACCTCGGCCATGGGCGAGACTGACGGGATGCCGTAAAGCGAGGCGAACTTGCCCGATGTCGCCACCGCGCCCTGCGACAGCCCCGCATCCTGGGGATGGCCCACGATCAGCGCATCCAGCCCGCGCGCATAGGTCATGCAGCGCGACAACAGCTTGCTGTCGCGCACCACCCGCACCCCGTCCGTGAACGCCACCGCGCCGAGATCGGTCAGAAAGCCGATCTCGACCATCTCGCGCCCTTCACGGGACTTGGTCAGGGCGGCCATGTGGTGGATGTTGACGGGCGCATCCTGGGCGCGCCGGGTGACGAACTCCAACGCCTCGGGCGTATCGATGGGGGGCATCGTGTCGGGCCGCGCGATCATCGTCGTGACGCCGCCTGCCGCCGCAGCACGGCCGGCGCTGCGAAAGCTTTCCTTGTGCCGCTCGCCCGGTTCGCCGATCTTGACGCCCCAGTCGACCAGTCCGGGGGCCAGCGCGCGACCGCCGCAGTCGATGACAACCGCGCCTTCGGGAGCGGCTTCGTCCGGTGCGCCGCGCCCGGCAATGCGGCCCTCGGTCACGCGCAGGCTGCCCGGCGCATCCGACAGGGTTTCGGGATCGATCAGGCGGGCGTTGGAAAAGATCAGGTCCATCGTCACACCTCGCCCAAGGCCATGCGGCCGCGCTCGGCCCGCAGGTTGCGTGCCAGCAGGTCCAGGGCGGCCATGCGGACGGCCACGCCCATCTCGACCTGATCCTGGATCACGCTGCGGTTGATGTCGTCCGCGATGGTGCCGTCGATCTCGATGCCGCGGTTCATGGGACCCGGATGCATCACGATGGCGTCCGGCGCGGCCATCGCCAGCTTTTCGGCATCAAGGCCCCAGCGATGGAAATATTCCCGCTCGGACGGAATAAAGCCGCCATCCATGCGTTCGCGCTGAAGGCGCAGCATCATTACGACATCGGCGCCCTTCAGGCCCTCGCGCATGTTCTCGTAAAGCTCGACGCCCATCTCGGACGCGCCCGAGGGCATCAGCGTGGCCGGCCCGATCAGGCGGATGCGGTTTTCCATCTTGCCCAGCAGGATAAGGTTCGACCGCGCGACGCGGCTATGCGCGATGTCGCCGCAGATGGCGACCGTCAGCCGGTGCAGCCGACCCTTGGCGCGGCGAATGGTCAGGGCATCCAGCAGCGCCTGCGTGGGATGTTCGTGCCGCCCGTCCCCCGCGTTGATGACCGCGCAGTTCACCTTTTCGGCCAGCAGGTTCACCGCCCCCGAATGGGGGTGGCGCACGACCAGCAGGTCGGGCTGCATCGCGTTCAGCGTCAGCGCCGTGTCGATCAGGGTTTCGCCCTTTTTCACGCTGGACTGGCTGACGGCCATGTTCATGACGTCCGCCCCCAGTCGCTTGCCGGCCAGTTCGAAGCTGGCCTGCGTGCGGGTCGAATTCTCGAAGAACATGTTGATCTGGGTCAGCCCGGCCAGCGCGTCGGAATGCTTGACGGTGCGGCGGTTGAGGGCGACGTAATCCTCGGCCAGGTCCAGCAGCGAGACGATCTCGTCGGGCTTGAGATGGTCGATGCCCAGTAGATGGCGGGCGCGAAAGGTCATGTGCGGCCTCTTGGTCGGGGTCGGGGTTCTATCGCAGATGGCGGGGAACCGGGCAAGCGGCGAGCCGCGCCAAAAGAAGCGGGACCCGGTGCCGCGCCCGGCGACGCCGCCCCTGAGGATATTTCGGCACAGAAGATGAGGCCTCTGCGGCTTTCTTGCAGGGCGTGCAAGGCGGCCTCTTGCCCGGTGGCACGCGCGCGGCTATGGCAAGGCGATGCACAGCCGTTATCGCCCTCACATCCTTGCGACCCTGTCGTTGGGGCTGCCGTTGATCGGCAGCCATCTGGCCCGCATGGCCATCGGCGTGGGGGATACGGTGATGATCGGCTGGTACGGGGTCGAGCCGCTGGCGGCGCTGGTCATCGCGACCTCGTTCTTTCACATCCTGTTCTTCCTGGGCATGGGGTTCGGCACCGGCGTGATGGGGCTGATCGCCAGCCACGTCGCTTCGGGCAACGAGACCGAGGTGCGGCGCGGCGCGCGCATGGCGCTGTGGCTGTCCTCGGCCTTCGCGCTGTCGGTGATGCCGCTGATGTGGTGGTCCGAGCCGGTCCTGCTGGGCCTGGGGCAGACGCCCCTGGTGTCGTCGCTGGCGCAGGATTACCTGCGCATCGCGGGCTGGGGACTGGCGGTCGTGCTGGGGCAGTTGACGCTCGCCTCCTACCTGGCGGCGCTGGAGCGGACGCAGATCGTCATGTGGGTGACGCTGGCCGGGCTGCCGCTGAACCTGTTCCTGAACTGGGTGCTGATCTTTGGAAATCTGGGCGCGCCCGAACTGGGCGTGCGCGGGGCCGCGATTGCCAGTGTGACGGTACAGGTGGTCCAGCTGCTGCTGCTGGTGGGCTATGCGGCCTGGGTCCCCGTCGCGCGGCAGTATCACCTGTTCCAAAGGTTCTGGCGGCCGGACTGGCAGGCGATGGGGCAGGTGGCGCGGATCGGCTGGCCCATCGGCCTGACCATGGTGGCCGAGGGCGGCCTGTTCGTCGCCTCGAACATCATGATGGGCTGGATCGGCACGCCGCAGCTGGCCGCGCACGGGATCGCGCTGCAGATCACCTCGATCACCTTCATGGCGCATCTGGGGCTGTCGAACGCGGCGACCGTGCGGGTGGGCCAGGCCAAGGGGCGGGGCGACAGGGCCTGGATGCGGGATGCCGCCGTGACGGTGATCTGGATGTCGCTGGTCTTTGCGGGAATCGCCATCGCCATCTATCTGCTGTTCTCGGAACAGCTGGTGCGGCTTTACCTGGACCCGACCGACCCGCAGGCGCCAGCCATCGTGGCGCTTGGCGCAATGCTGCTGATGTATGCCGCGCTGTTCCAGCTGACGGACGCCTTTCAGGTGATCGCACTTGGCTTTCTGCGCGGGGTCCATGACACGCAGGTGCCAATGTGGATCGCGGGCTTCAGCTATTGGGTGGTGGGCATGCCGGTCGCTTGGGCGCTGGCCTTTCCCTTGGGCTTCGGTCCGGCGGGACTGTGGCTGGGCCTTTGCGTCGGGCTGACCTTTGCCGCGATCCTGCTGATGCGCCGCTTCTGGCGCGGGCATGCGCGCGGGGACTGGACCCGCGCCGCCGCCGCGGTCTAACCTGCGCCAGAAGAGGGAGGTCCCCATGCGTGCAGTCTTTGTCCAGTTCCGCTGCGAGCCCGGCCGGACCTATCAGGTCGCCGAGGCCATCTATGACCGCGAGGTCGTCAGCGAGCTGTTCTCGACCTCGGGTGATTTCGACCTGATCGCCAAGGTCTACATCCCCGAGGAAGAGGATGTCGGCCGCTTTCTGTCCGAGCGTTTGTTCGACATCCCCCATATCAGCCGCACCCTGACGACCATGACCTTTCGCGCCTTTTGATCCCTTGCAGGGCAGGCGCGGCCGGGGCAGTCTGCGCCGCATGACACGATTTGCCCCGCTGCCTGCCAGCCTGCCCACCACCGTCCCGTTCATCGGCGCCGAAACCCTGGAGCGTCGGCGGGGCACGCCCTTTGCTGCCCGTCTCGGGGCAAATGAAAGCGCGTTCGGCCCCAGCCCTCTGGCCGCGCGCGCCATGCGCGAGGCAGTGGGACAGATCTGGAAATACGGCGACGGTCCCAGCCATGACCTGACCCATGCCCTGGCGGCGCATCTGTCGGTCGAACCCCGGCACATCATGGTGGGCGAAGGAATCGACGGGCTGCTGGGCAATCTGGTGCGGCTGATGGTGGCCCCGGGCGATGCGGTCGTGACCTCTGAAGGCGCCTATCCGACCTTCAACTATCACGTGGCGGGCTTCGGCGGCGTCCTGCACAAGGTCCCGTATCGCGACGACGCCGAGGACCTGCAGGCCCTGCTGGACTGCGCCCGTCAGGTCGGCGCGCGGCTGGTCTACCTGTCCAATCCCGACAATCCCATGGGCAGCTGGCACAAGGGCACGGCAATCCGGGCGATGCTGGACGATCTGCCGCAGGATTGCCTGCTGGTTCTGGACGAGGCTTATGCCGAATTCGCTCCGCAGGACGCGCTTCCCGACATTTCTGCCGATGATCCGCGCGTGATCCGCATGCGAACCTTTTCCAAGGCCTATGGACTGGCCGGAGCGCGTATCGGCTATGCCATCGGGGCACCGGACCTGATCGCGGGCTTTGACCGGATCCGCAACCATTTCGGCGTGAACCGCATCGCGCAGGCGGGGGCGCTGGCGGCGCTGGCTGACCAGGGATGGCTGGCCCATGTCGTGGCCGAGGTTCATGCCGCCCGCGACCGGATCGCGGAAATCGGCGCGGCGAACGGTCTGACGCCTCTGCCCTCCGCAGCCAATTTCGTGGCGCTGGACACCGGCTGCGACGGCGCCCATGCCCGCGCCCTGGTGGCGGCGCTCGAGGCCGAGGGCGTCTTTGTCCGCATGCCGGGGGTCGCGCCCCTGGACCGTTGCATCCGGATCAGCTGCGGTCCGGTGACTCAGATGGAAACACTGGCCGAGGCGCTACCCCGCGCACTGGCCCGCCTCAATCCCGCATGAAGCGGCGGCGCGCCTCCTCGGCGATCGACTGACGCATCTGCAGCCGCGCGATCTCGGCCAGCAGCGCCTGACGATCCGGCCCTTCGGGCAGATGGGCAAGGCGCTGTTGCGCCGCGATCACCTGCTTCTTCAGGACAATCTCCTCGGGAAGGACGCCCGCTTCGGCCATGATCCGGAATCCGACGGCTTGCCCCGCATCGCCTGCCGGGCGGTGGGGCAGGGGCTTGCCCTCACCCTTCAGGCCCGACAGCTTTCCCTCGGCCCGCGCCTTCAGCATCATCCGTTCGGCGATCCGCTCCAGCCAGTTCATGATGTTCCCTGCATCCTGCCGAAGGCGCCCGACCGGGCGCCTTCGATCCGTGGCTACATGGCGGCCAGCTGATCCAGCGCAGCCCGCAGGCGGGCGATGTCGTCGTCCAGCACTGCCAGCTTGTCCCGCGTTTCCTCGATCACCTCGGCTTCGGCATTCTCGACGAACCGCGGATTCGACAGGCGCTTGCGGAGGCCGTCGGCGTCCTTCTCGACCTTGCCCTGCGCCTTGGTCAGGCGGGAGGTTTCGGCCGCCACGTCGATCACCGCGCCAATGGGCAGCGCAAAGCTGGCGCCGGAAACCGAGACCGCGATCATGCCCTTGCCGACGACACCATCCATGGGCGGATTGACCCGCGCCAGACGCTCGATCAGCGGCGCATTGGCGGCCAGTGCCGCGCGGGCGGCCTCGTCAGCCTCGGTCACGATCAGGTCCAGCTTGGCCCCTGCCGGCACGCCCATCTGGGCGCGGGCCGAACGCACGGCCTCGATCAGGGCA
Organism: Alphaproteobacteria bacterium; assembly: GCA_016869875.1. GTDB lineage: Bacteria > Pseudomonadota > Alphaproteobacteria > Rhodobacterales > Rhodobacteraceae > Paracoccus. The sequence goes on from VGDE01000016.1 coordinate 18,165, forward strand.
ATGACCCAGTTCATCTGCCGGTCGGCGGTCGCGTCGATCAGGTCGGCACCCAGTTGCGGCCAGTCGCCATGAACCAGCATCCTGGGGCGGTCTGCCGTCAGCGACCACAGCTCTTCGGTCACGAAGGGCATGATCGGGTGCAGCATCAGGTAGCACTGGTCCAGCACCCAGCCCATCGTGTCGCGGGTTTCCTCGGCATGTTCGCCGTCGAACAGAGGCTTGGCGAACTCGACATACCAATCGCAGACCTTGCCCCAGACAAAGGCATACAACTCCGTCGCCGCATCGTTGAAGCGGTAGGAGGTCAGCGCCTCGTCGGTGGCCATCAGGACGCGTGCCGTTTCGCCGATGATCCAGCGGTTCACGGTGTGCCGCGGCTCTGGCCGTTCACCGCCGCCGCGCACGCCGTTCATCTCGGCAAAGCGGGTGGCGTTCCAGATCTTGGTGACGAAATTGCGGTTCACCTCGACATGCTTGGGCCCCAGCTTCGGATCGCGCCCCATCGCCGCCATCGAGGTCAGGGTGAAGCGCAGCGCGTCGGCGCCATATTCGTCCACCAGCGTCAGCGGGTCGATGACGTTGCCCTTGGACTTCGACATCTTCGCGCCCTTCTCGTCCCGCACGAGGCCGTGGACATAGACGGTGCGGAAGGGAACATCGCCCACGACCTCAAGCTGCATCATCATCATCCGAGCGACCCAGAAGAAGATGATGTCGAAGCCGGTGACCAGCACGTCGGTCGGGAAATAGCGCTGAAGCTCGGGCGTCGGCTCTGGCCAGCCGAGTGTGCCGATGGGCCAAAGGCCCGAGGAGAACCACGTATCTAGCACATCGGGATCGCGTGATAGATCGACCGTTTGGACGGCCTGGTGCCTATCATCGCCAATGCCAAAGGCACCGGGATTCGGAACTTTGCGTCTTCCTTCCTGCTGGGGCTCGAAGAAGTCTAACGCGCTAAAGCGGACCTCCACTGTGTCCCCGTAGTACTCTGTCGCTTGCGCAAGAACCTCTTCTTTGGTGACTGCACAAAACTGCTTCATAGGGTTGTAGGAGAGCGCGGCGAGGCCGTCCTTCTGGATGTCCTTGCCTTCAACTACCTCTGGCCCGTACCAGACCGGGATCTGGTGCCCCCACCACAGCTGGCGGCTGATGGTCCAGGGCTCGATGTTCTCGAGCCAGTTGAAATAGACCTTGCGGTGCTGCTCGGGCAGGATCTGGGTGCGCCCCGTCCGGACGGCGTCCAGCGCGGGGCCGACGATGCGCTGCGTGTCCACGAACCACTGGTCCGTCAGCATCGGTTCGATGACAACGCCCGAGCGGTCGCCGAAGGGCTGCATGATCGGCTTCTGCTCGACGAGGGGGCGGCGCTCCAGATGCTCGGCGCCGGTTTCCTTCTCGATTTCCTTGTGCAGGTAGGTGACGGCCAGGCCCTCGGCGGTGATCGCCTCGACCACGCGCTTGCGGGCCTCCATGCGGTCGAGGCCGCGCAGATCGTCGGGGACCAAGTTCACTGCCGACACATCGCCGACATCCTCGCCCTGTGCCGCGCGGGAGGCGATGGCGGCGCTTTCGGCATAGGAGAGCCCGTCCTCGCGCATCCGCGCCTTGCCGTCCATCAGCGCGTAAAGCGGGATGTTGTTGCGGGTTGCCACGCCGTAGTCGTTGAAGTCATGCGCGCCGGTGATCTTCACCGCGCCTGAGCCGAAGTTCGGGTCGGGATATTCATCCGTGATGATCGGGATGAGGCGGCGGTGTTCCTTGGGGCCGACCGGGATCTCGACCAGCTTGCCGACGATGGAGGCATAGCGGGCATCATCCGGATGCACGGCCACGGCACCATCGCCCAGCATCGTCTCCGGGCGGGTCGTCGCGATCGAGATATGATCGCGCGTCTCGCGCAGGGTCACGCGGCCGTCTTCGTCACGCTCGATGTATTCATAGGTTTCGCCGCCAGCCAACGGGTACTTGAAGTGCCACATATGGCCGGGCGTTTCCCGGTTCTCGACCTCGAGATCGCTGATGGCGGTCTCGAAATGCGGGTCCCAGTTCACCAGGCGCTTGCCGCGATAGATGATGCCCTTGTTGTAAAGGTCCACGAAGACGCGGATCACCGCGTCGTGGAAATTGCCTTCCTCGCCTGCCGGGGCGCCGGGGGCACCGGACATGGTAAAGGCGTTCCTGGACCAGTCGCAGGAGGCGCCGAGGCGCTTCAGCTGGTTGATGATCGTGTCGCCCGACTCCTGCTTCCAGGCCCAGATCTTCTCGACAAACGCGTCACGGCCGATCTCGCGGCGGCCGGGTTCCTGGCGCTGGGCCATCTGGCGTTCCACGACCATCTGGGTGGCGATGCCGGCATGGTCCTGGCCGGGCTGCCACAGCGTGTCAAAGCCACGCATCCGGTGCCAGCGGACCAGGATGTCCTGCAGCGTGTTGTTGAAGGCATGGCCGATATGCAGGCTGCCCGTGACGTTGGGCGGCGGGATCATGACCGTGAAGGTTTCCGTGCGCGAGGCATTGGCCCCGGCCGCGAAGGCCTTTGCCTGTTCCCATCCGGCGCTGATCCGGGCCTCGGCGGCCTTGGCGTCAAAGCTCTTGTCCATCGTCATCGCTGCATATCCCCTTGCTTGGGGATGGATTAGCGAATGCAGGGGCAAAGGCCAAGAGAGGCCGTCCCTCAGGCCGTAACCTCGAGCGGGCCCACCAAGGCAAAATCAGCCCCCTGCGGATCACGCAGCGCGGCGACGAAGGCCGGTCCGGGCACCTCCTGCGGGCCGTGGATCAGCGTCCCGCCGGAACCGGTCACGCGATCCACCGCAGCCGCCACACCATTCACGCCAAAATAGGGCAGCCAGCGGGACTGCGGTGCATGGCCCAGGCCCATGATGCCGCCGATCTGGGTCCCGTTCCAGGCAAAGATCCGGTAGGTTCCCTGGTCGCCCATGTCCATCGTCTGGGACAGGGTCCAGCCCAAAAGTTTGGCGTAGAAGTCAAGGGCCGCGTCGGGGTCGGTGGACATCAGTTCGGTCCAGTTGCCGTGGCCCTCCTTGCGCTGGTTCCAGGCGCCGGACCCGGCCGGAGGCTGGGGGTCCATCGGCGTGGGCTGCAAGAGGCCGAAAGCGGCCCCCTGCGGATCGCTGACAACCGCGAAGCGCCCGGTGCCGGGAATGTCGGTCGGTGGATGCAGCACCTTGCCGCCGCGCCCGGTCACCAGGGCCGTCGCCGCATCCACGTCGTCCACGTCGAAATGGATCAGCCAGCCCGGCGGCATCTGCGTGGTCGCCTCCATCATGCCGGCCACCATGTCGCCGCCATGCGACGCCAGATGATAGGTCATGCCCGGCATCCCGGCATCTGCCAGGTCCCAGCCCAGCACCTTTCCGTAAAAGGTCCCGGCCGCCGCAAGCTGGCCGGGCGCGGTGGTCAGTTCGAACCAGGCGGGTTTGCCATGATACATGGCGATCCTCCTCAGGCCCGCTCGTCCACGACGGGGGTGAATCCGCCCCAGAACATCCGCTTGCCGTCAAAGGGCATGTCCGGCATCGGGGTGGACCCCATCTCGGCCTCCATCTGCCTGGCCGCCGCGTCGCAGGTTTCCCGATCCGGCCACTCGATCCAGGAAAAGACCGCGACTTCGCCGGGCTCGGCCCGAGCCGCGCGATAGAAATCCGTCTGCTTGCCTTGCGGCACATCCTCGCCCCAGCATTCGATCTGGAAGGTGGCGCCGAACTTCTGGAACATCGGCGTCGCCTGCCGGGCCATGTCGATATAGGCCTGCTGCCTGTCGCCGGGCACGGCCAGCACGAAGCCTTGGACATAGCGTCCCGAAGCGCTGTCGCCCATCTCGACGACGGGCCGGAACCCGCCCCAGAACATGCGCGACCCGTCGAAGGGCATTGGCGGCATCTCAGCGGCCTCGGGCTGTGCCTCCATCGAGGCCCAGGCGCGGTCGCAGCTGTCGCGGTCCGGCCAGAGGATCCACGAGAAGATCGGCGTCTCATCCTCTTTTGCCTGCGTGGCGCGGTAGAAGTCCGTCTGCTTGCCGCGCGGCACGTCCTCGCCCCAGCACTCGACCATCCGCAGCGCGCCGGCCCGCCTGAAGATCGGCCAGGAGGAACGTGAGTGTTCGATGAAGGCCTGCCGGTTCACGGTCGGCACGGCCGCGACAAAGCCTGACACATAGGTCATCTGGTCCTCTCCCATGGCACGGGGAATCGCTGCCCACGGACCAAGTGTCGCAGTGGCAGTATGAAAAAGCAACTGATAGAGAGGAGCGATGAGCGACCATGCCCCTCTCCGTTTGCGTTACGACGAAGGCTGCCTGGCGGCGCATGCGCTGAACGTGGTGGGCGACCGATGGGCGCTGCTGGTGGTGCGCGAGCTGATGCTGGTGCCCAAGCGGTTCCAGATGATCCGCGCGGGCCTGCCCGGCGTGACGGCGGCGGTGCTGACGCAGCGGCTGGCGCAGCTTCAGGCGGCGGACGTGCTCCGGCACGACAAGGCACTGGGCGTTTATGCGCTGACAGCTTCCGGGCAGGGGCTGATGCCGGTCCTGCAGGCGATGTGCCGCTGGGGCGCGGCGCATCCGGGCCATGACCCGCACCGGTTCATCAGTCCGACGGCGCTGATGATCTCGATGACAGCCATGATCGATGTACAGGCGGCGCGGGGGCTGACCCTGCGGGCGGGGTTCCGCAGCGGGCGCGAGACGTTCCTGCAGGACCTTTCGGACGGGGTGCTGCATCTGTCGGCCGATCCGGATCCGCAGGCGGGGGTGATGTTCGAAGGGAGCGGCAACGCACTGGCCGCGGCCATCTATGGCCCGCGTCGCGTGGGGCAGGCGCCGGGAGTGGCGATCCAGGGCGATCTGGGACTGGCCCAATCCTATGTGGACCTGTTCCGGCTGCGCTAGACGGCACGGTCCGGCTGGGTGGACAGGTGGATCAGGCTTTCCGACGACCGCACGCCGTCGATCCTGCCGATCTGGTCCAGTGTATCGTCCAGCCCGGTGGTCGAACCCGTCGCGATCTGGACCAGAAGGCCGATGCGCCCGCTGGTGTATGAACACGCTCGACCTGGGGGATGGCCTTCAGCCGGACCAGCAGCCCCGGTGGGCTGCGCGGCTCGATCCCCAGCAGCACCTTGGCGCGGATGCGTGTGGCATGTGCAGCCTGCCCCAGGCGCAGCGTGTAGCCCGCGATCGCCCCCGTGGCTTCCAGCCGTTCCAGCCGCGCCTGCACCATCGAACGTGCCACCCGCAACCGTTGCGCCAGAACGGCCACCGAGATGCGCACATCGTCCGACAGTTGCGTCAGGATCTTCCGATCCAGATCGACCTAACGCACCTGTCCCTGCATTTCGTCAAAGTGACATCGATTTCGGCGTATTGACGGCCCTGTGATGCGGTTCCACCCTTTTCAATGGTGAAGTCGGAACCCAAAAGCGCCATCTTGGTTACGCCTCCCCTCACCCCAAATCTTGCCGCTGCGAAAGGAACCGCAATGGGACAACAGAAGACCGTCTGGGACAATCCGGCCGATGTCATTCGCCATCTCGCTCCGGAACATCCGGTCATGGTCTTCGCGCCGACGGTCCTGCAAGACCGTGCGCGGCAATTCATCGACGGCTTTCCGGGCCTTGTGACCTATGCGGTCAAGTCGAACCCGGAAGAAGCTGTGATCCAGAACCTGGTCGCCGCCGGCATCAAGGGGTTCGACGTCGCTTCGCCCTTCGAGATCGACCTGATCGGCCGCATGGCGCCGCGCGCCGCGCGCCATTACCACAATCCGGTGCGGTCCCGGTCCGAGATCGCGCATGCGGTGGCCCAGGGCATCCGCGCCTGGTCGGTGGACAGCCGGTCCGAGCTGGAAAAGCTGTTCGAGCAGGTGCCGACCGAGGTCGACGGACAGCCGGTCGAGATCTCGCCCCGCTTCAAGCTGCCTGTCCTGGGCGCGGTCTATGACTTCGGGTCCAAGTTCGGGGCAACCCCGGAACTGGCGGCCGAATTGCTGGCCGAGGTGGCGCGGCGCGGCTATGTCGCCTCGCTGACCTTCCACCCGGGCACGCAATGCACGGACCCGATCGCCTGGGAAAGCTATATCCGGGTGGCCCGCGACATCTGCGACATGGCCGGCGTGCGCGCACAGCGCCTGAACGTGGGCGGGGGCTTTCCTTCGCACCGGGTCGTGGGGGTCGAGCCGGACCTGCCCTCGATCTTCCACGAGATTGCCGAAACGACGGCCGAAATGTTCGGGGCCGAGGCACCCGACCTGGTCTGCGAGCCGGGCCGGGGTCTGGTGGCCGATGCCTACTCGCTGATCACCCGCGTGAAGGGCATCCGCGACGGCGGCCACGTCTTTCTGAACGACGGGGTTTACGGTGGCCTGGCGGAATTGCCGATCGTGGGCAACATCGACCGCGTCGAGGTGATGACCTCGCAGGGCAAGGTCCGCGACGCCGACCACAGCGGCCGCGTGATCTTTGGCCCCACTTGCGACTCGGTCGATCGCCTGCCGGGCGAACTGAGCCTGCCCGAGGATACGGCCGAGGGCGATTTCGTGATCTTTCACGGCGCCGGCGCCTATTCGACGGTCACGAACACGCGCTTCAACGGTTTCGGCGCGATGACCCACGCCACCGTGATGCAGCTGTCCTAACCTTTCGCTCATGCCCTTGTGCTAGGCTTGGAGCATGAGCGCGATCCGACCGCCCACCCTTCACGTCGTGCTGATGGATGGCACCTTCGCCTCGCTGGCCGAGGGACGGCGCAGTTCCATCGGCCGCATCCACCGCCTGCTGACAGGGCAGCTGGGCTTGCCCGTCCCGGCAGGCCGGATGCGCATCCATTACGGCATGGGGCAGCAGTGGAATCGCTGGCGCACCCTGCCGGAGCTGGCGATGGGCCGCATCCTTGAGGCACGGATCATCGAAGCTTATGGCTGGCTGGCCTCCGGGTATCGTCCAGGCGACCCGATCATAATGCTGGGTTACTCCCGCGGGGCATTTGCGGTGCGCAGCCTGGCCGGAATGATCAGCCGTATCGGCCTGTTGCGCGCGGAGGCCGCGACCGAGCGGCACATCCGGCTGGCATGGCGCTATTACCATCAGGGCGGCTCGGATCAGGCCCTGGCCGCGTTTCGCCGCCGGAGGTGCCACGCGCAGGCCCCCATCCGCATGGTCGGCTGCTTTGACACGGTGATGGCGCTTGGGCTGCGCCTGCCGGTTCTGTGGATGCTGACCGAGCCGCGGTTCCGGTTCCACGACGCCCATCTGGGGCAGGGGATCGAGCACGGAGTCCAGGCCCTGGCGCTGGACGAAACCCGCGCCGCCTTTGCGCCGCTGCTGTGGGACGACGACCATGCCGCCGGCCGGATCGAGCAGATGTGGTTTCGCGGCGCGCATGCCGACATCGGCGGCCAGCTGGGCGGGTTCGAGATGGCGCGACCCCTGTCCAACATTCCGCTGGTCTGGATGCTGCAACGGGCAGAGGCGGTCGGCCTGACCCTGCCGTCCGGGTGGCAGCGGCTGTTTCCCTGCGATGCGGCCGCACCCTCCATCGGGTCGTGGCGGCGGTGGGGCAAGGCGTTTCTGGCCCGTGCGCCCCGCCTTGCGGGTCAATACTCCTCCGAGGCGATGCACGAATCGGTTCCGCGCCCGTATGCCGGACCCGCGCTTCTTTGCGGCGGCCTGACAGGGCTTGCCGCTGACCGCCCGCGCCTCCTCAGACGGCCCCCGTCACGTCCCGAACAGCCGTCCGGGACGGCCTGAACGAAAGGGTGGCGTCAGGCCACGGCCTCCAGCCCGGCCTTGGGACGCACGCCCAGGGCGGCACACACGTCGCGCGTAAGTTCGGGCCGGTTCAGCGTGTAGAAATGCAGCCTGTCCACGCCCCCGTCGATCAGCCTCTCGCACAGGTCTATGCAAAGCGTCGTGGCCAGAGCCCGCTGCGCCTCGGGGCCCTCCAAAGCGGCGGCCTGAAAGGCCTCTTCTGCCCAGTCCGGCACGGTGGTGTTGCAGGTGGCGGCAAAGCGCTTGGTGCCCGCCCAGCTTTGCACGGGCAGAATGCCCGGAATGATCGGCGCCTCGATCCCCGCCGCCACGCATTTGTCGCGAAAGCGGAAAAACGTATCCGGCTCGAAGAAGAACTGCGTGATGGCGCTGGAAGCGCCCGCCTCGATCTTGCGCTTGAGCCACTGGATGTCGGCGGCCTCGTCGGCGCTGTCGGGATGCGGCTCGGGATAGGCTCCGGCGCGGATCGTCATGTCGCCGCGCGCGGCGATGGCCTCGATCAACTCGACCGAATTGGCAAAACCATCGGCATGGGGCGTGAAACGGTCGGCGCCCTGCGGCGCGTCGCCCCGGAGCGCCACGATCTCGGTGATGCCCGCATCGGCATAGGACTGCACGATCTCCATCGTCTCGGTCCGGGTGGCCTCGACGCAGGTCAGGTGGGCCGCGACTTCCAGCCCGAACTGGCGGTTGATCGTGGTGACCGCCTCATGGGTCAGCTTGCGCGTGGTGCCGCCGGCACCATAGGTCACCGACACGAAATCCGGTTCCAAGGGCGCCAGGGCGCGCGCGGTTTCCCACAGCTTGAACGAGGCTTCCAGCGTCTTGGGCGGGAAGAACTCGAAGCTGACATGCGGGACAGGGCGGGTCATGGCGATTCCTTTCGATTGGTGGCCCTTGTGCCACGCGTTCATGCGTGAGACAAATTCATAATCCTCAAGATCAACCTGAGTTTCATTCATCATGCATCTGGAACTGCGCCATCTGCGAACCGTCCATGCCATTCATGAACAAGGGGGGCTGGCCCGTGCGGCCGAGGTGCTGAACATTACGCAATCGGCCTTGTCCCACCAGGTCAAGGCACTGGAGGAGCAGTCGGGGGTCGAGCTGTTCGTCCGCCGCGCCAAGCCCATGCGCCTGTCTGCGGCGGGCATGCGCCTGCTGCGCCTGGCCGAGCAGGTGTTGCCGCTGGTCGCCGCGACCGAGGCCGAGTTCAAGGGCGTCGAGGCAGGGCGCATCGGGCGGCTGCACATCGCGATGGAATGCCACGCGTGCTTTGACTGGCTTTTGCCGGTGCTGGACATCTTTCGTCGTGCCTGGCCCGACGTGGACGTGGACATCCGCCAGCGGCTGGCCTTTGGCGCGCTGCCTGCGCTGGTGCGCGAGGAGGTGGATCTGGTCATCTCTTCCGACCCCGAGGATCTGGCGGGCGTGACCTTCCAGCCATTGTTCGATTACGCGCCCAGCTTGGTTGTTCCCGCAGGTCACCCGCTGGTGGCCAAGGGCCATGCCGACCCGGCCGACCTGGCGGGAGAGACGCTGATCACCTATCCGATGGACCGCGCGCGGCTGGATGTCTTCAGCCAGTTCCTGACGCCCGCCGGGGTGGAACCGGCCCGCCAGCGGACAGTCGAGCTGACGGCGGTGGCCGTGATGCTGGTGGCCTCGGGGCGCGGAGTGGCGGTGATGCCCGACTGGGTCCTGCGACGCGAGGCGGCGAACCCGGAGCTGGCGCTGCTGCCGCTGGGGCCGCAAGGCCTGCGCCGCCGCCTTTATGCGGCGGTGCGGACGGGCGATCTGTCCCAGCCCTACATGGCCCATGTCCTGCGCCTGTCGCGCACCGAACCCTTGCGGATGCTGCGGGGCGCCGCGGCGTGATGCTTGGCATTCGGCCGCGCCTGCCCTATGACCCGCCCAACCCCAGTTTCCGGAGCATGTGATGGCAAGCGCCAATCTGAACGTCATGATCAAGGCCGCCCGCAAGGCCGGGCGCAGCCTGGTCAAGGATTTCCGCGAGGTCGAGAACCTTCAGGTCAGCGTCAAGGGCGCAGGCGACTTTGTCACCCGTGCCGACCGCGAGGCCGAGCGCATCATCAAGGAAGAGCTGATGAATGCCCGCCCCAGCTATGGCTGGCTGGGCGAGGAAACGGGCGAGGATGCGGGCGACGACCCCACGCGCCGCTGGATCGTCGATCCGCTGGACGGGACCACGAACTTCCTGCACGGCCTGCCGCACTGGGCCGTCTCCATCGCGCTGGAGCACAAGGGAGAGATCGTGGCCGGCGTCATCTTCGATGCGGCCAAGGACGAACTCTTCGTGGCCGAAAAGGGCAGCGGCGCCTTCATGAACGACCAGCGCCTGCGCGTGTCGGGCCGCACGCGCCTGGCCGATTCGGTCTTTGCGACCGGCATCCCCTTTGCCGGCCGCGGTCCTCTGCCGGCCGCGCTGCAGGACCTGGCGCAGCTGATGCCCGTCACGGCCGGGGTGCGCCGTTTCGGCGCTGCCGCGCTGGATCTGGCCTATGTCGCGGCCGGGCGCTTTGACGGCTATTGGGAACGGGGCATCAAGCCTTGGGACGTGGCCGCCGGCATCCTGATGGTACGCGAGGCCGGCGGTTTCGTGGAAGGCATCCGCGAGGGCGACAGCCCGCTGGAATCCAGCCGGATCATCGCCGCCAATCCCGCCCTGCTGGAACCTTTCGCCAAGATCATCCGCACGCGGGACTGACCGTCGCCTCGGACGGAAGGCTGGGGTTGCACCATCTGCAACCCTGCCCGCGCTTGACCTTGGGGCGCGGGGCGCGCAACAGGGGACGTTCCTGAAAGCGCGACCATGCCCGACGACCTTTCCCATTCGCCCTATGCGGCGGCCTCCGCGCCGGTCCCCCCGCGCGACCGGACGGGCCTCGCCATCTTCCTGATGTGCGCGGTCAGCTTCATCTTCGCGCTGCAGGACGGATTTTCCCGCGTACTCGCGTCACACTACCCGCCCGTGCTGATCGTGATGCTCCGCTATTGGGTTTTCGCGGTTTTCGTGATCGCGCTTGTGTCCCGCCAGCCGGGCGGGCTGCAACGCGCGATCCGCACCCGGCGCCCGCTGACCCAGATCGCCCGCGGAGTCATCCTGGCGCTGGAAGTGGTGTTGATGATCGAGGCCTTTGTCCGTCTGGGCCTGATCGAAACCCACGCCGTCTTTTCGGTCTATCCCCTGCTGGTGGCGGCGCTTTCCGGGCCGGTCCTGGGGGAACGGGTCGGCTGGCGGCGCTGGACGGCCATCGCCATCGGCTTTTGCGGCATTCTGGTGATTCTTGATCCCGGCAGCGGCGTGATCAGCGTCAACGCCTTGCTGCCCTTTGGCGCGGCGCTGATGTTCGCGCTCTATGGCTTGCTGACGCGGCATGTGTCGCGCGACGACCCGGCCATGGTCAGCTTTTTCTGGACCGGGATCTCGGGCGCGGTGGCGGTCACGCTTGTCGGCATCTGGGACTGGCAATGGCTGGCGCCGATGGACTGGGTCTGGATGGGCTGCCTGTGCGCCTGCGGGATGCTGTCGCATTACCTGATGATCCGCAGCTATGAACTGGCCGAAGCCTCGGCGCTGCAGCCCTTTGCCTACACGCAATTGGTCTGGGTCAGCTTTATCGGCGTCTGGCTGTTCAACGAAACGCTGCGCAGCAACGTGGTGATCGGAGCCGCCATTGTCGTGGCGGCGGGCCTTTTCACTCTGTGGCGTCAGCGGAAGAAAGCCGCCTAGGCCAGCCCTCGGGCAGGCGCGGGCCGATGAACGGCTTGGGCACAGGGCGGGCTGACAGGGCCAGCGTCAGGCGTGCAGGCGGAGGCGGCACCTGCCCGCCGCCCGACAGATCCCACCGCGTCACGACCGGGGCAGGCTTGCCGTGGATGCGGGCGCGATAGATGGGCAGCGCCTCGGCCACGCGCATCACATAGTTGCGGGTTTCGTCAAAGGGGATCAGCTCGACCCAGTCCACCGGATCGGCATCGCGGCGCAGATCGCCCAGGTCGTTCAACCAGCGTGCTGAGCGGCCGGGGCCAGCGTTGTAACCTGCCGCGATGAGCGCCACCGAAGGGCCGAACCGGTCCGCCAGCCCCGTCAGGTAGTGCGAGCCAATCCGCGCATTATAGGCCGCGTCGCGGGACAGGCGCGCCAGATCATAGCGCAGTCCGATCTGACGCGCGACCTGCTCGGCCGTGCCGGGCATCACCTGCATCAGCCCCTGCGCCCCGACGGGGCTGCTGGCGGTGTGGTTGAATTCGGACTCCTGGCGCGCGATCGCCATGACCAGTTCGGGCGGCGGGCCCAATTCCTCGCGCTCCAGCCCGGTCAGAGGAAAATGCGCGATCGGCCAGATGACGCCCTGGTTCGCCGATTGCTTGGCCAGGCGCAGGCCGTACCAGGGGGTACCGGCCTCGTACATCAGGCGGGACATGCGGGCGATGTCCTCGGGCGGGGCGGATTGCGCCAGATGCAGAAAGAACCGCTGCGCGTCATTCGCCCGACCTGCGGCGACCAGCCACAGCCCTGCGCGGAAGATCCCGTTCTCGCGCAGCGTGCTGCCGCGCCAGTCGGGCAGGCTGTCGATGCCGGGCGTGCCGACGGCATATTCCGCAGGCAGGGGTCGCCCGGTCTTTTCCATCGCAAGCTGGCCGTAATAGGTGCCGGGCAGGTCTGACGCCGCCTCATAGGCCCGGTGCGCGGCCGCCCCATCGCCAAGCGCCTCATGCGCGCGACCCTGCCAGTAGAAGGCGCGCGACTTGCTGATGGCCGCGCCGACGACGGTTTCCAGGTGCAGGAAATGCTCCAGGGCGGCAGCCGGATCGCCGGTCTTCAGCGCGGCAAAGCCCGCCAGCCATTCCAGGTCGCTGTAGTGGCGGTTGTCGGGCTTCAGGAAATGTGCCCGGGCCAGTTGCAGGGCGCGGGGCCAGTCGCCGTTCCGCATGGCAAGCCGCGCGTAATCGACGCGCATCTGCGCCCATGCGGCGGGGTCACGCAGAGTTTCGGCACTGGCCGAGGCCTCCAGCATCAGCGCCTGCGCCCCGTCATGCTGCTTGGCCCCGACCCGCCAGCGAAAGCGGTCCAGCGTCAGGCCGGGATCGGCGCGCTGATCGGCTGGCAGGGCCAGGATCAGGTCGTCCACCCCAGCCCGACCGGCCTGCAGCGTGACGCGGGCGCGAACCAAGGGTCGCGCGTCCTCGGGCAGGCGGCCCAGCAGCCGTTCGGCCTGAGCCCATTCACCGGCGTCCAGCATGGCGGTCGCGCGTGCGGGAATCAGCGCGGCCAGGTCGGGATGCGCCTCGAGCAGCGCGGCCTCGTCGGCGGCCGGCATGGTCCGCGTGACGAAGAAACGTTGGCGGGCGGCCTGCGCCCCACCGGCATCAAGAACGCCGGCCAGCGCCTCGAGCGCCAGGAGCGAGGCAGGTTCGCGGCCGTCGAACCACAGGCGGATGTCGTCGGGGTCAACGCCGGGGCGCAGCTTGGCTTCGCCCCGCTGGACCAGCAGGTCCACGCCCGGCCAGTCGGGATTGTCCCGCAGGAACGCCGCATAGTCGCCGAAATCGCCAAAGCCCGCGCGCAGGGCGTGCCAGCCGACCAGCGCCTCGGCCAAGGGACCGGCGCGCATTGCTGCCTCGCGTGCGGTGACCCAGTACTGGGCCTCGGTCGCGGCCATGGCCAGCGCCATCGCGCCCGGCTCCTCGGCCCGTGCGGGCGCGGCCAGGGGAAGGGCGCACAGCAGCCCCGCAGTCAGCATGTCACGCAGAAGTCGCATCACCACCCTGTGTCACCGTCATGGCCTCCGGACGCAATTCACAACCTTGGCAAGTTCTCGTCCCGCGGGTAGGGAGAACGGCAGAATCTTTCGGTTCCCTGCCCGGACGATCACCAGAGCCATCAACTTCAAGGAGCGTGTCATGTTCAAAGGGTCCCTGCCAGCCCTCGTCACGCCGTTCACCCAGGACGGCGAGCTGGATCTGGACACGCTGAAGAAGCTGGTCGAATGGCATGTCGAGCAGGGAACGCACGGGCTGGTTCCCGTGGGCACCACCGGGGAAAGCCCGACCCTGACCCATGACGAGCATCGGCTGGTCATCGAGGAGGTCGTCCGCGCCGTGGATGGCCGCATCCCCGTGATCGCCGGCGCGGGTTCGAATTCGACCCGCGAAGGGATCGGGCTTTTGCAGCACGCTGCCAGCGTGGGCGCGGATGCGGGCCTGGTGGTGACGCCCTATTACAACAAGCCGACGCAGGCGGGGCTGATCGCGCATTACACCGCGCTGACCGAAGCCTGCGACCTGCCGATCATCATCTACAACATTCCTGGCCGCTCGGTCATCGACATGATGCCCGAAACGATGGGCGTGCTGGCGCGGATCCCCTCGATCATCGGGGTCAAGGACGCGACTGGCAAGCTGGAGCGGGTCAGCTGCCAGCGCATGACCTGCGGACCCGATTTCGTGCAGCTATCGGGCGAGGATGCGACGGCGCTTGGCTTCAACGCCCATGGCGGCGTGGGCTGCATCAGCGTGACGGCCAACATCGCGCCGAAATTGTGCGCTCAGTTCCAGGAGGCGACGCTGCGTGGCGACTATGCCGCCGCGCTGGAGTACCAGGACCGGCTGATGCCGCTGCACCTGGCGATCTTTGTCGAGCCGGGGCTGGTGGGCGCAAAATATGCGATGTCGCGCCTGGGCCTGTGCCGCGAGAGCGTGCGCCTGCCGCTGGTTCCGCTGACGGAACCGACGCGGCGCCTGATCGATGCCGCGCTGGAGCATGCCGGCCTGATCTGAGGCCTGCGGCAGCACGAAGGCACCGCCCCCGGGAGTTCCACCATATTCCGGCACGGAAGATGCGCCTAGCGCAGTCCCAGTCCCGCCCGCATCATCAGGCGGCGGACGGGGGCGATGCCGTAAAGCCCGCCCAAGGCGGCCGCGCGCAGGTCGCGCAGCGGGCGCAGCTGCGCCTGGCAGGCGCGGTTCAGCGCGTCGATGCCGACAAGGCGCGCCATCGCCTCGGGGCGGCGGCTGCGGTCGTAGCGGGCCAGCGATGCCGGGCTGCCGGGATCGGTACGGCTGAGGTCCAGCAGGGCCGACAGATCCGCCAGGCTCATGTTCAGGCCCTGCGCCCCGATCGGGGGGACGACATGGGCGGCCTCGGCGATCAGGGCGGTGCGGGGGCCGGCAAAGCGGTGGGCGATCTGGCTGATGATGGGCCATTCCGTCAGGCGGGTGGCCAGCGTCAGATGGCCCAGAACCCCGGCCGAACGGGCATTCAGCACGGCGTCGAACTCGGCAGGCGGCAGGGACCGCAGGTGCGCGGTTTCGCGCCCGTTCTCCATCCAGACGACGGCCGAGGAAGGCCGCCCCCCGCGGTCGGGCAGCGGCACCAAGGTAAAGGGGCCGCCCGAACGATGAACCTCGGTTGAGATGTTGTGGTGGGGCTGCTCATGCGTGACGGCAAAGGCCAGTGCCTTCTGGCCATAGCGCAATGTGCGGACGCCGATGCCAAGCGCCTGCCGCACGGAGGAATTGCGCCCGTCGGCGCCGATCAACAGCCGCGCCCTCAGGCGATGGCCGTTTGTCAGGGTTACGATGGCCCCTTCGTCGCGGGCCAGCACCTCGGCCGTGCCGGTTCCCGGCTGGAAGCGGACCGTCTGAAGGCTCTCCAGCCGCGCCGCGATTTCCCGCCGCAGGAGCCAGTTGGGAAGGTTCCAGCCAAAGGGCTGGTCGCCGATTTCCGCTGCGTCGAAGTCGCGGATGAGGCGCGGCTGCGGGTCCGCGCCCCCGGCATCGACAATGCGCATGACCTGCAAGGCGGTCGCATGCGGCGCCAGGCATGGCCACAGGCCGATCCGGTCCAGCAGTGCGACCGAGGGTGCGAGAAGCGCCGTTGACCGCAGATCCGCGCCTTCGGCCCCTTCATCCGCGACAGGGGGG
>VGDE01000017.1 GCA_016869875.1 Alphaproteobacteria bacterium
CCCAATGACCGGAAAAGAGCAGCTGGGCAGGCGCGAGATCACCTGCTTCAAGGCCTATGATGTGCGCGGAGAGCTGGGCAAGAACCTGGACCCGGACGTGGCCTACCGCATCGGGCGCGCATTCGCGCAGGCCCGGCAGGCCAAGCGCGTGGTCGTGGGCCGCGACAGCCGCGAATCCTCGCCCGAGCTGGCGGCCGCGCTGATCGAGGGGCTGACCGATGGCGGCGCCGATGTGCTGGACTTGGGCCTGGCGGGCACCGAGGAGGTGTATTTCCACACCGGCAACCAGGACACCGATGGCGGGATCGAGGTGACGGCCTCGCACAACCCGATCAACTACAACGGCATGAAGATCGTGGGCCGCGGTTCGGCGCCGCTGGATCCGGCGACGGAACTGCCGCCCATTGTAGAGCTGGCGACCTCGGGTGAATTCGCGCCGGCCACCAAGGGCAGCGTTTCCGATTTCAGCGACGCCCGCGCCGAATACGCGCAGCGCATGGCAGATTTCGTCGACGTGGCCGCGCTGAAACCGATGAAGATCCTGGTGAACGCCGGCAACGGCACGGCCGGTCCGACCTTTGACGCCATCGCGGCCGAGCTTGAGCGTCGCGGCGCGCCGCTGACATTCGTGCGGATGCACCACGATGTGGACAGCAGCTTCCCGAACGGCATCCCGAACCCGCTGCTGGACGAGAACCAGCCCCCCACCGTGGCGCGGATGAAGGAAGAAAAGGCCGATCTGGGCGTAGCCTGGGATGGCGATTTCGACCGCTGCTTCTTTTTCGACGAGAACGGCCGCTTCATCCCCGGCGAATACATCGTCGGCCTTCTGGGTGCGGCCTTTCTGGAAAAATCACCAGGCGAAAAGATCGTGCATGACCCGCGCGTCATCATGAACACCCGCGCGATGATCGAGGAAGCGGGCGGCGAGGCCGTGGTCAGCAAGACCGGCCACGCCTTCATCAAGCGCAAGATGCGCGATGTCGGCGCGATCTATGGCGGCGAGATGTCGGCCCACCATTACTTCCGCGACTTTTATTACTGCGACAGCGGAATGATCCCGTGGCTGTTGATGATCGAACTGCTGTCGCGCAAGGGCAAGACCTTGGCCGAACTGCTGGAAGAGCGGATGCGGCTTTACCCCTCCTCGGGCGAGACGAACTACACGATCGAGGACCCCGATGCGGCCATCGCCCGCCTGATCGAGACCTATGAACCCCAAGCCGACAGCCGCGACGATCTGGACGGGGTATCGCTGAATTTCGGCAAGTGGCGCTTCAACCTGCGCAAGTCGAACACCGAGCCCGTGGTGCGCCTGAACGTCGAATCGGACGGCGATGCGGCGCTGGTGGCCGATAAGCAGGCCGAACTGGCCGCCATCCTCAAGGGCTGAACGGCCCAAGCGTCGGCCAGGGGCCGCGCCTTCGGGCGCGGCCTTCTGCATTCACGGGTCCTGAAACCCAAAGGCCACGTAGTCGCGCAGATAGGCGCCGCGCGCGGCCGCGATCAGTGCCTTGTCATGCAGAAAGTCCGGCATCGGCTGCGGCACCAGGTGGTGCAGCTGCGGGTCCGCGACGCCCGCGGCGCGGGTCAGCGCCTCGATCTCCTCGATCAGGCGATCCTCGCGGATCAGCATGTCCGGCGTCGCGAACCGCGAAAAACCGGCAATCACCTCGGACTGGCTGGCCCAGCCGGCATGGGTCGGCAGCGTCGTCTGGCTGTTCAGGTTGCGCCGCAGAAAGTCGAGAAACTGCGCAAAGAGCGGGATCTGCTCGTCCAGCGGCAACTCCTTCAACGCCTCGTCGGACGGCAGCGCGATGCGGTGAACATTGCGCATCAGCCCGCGCAGTTCGGGCGAGGCCTGTGTCAGGACCTGCCGGAACGCGGTCCAGGCCCGATGCAGGGGATGGCGCAGCACCGCAAAGCTGCGATGGCCGGGGTGCCCGCGCTTCCACTGGCGCAGCGTGGTCTGGGTAAAATCGGTGCCGGTCTGCCCCAGGCGGCCCATCCAGTCGCGGATGGCCGGACCCGGCCCGCAGCGAACGGGCATGTACAGCAGCCCCCGCCCTGCCTCCGACGCGGTAAAGCTGGGCACCGACGGGCCGCGGCGCGGCTCGAAATTCGGGATGCGGCGCAGCATGAAAGGATCGATCTTGTGCAGGTCTTCCTGCATCTGGTCAAAGTTGCGCACCTTGTCGGCCAGTTCGCGCGGGTTCTGCGGCACCTGATCGCGCGCCGGCTCGACCCGCGCGATGTCCGTGCGGCCCAGCCAGTGGACCAGCCCCGTCATCACCTCGGTGTCACGCAGGTCGTCATAGCCCAGCCAGAATCCCGCCTGCCCGGTCACCTGCAGCCGATGCATCACCCGCAGCTGAAAGCGCTCGACTGCAGCCAGCATGTCGCGGAACTCGGGCCCGTCATAGGTGATGGCCGCCGGGATCGGGGTTTCCGTCTCGTTCAGCTTCCATTGGTTCGTTTCCCGCGCCAGGCAGGTCGACACATAGCTGTCCAGCGGATTGCGCGTCAGGATGATCTTGGCGCAGCGCCGGTCGTGCATGATCGCGTCAAAGACCCGCGGATCGTGATCGTGGAAATAGCGAAAGCCCGGCAGGTGCCCCGGCCGGTCGAACAGCCGGGTCAGCAGCTGCATGGGATCGGCCTCGCGCTGATCGCGCGTGATACCCTGCAGCTCGTCCTTGTCGGGCCAGCCCATCATGTAGGGGTTGAACGCCTCGCCAAAGCAGGTCACCCCCTTCAGCGCGTTCAGCGTTGCCTCGAGCAGGTTCGAGCCGGTGCGCATTTCAGCAAAGATGACAAAGCTGCGAAACGGTTCGGTCATTCGGCGGCCGTCCTTTCAGGCATGGGAATCTGGGGTGTCGGCAGGCTGTCGCCCGACAGGCGCGGCCGCAATCCGGAATTGCGCAGGCGGCGCAGCAGTTCGGCCAGGCCGTCCAGGTCACGCATCCGCGGCAGCGTGTCCATGACCCCCGGCTGGACGGGCAACTGCTGCAACGCCTGCAGCAGGATCGCCTCGGGGCGGGCCAGAAAATCGGTCAGTTCATGCACATGCACCCGCGCCCGGACCCAGACCGAGTTCAGGACGTCCAGCTGCGCCAGCTCGGCCCGCTGCAGCTGTGCGGTGATGCGCCGGATGTCGTCAAAGGGCATGCCGCATTGCAGGAGCGGCAGCATCCAGGCTCCGGTCACGACATGGATATGCGCGTTCGCGTCGGTCGCCATGAACCAGTTCAGGGCCTGGTTGTCGCGCGGGCTGAACTGAAAGATCTGCGTGCGCGAGGTGATGCGGATCAGCGCGGTCAGAAACCCCTGCGGATCACGATCGCGAATCAGCCTGTTCGACGAGATGGCGCCTGGCCCGGTTTCAGGCCGGCCGGCGAACTCGACCATCTCGGGGCCCAGAAGGTGGCCATGAACGTCGGCATCGACAAGTCTGCCCAGCCATGTCTCGAAATCGGGAAAGATGTCGGAAAAGCCCTGGAAGACGGCATAGGGCGCCGAGGTCTTGCCGTTTTCGGCATCCTTGCGGGGAAAGCGGCTTTGCATGTACAGGCCCGGGCGTCCCAGCAGGCGCCGCCGCACGGTCCGGTTGATCATCCGCTCGAACCGCTGGGGTTGCGGCGGGCCGTGGTCCGGGCGCGCAGCGGCAGAGCGGGGAAAATGCGCCAAGAGCCGCGTGGCGTCGGGCCACACCTTGCGCGCCACGAAGCAGCGCGATTCCTCGAGCATCAGCACATGATCGTCGTAGAGCTGATAGGGCCGGCCGTCGTGATCGAACTTGGCCAGCGTCAGCGACTGGCTTTCGATGCGGGTGGCATGGCGACGGGCCAATGTCTGGAAATAGCTTTCGTCCGGAATCCAGCTGAGGCGGAAGAAGCGGTCGAACTCGGCCCGGCGCGGATCGTCCAGGATGGCGCGCAGCGTCGTGGCGGTCAGGCACCACCATTGGGAGCCCAGATGCGGGGCGATGCCCTTGGGCAGCTTGCGCCTGACACCCAAGCGGCGCTGGAGGCTGACGAGCCGGTCGAACAGCTTGCGTCGCCGTCGCCAGTCCAGCGGGAAATACAGGGTAAAGCGTTCCTCGTTCAGCCCGCCGACGGTCCAGCCGACCTCAAAGGCGCTGACGCTTTCGATGTGGTCGCGCTGCGGGTCCAGTGCCAGATAAGCGGTCAGATCCCGGACGGGCCGCAGCGGCAGGCAGGCGCCCGAGGCCAGGTAAACGTGGCTCAGGTCGGGAAAGCTGTCCAGCAGCAGCTGCGCGGCGTCCTGCGTGGCCTGCACCAGGCCAAAACTGCCCCAGTCGCAGCGATGCCGACGCGACCAGACGATGCCCGGCAGATCCGACAGCGCCTCCTTCATTGCGTCGACGGAAGCGGCCGAGGCCTTGGCATCCACGTGGATCGCCACGCGTGCGCCGCCCCGAACCCAGATCCGCGCCATGTGGGCGGCCACGTCCAGCTGCGCGTGGCACAGCAGCACGACGCCCAATTGGACCGGCTGCGTCATGCCCAATTTCCCCGGGAAATGAGGCCCAGATCCTCGATCTGCCGCCAGTCGCCGTATTCGCGCGATTCGTTGCACCACAGGTTCGTCCCGCGCCGCAGTCCCGCATGATAGGCCTGATACTCCTTGCTGTTGGCGTAATGCTGGCGCCGGTCCAGTTCCTCGGTGGACTTGTCGGCAAAGGTGGACAGGAACTTGGCATGCAGCAGGCAGCCGGAGGCCTGCTCTCCGCCGTCCTCGTCATAAACCAGGTTCAGGTGGCGCGGCAGCAGCATGTGGGTCGAACTGACATAGGCGTAGCGCCAGTGCCACTTGACCAGCGGAATCTTGTTCAGGGCGGGACCAGACAGCGGCTCAGCCGTAAAGAACTTGCGCGTGCGCGGCCCGCCCTGAATCCACAGGTTGCCGTAATAGGCGTTCTTGCTGATCGTATAGTTTGCAGGGTCGAACCATCGGGCGATCGTGAACGGATCGGTGCCCTCCTCGTAGATCTCGTCCTCGATGTTTCCGCGCGGATACATGTCCAGAAGCATCGCGGGAAAGGACCGCTGCCCCGACGTGTCCAGCCAGCCGGTCAGCGCCGACAAGGGCCGCGTGTCGCAATGGGGATAGATCAGGAACTCATCCGGATCGATCGTCAGGCACCAGTGTCCGCTGCCATGCCGTGCCAGCAGCCGGTTCAGCCAGTCCATGCCGAAACGCGACCGCTTGTAGCTGGAATTCGTCCACCACAGGGACACGTCCGGCTGCTCGGCCAGATAATTTCCGCTGCCGTCATTGCTGTCATTGTTGACGATCAGAAAGTGGTCGATCCCCAGCTTGCGGTAATAGTCCAGGAAATGCGGCAGCCGGACCCGCTCGTTCCGCAGGGTGACAAAGGCCAGGATGTCGCCCGACCGGATCTGGGCCGTCCGGTTGACCACGGGCTTCAACGCCCGCCGCCGGTTGAAGGCGCGGGCGACCAGGTACTGCCGTTCGGCCCTGCGGCGGAACCGGTCCGGGACAGGCAGGCGACCCAGGCGCATCACAACCGCCGGCAGAAGAAACACGAAAACCACTGCGTCATAGGATGTAGCAATGTGCGCCATGCCACCGGTTGGCAAGAGCTTTCACGCGTCAGGCGAACTTGCCCATCCGCCTGTGCCCATCAGGCCCAGATCGACCAGCTGCTGCCAGCCTTTGTACCGCAGCGAGGCCGGTCCCCGCAGCACCGGCTGGGCCAGAATGGCCCTGTGATAGGCGGTGTAACGGTCGGGGTCGGCGAAATGCTGGCGCCGGGACAATTCCTCCTGCGACTTCTGCACGATCTGGGGCAGGAACTTGCTGTGCAGCAGCACCCCTGACAGGCGGGAACCGCCCGGACCGTCGTAGATGTCGTTCAAGCGTGGTGGCAGCATCGAATGGGTCGAGTTCACGTAAACCTGCCGCCAGTTCCAGCGCATCAAGGGCAGCTTGTTCAGCGTGGGCGATAGCCGGGGCTCCTGCGCAAAGAACACCCGCTCGCGCACGCCCCCCTGAACCCAAAGGTTCCGGCGCGGCAGGAGCCGCTGACACCTGTAGGGTCCGGGGTCGAACCACGGCAGCTGCTCGGCCAGGGGCCAGTCGGCGGGGGCATCGGCCTCTCCCAGCGGGCCGGAAGGATACAGGTCCAGCATCAGCGCGCCCAATCCCGGCTGCCCGATGCGGTCAAGATGAGCCACGAGTTCCGGCAGCGGACGCGTGTCGTGCCGGGGATAGACCAGCAACTCGTCCACATCGACGGTCAGGCACCAATGCCCGCGACCGTGGCGCAGCAACAGCGCGCCGGCCCAGTCCAGCCCAAAGCGCGCGCTGCGATAGCCGGCATCGCAACGCCACAGCGAAACGTCAGGCTGGTCCGCCAGATAGGCCGGAGATCCGTCGTCGCTGTTGTTGTCCACCATCAGGAAATGCGCGACGCCCAGCCGACGGTGGTGGTCCAGAAATTCCGGCAGCCGTGGCCGTTCGTTCCGCAGGGTCGTGACCGCCAGCACATCACCGCGCCTGATGGCGCCGCTGCGATCAGCGACGGGCACCAGCCGGTGCCCGGCCCTGATCGCGCGCCACAACAGTTCGCGCCGTTTCCAGCGCAGCCGATAGACCCGCCACGCCATCCGCAGCGGGTCTGCAATCACCGTTGATAAGCGCCGGACTGGTGCCAGCGCCAGGCGTCTGCGATCATCTGCTTCATGGTTGAACGGTCGGGCGTCCAACCCAGTTCGGACTTGGCGCGCTGGCTGCCGCAGACCAGCTTGACGGCGTCGCCGCCGCGGCGCGGCCCGTCCACCATCGGCACCTGCCGGTTGGTGACGTGACGCGTCGCATCCACCACCTCGCGGACGGAAAATCCGTCCCCCGTGCCCAGGCAGAACACCCGGCTGCCCTTGCCCGCCTGCAACCATTCCAGCCCCTTCACATGGGCATCGACCAGATCCATCACGTGGACATAGTCGCGGATGCAGGTACCATCCTCGGTCGGATAGTCGGTGCCGTGGATGGTCAGGGCGGACCGCTTTCCGTCCACCGCATCCAGGATCAGCGGGATCAGGTGCGTCTCGGGGCGGTGGAACTCGCCCACCTCGCCATCGGGATCGGCACCCGCCACGTTGAAATAACGGAAGATCACATGCCGCAAACCGTGGGCGGCCTCGAAGTCGATCAGCATGTCCTCGATGGCGCGCTTGGAGGCGCCATAGGCGTTCAGCGGGTCCTGCGGCGTGTTTTCGTCCAGCACCTCGCCATCGCGGTCCCCGTAGGTCGCGCAGGTCGAGGAAAAGACGAAATCCATGCAGCCCGCCGCCACGGCGGCCTCGATCAGGTTCAGCGAGCCCGTGACGTTGTTGCGCCAGTACTTGCCCGGCTCGGCCATGGCCTCGCCCACCTGGCTCAATGCCGCAAAATGCAGCACCGCAACGGGGGCATGTTCGGCAAAGGCCGCGTCCAGCGCCGCGCGGTCCATCAGGTCGGCCTCGACCACGGGACCGAACTTGACCGCATCGCGCCAGCCCGTCGAGAAATTGTCCAGCGTGACGGGCGTAAAGCCCGCGCGCGCCAAAGCCTTGCAGGCGTGCGAGCCGATATAGCCCGCACCCCCGGTCACCAGAACGTTCTTGGACATCGCTTATTCGGCCGCCCGGCGCATCGCCATGACCTGGTGCAGGTATTCCGCGAACTCGTCCTTGAGCTCGTCGCGCTCGAGGCCGAAGGCAACGGTCGCCTGGAGGAAGCCCGCCTTGGACCCGCAGTCGAAGCGCTGGCCGCGGAAGCGCAGGCCAAAGACGTCGCGGCCGGCCTCGATCTCCTCGGCAATGGCGTCGGTCAGCTGGATCTCGCCGCCGGCGCCCTGCTTGAGCTTGTTGAGGTTCGTCATGACCGTCGGCGCCAGGATATAGCGGCCAATCACGGCGAGGTTCGACGGCTGGGTGCCGTTCTTGGGCTTTTCGACCATGCCGCGGGCGCGCACGATGGCGCCCATGTCCTCGGCCACGTCCAGCACGCCATACGACGACACCTTTTCCGGGGCGACTTCCATCGTGGCGACCATGCTGCCGCCGGTCTCGCCATAGGCTTCGATCATCTGCTGCAGGCAGGGAGGCTCGCCCTGGATGACGTCATCGGTCAGGACAACGGCAAAGGGCTCGTCCTCATTGACCAGACGGCGGGCACACCAGACCGCGTGTCCCAGACCCAGCGCCTTGTGCTGGCGGATATAGGCAATGGCGCCCGATTCCATGTTGGTGGTGCGCAGGATGTCCAGAAGCTGGTCCTTGCCGGCCTTCTTGAGGTTGGCCTCGAGTTCGTGTGCGTGGTCGAAATAGTCCTCGAGCGCGCCCTTGCCGCGGGACGTGACAAAGATGAATTCCTTGATGCCGGCCGCCCGCGCTTCATCGATCGCGTATTGAATCAACGGCTTGTCGACAAGGGACAGGATCTCCTTCGGGATGCTCTTGGTGGCGGGCAGGAAACGTGTTCCCAGACCTGCGACCGGAAAGATGGCTTTTGTAACCTTGCGACCCATGTCAGTACCTCTTTATCGGGGCAGGCAGCCGCCCGCCTTGAATGTCGCCATTGCCTACACGCAGCGGCGGGGACTTCAAAGTTCAGATTATTGTGTAGGCATGGCAGCGCCAAGTCTTTCTGCTGCGATGCTGGACAAACTGACATATTCTAGTCGTTTGGCCTTCACGGGCAGCGTCATCGTCAGGCAAGATTCATCTGCTGCAGCATGTGTTCCAGCCGGGACACATCCTCTGGGTTGTTAAGCTCCCAGAACTGCCGACCGCGCGCCTCGACCTCGACGCAGAGAACCGAGCGACCGCGCTCAAGAAAACGCAGTTGTTCCAGACCTTCCAGCCGCTCCAGCACGCCTTCGGGCCATGTCGCGTAATCCGCCAGTGCCTGGGGACGATAGGCGTAGACGCCGACATGGTGAAACACCGGGCTGGGGGCGTCGTCTGCAAAATCGGCCGCGGCAAAGGGAATGACCTCCTTGGAAAAGTAAAGCGCACGCCCGTCTTTGCCAAAAACGGCGGTGGTGCCGCCCACCCGCCCGGCGCGCCGATCCTCGATCAGGTCCTTCCGCATCCGGCCCGAGCAGCACAGCACCGGCGTCGCCACCTGGGCATCGGGGGCAGCGCGCAGGCCCGCCACCAGATCCTCGACGAACCAGGCCGGCGTCAGCGGTGCGTCTCCCTGCAGGTTCACCACGATCTCGGGGGTATCCGACAGCATGGCCACGGCCTCGGAACAGCGTTCCGTCCCGTTGCGGCAGGCGGGGCTGGTCATGGCGACCTCGGCGCCAAAGGCGCGGGCGTGGTCGCGGATGCGATCGTCATCCGTGGCCACGATGACCCGGTCGACGCCGCGGACCGCCATTGCCGCGTCCCAGCTGCGGCGGATCAGGCTGTGTGCCTGTCCCGTCGCGCCGCGCAGTTCCACCAGCGGCTTGCCGGGGTAGCGGGTCGAGGCAAAGCGGGCGGGGATGACAATGACGACCGACATGTCAGGGCTTCACCAGCAGCACGCCCGGCGCATAGGCGATGAAGAAAGGGTTCTCGAAGCCCGGCTTGCCATAGTCCAGCGCGCTGTGGTCGTCGAACCGCACGACCTCGCCGCCCGCGCCGCGCAGGACGGCATCGCCCGCGGCCGTGTCCCACTCCATCGTGCGGCCCAGGCGCGGGTAAAGATCGGCCTCGCCCGTGGCCACCAGGCAGAACTTGAGCGAGCTGCCCGCGCTGGTCATGTCGCGCAGGCCGTACTTGGCGATATAGGCATCCGTCGCCGCATCTCGATGGGACTTCGACGCCACCACCATCAGCGCACGGTTGTCGGGCGTGGGATTCACGCCGATGGCCGCGACTTCGCCCGGCGCCTCCCCGAATGGGCCTTTTTCCTCGACCGACCGGCCATCGGCGGTGGTATAGAACAGGCGGCCCTTGGCAGGGGCATAAACTACGCCCCGCACCGGCATGCCGTCCTGGACATAGGCGATGTTGACGGTGAAGTCGCCGCGGCGCTGCACGAATTCCTTTGTGCCGTCCAAGGGGTCCACGATCAGAAAGCTGCGCAGGGACTGGCCATGCGTCTCGGCCTGCTCCTCGGTCACCAGCGGGATGTCGGGAAACGCCTCGCGCAGCCCCGCCGAGATCAGCGCATCCGCGGCCTCGTCGGCGGCCGTGACAGGGGAATCATCCGACTTGGTCCGCGTCTCGAAATCGTCGGACTGGTAGATCTCCATGATCCGGTCGCCCGCCGCCAGGGCCAGGCGCCGCATCTCCGTTGTCAGTCGGTCGAATTGCATTCACTTTCCTTTCCCTGCGCGGAACCGCGACCCCGAGCCGGATTGTGTGACGGTTCGCCGATCCTTATGATGCCGGGGCAGCCCTTGGGCAAGCGTTGGCCGGCCAGTTGTCACAACCTGCGGCAGTCCTGCATCTCTCAGCGACGGAGCGTCGAAGCCTTGTTCAAGCAGCGTCTCAGCAGAAACATGGTGCAAGCGGGGCTGACGACATTCGCCCTTGTCTATCACCAGACCGTCTACAACCTGCGCAACGAACATCGCAACGCGGTGGTCGGCCTGCTGATGACCATGCTCCAGAGCATCATCTTCGTCTCCGTCTTCATGGCGATGTATCTGCTGATCGGGATCAGGACCTCGCCCATCCGGGGCGACTTCCTGCTTTACATCATGTCGGGCATCTTCATGTTCATGACCCATGTCCAGACGGCGGGCGCGGTGTCGGGCAGCCATTCGATCTCGGCGGGCATCATCAAGCACGAACCCCTGAACGCGGCCGTCCTGATCTCGGGGGCGGCGCTTGCGACGCTCTACCGGCAGATGATCAGCTGCCTGGTGATCCTGGCGCTTTACCACATGATGTTCAACCCGATCAGCATCGAAAGGCCGGTCGGGGCGGTGGCCCTGTTTCTGATGTCCTGGTTCAGCGGGGTCTGCATCGGGCTGGTCTTTCTGGGGATCCGCCCTTGGGCGCCGCAGGTGGCCAAGGTGCTGACCACGCTGTACCAGCGGGTGAACATGTTCGGGTCGGGCAAGATGTTCGTGGCGAACATGCTGCCCAGCTTTCTCCTGCCCTGGTTCAGCTGGAATCCGCTTTTCCACATGATCGACCAGCAGCGCGGCTATCTGTTCATCAACTACACGCCGCATCGGACCGACCTGCTATACCCGCTGTGGGTGTCGATCGGCGCGCTGATGGTCGGGCTGTTGATCAACTTCACCACCCGCAAGTACGAATCCATCAGCTGGGGTGCCGCCCAATAGGCATGTCATCAGGCCCCCGCCCCGCCGCCAGATGGTTTGAATTGCTGCGATGCGGTGCTTGCGGGGCTGAATTGCATCCCTATATACAGCCGCGAAGACGTTCGGAGGCTCCGGACGGAATTCAAGCAAGGGATCGGGCCGCGGGGGCCGCAAACGGACCCGAAGCCCAGAATATCGCCGCAAGAAAGGTTACAAGAACATGTCCAAAGTCATCGGCATCGACCTCGGCACCACGAACAGCTGCGTCGCGATCATGGACGGCAGCCAGCCCAAGGTCATCGAAAACAGCGAGGGTGCGCGCACGACCCCCTCGATCGTCGGCTTCACGGATGGAGAGCGTCTGGTCGGCCAACCCGCCAAACGCCAGGCCGTGACCAACCCCACGAACACCGTCTTTGCCGTCAAGCGCCTGATTGGCCGCCGCATGGGCGACGAGGCCGTGGAAAAGGACCGCAAGCTGGTCCCCTACAACATCACCGACGGCGGCAATGGCGACGCCTGGGTCGAGGTCAAGGGCGAGAAGTACTCTCCGGCGCAGGTCAGCGCGATGATCCTGCAAAAGATGAAGGAAACCGCCGAATCCTATCTGGGCGAGACCGTGACCCAGGCCGTGATCACCGTTCCGGCCTATTTCAACGACGCGCAGCGCCAGGCGACCAAGGATGCGGGCAAGATCGCAGGCCTCGAGGTCCTGCGCATCATCAACGAGCCCACCGCGGCCGCCCTGGCCTATGGCCTGGACAAGAAGGAAACCAAGACGATCGCGGTCTATGACCTCGGCGGCGGCACCTTCGACATCACCATTCTGGAAATCGACGATGGCCTCTTCGAAGTGAAGTCGACCAACGGGGACACGTTCCTGGGCGGTGAAGACTTCGACATGCGCATCGTCAACTACCTGGCCGACGAGTTCAAGAAAGAGCATGGCGTCGATCTGTCCAAGGACAAGATGGCCCTGCAGCGCCTGAAGGAAGCTGCGGAAAAGGCCAAGATCGAACTGTCCTCCTCCAGCCAGACCGAGATCAACCAGCCGTTCATCTCGATGGACAAGAACTCCGGCACGCCGCTGCACCTGGTGGTCAAGCTGACGCGCGCCAAGCTGGAAAGCCTGGTATCCGACCTGATCAAGCGCACCATGAAGCCCGTCCAGGACGCGCTGAAGGATGCCGGATGCTCGAAGTCGGACATCGACGAGGTGGTTCTGGTCGGCGGCATGACCCGCATGCCCAAGGTCGTGCAGGAAGTGACCGACTTCTTTGGCAAGGAGCCCCACAAGGGCGTGAACCCGGACGAAGTCGTGGCGCTTGGTGCGGCAATCCAGGCCGGCGTGCTGCAGGGTGACGTGAAGGACGTCGTGCTGCTGGACGTGACCCCGCTGTCGCTGGGCATCGAGACCCTGGGCGGCGTGTTCACGCGCCTGATCGACCGCAACACCACCATTCCGACCAAGAAGAGCCAGATCTTCTCGACCGCCGAGGACAACCAGAACGCGGTGACCATCCGCGTCTTCCAGGGCGAGCGTGAGATGGCTGCGGACAACAAGATGCTCGGCCAGTTCAATCTGGAGGACATCCCGCCCGCACCGCGCGGCATGCCGCAGATCGAGGTGACCTTCGACATCGACGCCAACGGCATCGTGTCGGTTAGCGCCAAGGACAAGGGCACGGGCAAGGAGCAGAACATCACCATCCAGGCTTCGGGCGGCCTGACCGACGAAGACATCGAACGGATGGTGAAGGACGCCGAACAGAACGCCGAGGCCGACAAGGGCCGCCGCGAACTGGTCGAAGCCAAGAACCAAGCTGAAAGCCTGATCCACTCGACCAAGAAGTCGCTGGCGGACCATGGTGACAAGGTCGACAGCTCGACCGTCGAGGCGATCGAACTGGCCGTGGGCGCGCTGGAGGAGTCGCTGAAGTCCGAGGATGCGGGCAAGATCCGCTCGGGCATCCAGAACGTGATGGACGCATCGATGCGCTTGGGCGAGGCGATCTACAAGGCCCAGCAGGGCAGCGAAGATGCCGGCCGCGACGAGGGTGACGCGCCCCGCGACGTGGATGACGACATCGTCGACGCCGATTTCGAAGACTTGGGCGAAGACAAGAAGCGCGGCTGATCAGGGCCGCTTCCCGAGAAGGGCCGGCTCGCCAACTGTCGCGGGCCGGCCTGTTTTTTGGGCAGGTGAATGGGACGACACATGGGCAAGCGGTGTTATTACGAGGTGCTTGGGGTCACCCGGGGGGCCTCGACCGACGAGATCAAGAAAGCCTATCGCAGCAAGGCCAAGGAGTTGCATCCGGACCGCAACAAGGACGATGCGACCTGCGAAGCACGCTTCAAGGAAGTCAACGAAGCTTATGACTGCCTGAAGGACGACCAGAAGAAGGCGGCCTATGACCGCTTTGGTCATGCGGCCTTTGACGGCGGCATGGGCGGCGGCGGCTTTGGCGGGGCGCGGGGCGGCGGACATCCGGGCGACTTCGGCGCGGCCTTTGCCGACGTGTTCGAGGATCTTTTCGGCGACATGATGGGCCGGCGCGGGTCGAGCGGAGGACGTTCGCGTGCCCAGCGCGGCCAGGATCTGCGCTATAATCTGCGCGTTACTCTGGAAGAGGCTTTTGCCGGGCTTCAAAAGACGATCACCGTCCGCGGTTCGGCCGCTTGCGAGGAATGCGATGGCACGGGCGCTGAGGGCGCCACCGAACCGGCAGCCTGCCCGACCTGCGCCGGCATGGGCAAGGTTCGTGCGCAGCAAGGCTTCTTCACTGTCGAACGCACCTGCCCGACCTGCGGCGGCGCGGGGCAGATCGTCAAGAATCCCTGCCGCGCCTGCCACGGCGCCGGTCGGGTTGAACGCGAACGCACCCTTTCGGTGAATATCCCCGCCGGCGTCGAGACCGGCACCCGCATCCGCCTTGCCGGCGAAGGCGAGGCCGGGCTGCGCGGCGGTCCAGCGGGCGATCTTTACATCTTCATTGAGGTGCAGGAACACGCGATCTTTCTGCGCGACGGCAAGATGCTGGCCTGCCAGGTTCCCGTCAGCATGGCGACCGCGGCCTTGGGTGGCGAGGTCGAAGTGCCGACGATCGACGGCGGACGGGCACGGGTCAAGGTTCCCGCCGGCAGCCAGACCGGGCGGCAGATGCGCCTGCGCGGCAAAGGCATGCCGCCGCTGCGCCATGGCCCCGGCGCGGGTGGCGATTTCGGCGACATGATGATCGAGCTGACGGTCGAAACGCCGGTCAACCTCAGCCCGCGCCAGCGTGAACTGCTGCGCGAGTTCGAGGCCGAAAAGACCGACAACAGCCCGCAGTCGGACAGCTTTTTCAACAAGGTCAAAAGCTTTTGGGAGGGAATGACCCGCTGAGGCGGGTTAAGCCTTTCTTTACCGCTTCTGCTCCATGCTGCCGGCATGGTTTCGAATCGTTCCTTTGGCGAACTGCCCCTGCCGCTGTTGACCCCCGCCGCCGATGACGTGGCGGTGCCGGTGGCGCGGCGAGCGGACAAGGGGACCCCCTCCTATCTGGCCGATCACCGCGCGCGGCTGCGCGAGCGATTTCTTCAAGGTGGGGCGGCCGCCATGCCCGACTACGAACTGCTGGAGCTGGTGCTGTTCCGCGCCATTCCGCGTCAGGACGTCAAGCCCTTGGCGCGGCGGCTGATCGAGATCTTTGGCGACTTCAACCGGGTACTGTCCGCTCCGGCGGCCCGGCTGCAGGCGGTGGACGGCGTGGGCCCGGCCGTCGTCACCGAACTCAAGATCGTCGAGGCGGCCGCGCAACGCATGGCCCGGGCACGCGTCCTGCACCGCCCTATCCTGTCGGGGTGGCAGGCGCTGTTGGACTATTGCCACACGGCCATGGCCCATCGCGAGATCGAAGAGTTCCGCGTGCTGTACCTTGACCGCAAGAACGTCCTGATCGCGGACGAGGAACAGGCCCGCGGCACCGTCGACCATGTTCCGGTCTACCCGCGCGAGATCATCCGCCGAGCGCTGGAGCTGAACGCGTCGGCGCTGATTCTGGTGCACAACCACCCGTCGGGGGATCCCACGCCATCCGACAGCGACATCACCATGACCGGGCGCATCGTCCAGGCGGCGGACAGCATGGGCATCACCATCCACGACCACCTGATCATCGGCAAGTCGCGCGAACTCAGCTTTCGCGCCCAAGGGTTGCTCTGAGTCGCCTGTCGCGGGTGCCGTGCCTGCCTGTGCAGGTTCACGCCCGACGCTGCGGCATCCCGCCGCAGTGATGGCGCAAACGCGTTGCCGGATTCCGACAGATGCGGCGATTTGCGTAGGCAGCGGCAGGCTTATCGTCTGGACTGACAGGGAATTGAAGGCTAGAACCGCCTCCGCGAAGGCTGCGTTCGGACGCGGCCCGGAATGTCGTATCGGCCTGACTTTCGGCCTGAATTGGAGTATGACCCGTGTCCCACGCAGATGACCACGTAGGCACCCGGAGGGATTTCCTCTATTATGCCACGGCGGGCGCAGGCACGGTGGCCGCCGGGGCCGCCGCCTGGACGCTTGTGAATCAGATGAATCCTTCGGCCGACGTTCAGGCGCTGGCCTCGATCCAGGTCGATGTCAGCGGCGTCACGCCCGGATCGCAGATCACCGTGCTGTTCCTGGGCAAGCCCGTGTTCATCCGTCGCCGCACCCCCGAGGAAATCGAGGCCGGCCGAGCCGTCGATCTGAACCAGCTGACCGACCGGGACGCGCAGAACCCCAACCTGCCCGCGGGCCAGCCCGCCACCGACCAGAACCGCACGCTGGACGATGCGGGCGAATGGCTGGTCCAGATCGGCGTCTGCACCCACTTGGGCTGCGTGCCGATCGGCGATGGTGCGGGTGACTTCGGCGGCTGGTTCTGCCCCTGCCACGGCAGCCATTACGACACGGCCGGCCGCATCCGCCGGGGTCCCGCGCCCCAGAACATGCATATTCCCGTGGCGTCGTTCATCAACGACACCACCATCCTGTTGGGCTGAGGAGGGCACTCATGGCCGGAATTCCGCACGACCCTTACGAGCCCAAGACGGGTTTCGAACGCTGGTTGCACCGCCGCCTGCCGATCGCGGGCCTTATCTATGACACGCTGGTCATTCCCACCCCCAAGAACCTGAACTGGATGTGGATCTGGGGCATCGTCCTGGTCTTCTGCCTGGCGCTGCAGATCATCACCGGCGTCGTCCTGGCGATGCATTACACCGCGCATGTCGACATGGCCTTTGCCAGCGTCGAGCACATCATGCGCAACGTCAATGGCGGGCACATGCTGCGCTATCTGCACGCGAACGGCGCCTCGCTGTTCTTTGTCGCAGTCTACATGCACATCTTCCGCAACCTTTACTACGGCAACTACAAGGCGCCGCGCGAGGTGACCTGGATCATCGGGATGCTGATCTACATCCTGATGATGGCGACCGCCTTCATGGGCTATGTCCTGCCCTGGGGCCAGATGTCCTTCTGGGGCGCGACCGTGATCACCGGCCTTTTCGGCGCCATTCCCGGCGTGGGCGAGACCGTGCAGACCTGGTTGCTGGGCGGGCCGGCGGTCGGCAACTCGACCCTGAACCGCTTCTTCTCGCTGCATTACCTGCTGCCCTTCATCATCGCCGGCCTGGTGCTGGTCCACATCTGGGCGTTCCACTCGACGGGCAACAACAACCCGACGGGCGTCGAAGTACGCCGCACCAGCAAGGAAGAGGCAGCCCGCGACACCCTGCCCTTCTGGCCCTATTTCGTGATGAAGGACCTGTTCGCCCTGGCGCTGGTGCTGGTCGTGTTCTTCGCGGTCGTGGGCTTCATGCCGAACTACCTGGGTCACCCGGACAACTATGTGATGGCCAATGCCCTGGCGACGCCCGCGCATATCGTGCCGGAATGGTACTTCCTGCCCTTCTACGCCATCCTGCGCGCCTTTGACGGCGACGTGTGGCTGGTGCAGCTGGTCCAGTTCCTGACCTTCGGCATCGTCGACGCCAAGTTCTTCGGCGTGCTGGCCATGTTTGGCGCGATCATCGTGATGGCGCTGGTGCCTTGGCTGGACACCTCGCGCGTGCGCTCGGGCCGCTACCGCCCGATGTTCAAGTGGTGGTACTGGCTGCTGGCCGCAGACTTCATCATCCTGATGTGGGTGGGTGCGATGCCTGCCGAAGGGATCTATCCCTACATCGCTCTGGTGGCCTCGGCCTATTGGTTTGCCTACTTCCTGATCATCCTGCCGATCCTGGGTGTCATCGAAAAGCCGCTGCCGATGCCCGCGACGATCGAGGAAGACCACCTTGCGCATTACGACGCGCCGACGCGCATGGCCGAGTAAGGAGAGCCGTTAGATGACCCTGAGAACCAAGACGCTCACGGCTGCTCTGGCCCTGACGATCTCTGCCACCGGCTTTGCGCTGGCGCAGGACGGCACCACCACCACGGTGCCGATGCAACCCGCCGATGCCCAGACCACCCCCGAAGGCGGCACGACCTTTGTGGCCACCCCGGCCGATCAGGCAACCACGGATGCCCCGGCCGCGGCCGGGGCGCCCGATGCAGGGGGACAGACGGCTGTCCCTTCCGCCGACACGCCCCCTGCCGAGGCCCAGGCCGAGGCTCTCCAGGAAGGCGCGACCCAGGAAGAGGCGCAGGCCGCCGCGGGCGAAGCCACGGCCGAGGCGACCGGCGACGTGCCGCAGAACCCCGGCCGCCAGCAGCCCGACAGCGGCGATGAAGGCGCCGATGCGGTCCGCGTGGACGAAGGCGGAATGGGCGTGGCTCCTGTTGAAACCCAGCAGGGCACCTCGCCCATCGAGGAACATTTCGCGCCCGAGGAAGGTGTCGTTGACGCGATCACCGGCCACGGCGAGGAGGGCGAGGCGCACGAGGCCGATCACGGTTATGGCCATGTCGAGGACGTGGACTTCAGCTTTGAAGGTCCGTTCGGCAGCTTTGACCAATTCCAGCTGCAGCGCGGCCTGCAGGTCTATACCGAGGTCTGCTCGGCCTGCCACGGCATGAAGTTCGTGCCGATCCGCACGCTGACCGACGAGGGTGGCCCCGGCCTGCCCGAAGATCAGGTTCGCGCCTATGCGAACGAGCTGCTGCCGATCTTCGACGAGGATCTGGGCGAAGAGCGCGCCCGCGTCATCACCGACAACTTCCCCGCCGTCAACGGCGACGGAATGGGCCCCGACCTGTCGCTGATGGCCAAGGCGCGTGCAGGCTTCCACGGTCCCTACGGCACCGGCCTGAACCAGCTGTTCCGCGGCATTGGCGGACCGGAATACATCCACGCCCTTCTGACCGGCTATAACGGCGAGGAAGTCGAACAGGCAGGCACCTTGCTGCACGGCAACACGGCCTTCCCCGGCGGGCTGATCAGCATGGCGCCGCCGCTGTCGGATGACCGCGTCACCTATGAGGACGGCACCCCGGCCACCGTCGACCAGATGGCGATGGATGTTGCGGCTTTCCTGATGTGGACGGCCGAGCCCAAGATGATGGACCGCAAGGCGATCGGCATTGTCGCCGTCCTGTTCCTGATCGTCCTGACGGCGCTGCTGTATCTGACGAACAAGCGCATCTGGTCGCCGCACAAGCAGAAGCGCAAGCACTGAGCCTGCTCTTTCGCAACGACCTAGAAACGCGCCCCCGCCCGGGGGCGCGTTTTTTCGTGGCTGGACAAGACGCCGGCAGGACGATCACATGCGGAGGAACAACCCGGGGCGAAGCATGGCGATCTGGAACTTGGGGTCGATCAACATCGATCATGTCTATCGGTTGGAGAGCCTGCCCCGGCCAGGCGAAACCCTGGCCTCGCGCAGTTATTCCGTCGGTCTCGGCGGGAAGGGGGCGAACCAGTCGGTTGCCGCGGCCCGCGCAGGGGCGCGGACGCATCACCTAGGCGCCATGGGTGCGGGCGACGACTGGGTTCTGCAACGCTTGAACGACAGCGGCATCGACATGGCACATGTTGCGCGCCTGCCGGACGAGGCAACCGGCCATGCGATCATCCTGCTGGAGGCCCAGGGGGAAAATGCCATCGTCATCCATCCGGGCGCGAATCGTGCCGTTGACGAGGGCGCCCTGTTGCGGACGCTTTCCGCCTTGGGTCCCGATGACACGCTTCTGCTTCAGAACGAAACGAACGGGCAGGTCGCGGCGGCGCAGGCGGCGCAGGCGCGAGGAGCGCGCGTCGTCTATTCCGCCGCGCCCTTTGATCTTGACGCGGTCCGGGCAGTCCTGCCCCACGTGTCGATCCTGGCGATGAACGCGGGCGAGTCGCAGCAGGTCCTTGCAGGGATCTCGGGACCGCTGCCGGTCCAGGGGCTGCTGATCACGCGCGGGGCCGAGGGTGCCGAATATCGCGATCTGACCACCAGCCAGACCTATGTCCAGGCGGCGTTTCGCGTGACGCCGGTCGACACGACCGGCGCCGGCGACACCTTTGCAGGCTATTTCTCCGCCGCTCTCGACGAAGGGCGGGACATCGCCGTGGCCTTGCGGCTGGCCGCGGCGGCGGCGGCGCTGAAGGTCACGCGGCCGGGTGCCGGCGACGCCATCCCCACCCGCGCCGAGGTCGAGGCCTTTCTGGCCGATCAGCCGATCTGACCCCGCCGTCCCCCGGTCTGCGCCCGGTCCATCAGCAGGTGGTCCAAGATCACGCAAGCGGCCATCGCCTCGGCCACCGGAACGGCGCGTATGCCGACGCAGGGGTCGTGGCGGCCTTTCGTGATGACCTCGATCTCCTCGCCGTGGGCGTTGATCGACCGTCGGGGGGTGGTGATAGAACTGGTCGGCTTGATGGAAAAGCGCACCGTGATGTCTTGTCCCGTCGAGATGCCGCCCAGAATGCCGCCCGCGTGGTTCGACAGGAACGCGGGGCCATCCGGCCCCATGCGGATCTCGTCCGCGTTGTCAGTGCCTGTCAGGGCGGCTGCGGCCATCCCCTCTCCAATCTCGACCGCCTTGACGGCATTGATCGACATCATCGCCGCCGCCAGATCCGTGTCCAGCTTGGCATAGATCGGCGCACCAAGGCCCGGCGGGCAGCCCTGAACCAGGACCTCGATCGCGGCACCGACGCTGTTCTGGTCCTTGCGGATCCCATCCAAATAGTCGGACCACGCCCCGACCGCCGCGGCATCGGGCAGGAAGAACGGGTTGTCGTTGATGGCCGCCGCGTCAAAGCGCGACCGGTCCAGATGCAGCGCCCCCATCTGCACCATGTAGCCGATGATCCGTACATCAGGCAGGATCGCCGCCAGCACCGCCTGCGCAACAGCGCCCGCCGCCACACGCGCCGCCGTTTCGCGCGCGCTGGAGCGTCCGCCGCCGCGATAATCCCGCACCCCGTATTTCAGGTGATAGGTGATGTCAGCATGGCCGGGACGAAAGCTGGTGGCAATGTCGCCGTAATCCTTGGAACGCTGGTCCGTGTTCTCGATCATCAGCTGGATCGAGGTGCCGGTGGTCATGCCTTCGAACACCCCCGACAGGATGCGCACCTGGTCGGGCTCGCGCCGCTGCGTCGTATGCTTGCTGGTGCCGGGGCGGCGGCGGTCCAGGAACCGCTGGATGAAGTCCTCGGACAAGGGCACGCCGGGGGGCACACCATCAACGGTCGCGCCAAGCGCCGGGCCGTGGCTTTCACCCCAGGTGGTAAAGCGGAACATGCGGCCGAAGGTGTTGTAGCTCACGAAGCGGTCTCCTGCGTCAGGGCCTTGAGTTCATAGATCAGCTCCAGCGCCTCGCGCGGGGACAGGCTGTCGGGATGCACCGCCCGCAGCCGCGCGTCCAGCGCCGAGCCCCTGGGCAAAGGCGCGGGCGCAGGCGGGACCGTGCGGAACAGCGGCAGATCGTCGATCAGCGCGGCCGGGCGCGTGCCTCCCTGCCGTTCCCCCGATTCCAGTGCATCCAGCACCGTCCGGGCCCGTTCCACCACACTGGCAGGCAGCCCGGCCAGCCGGGCAACCTGCACGCCATAGCTGCGGTCGGCCGCACCCTTCCTGACCTCGTGGAGGAAGATCACCTCGCCCTCCCACTCGCGCACGGCCACGGTGGCGTTCTCGACCCCGTCCAGCTTGGCCGAAAGGGCTGTCATCTCGTGGTAATGCGTGGCGAACAGCGCGCGGCAGCGGTTGGCGGCGTGCAGATGCTCCATCACCGCCCAGGCGATACTGAGTCCATCCCAGGTCGCCGTCCCGCGCCCGATCTCGTCCAAGATCACCAGCGCGCGGTCATCAGCCTGATTCAGGATGGCGGCCGTTTCGACCATCTCGACCATGAAGGTCGAACGCCCCCGCGCCAGGTCATCCGCAGCGCCCACCCGGCTGAACAACTGGCTGACCAGCCCGATATGGGCGGAGCGCGCGGGAACAAAGGCCCCCGCCTGCGCCAGCACCGCAATCAGCGCGTTCTGCCGCAGAAAGGTCGACTTTCCCGCCATGTTGGGGCCGGTCAACAGCCAGATGGCGGGCGTCCCGCCGCTGGTCAGGTCGCAGTCGTTGGCCACGAAACTCTCGGCCTTGCGCTTCAGCGCCCGTTCCACGACTGGATGGCGGCCACCCTTGATCACGAAGGCGCGGCTGTCGTCCAGGCGCGGCCTGACCCAGCCTTCGCCCGACGCGATGTCTGCAAAGGCGGTCGTCAGGTCGATCTCGGCCAAGGCACGCGCGGCCTGCCCGATACGCGCCGCCGCTTGCAGCACCGCGCCGCAGAGGCGGTCGAAGACGCCCCGCTCGATCTCCAGCGCGCGGTCGCGGGCGTTGAGGATGCGCGTCTCCAGTTCGGACAGCTCGACCGTGGTAAAGCGGATCTGGTTGGCGGTGGTCTGGCGATGGATGAAGGTCTGGTTCAGTGGCGGGGCCATCATGCGTTCGGCATGGGTGGCCGTTGTTTCGATGAAATAGCCCAGCACGTTGTTGTGCTTGATCTTGAGGCTGGCGACCCCCGCCAGCGCCGCGTAATCCGCCTGCATCCCGGCAACGACGCCGCGCCCCTCGTCGCGCAAGCGGCGGGTCTGGTCCAGATCCTCGTCATGTCCCTCGGCCACGAAGCCCCCGTCGCGCGCCAGCAGCGGAGGCTCGGCCACCAGCGCATCGTCCAGAAGATCGATCAGCGCCTCATGGTCCACCAGATCCGCCGCAGCATGGCGCAGCACCTGCGGGGCGTCCGCAGGCAGGCGCGCGGCGATGGCAGCCCCTTGCGTCAGCCCGGCCCGGATCGCGGCCAGATCGCGCGGCCCGCCACGCTCCAGCGCCAGGCGCGACAGAGCGCGGTCCATGTCCGGCACGCGCGACAGCGCCGTGCGCAGGTCGGCCAAAAGGCGCGGATCATCGGCCAGCGCCGCCACCGCATCGTGGCGGCCCTGGATCAGCGCCAGATCGCGGCTCGGCGCGCTGATGCGCCGTTCCAGCAGACGGGCGCCCGGCGCCGTCACCGTCCGGTCGATCGCGGCCAGCAGCGAACCCTCGCGCCCGCCCGACAGCGCCTGCGTCAGTTCCAGGTTGCGCCGGGTGGCGGCATCGATCTGCATCGCCCCGCCCGCGCGTTCGCGCACAGGCGGGCGCAACAGGGGCAGCTTGCCCTTCTGCGTCAGGTCCAGATACTCGACGATGGCGCCCATGGCGGCCAATTCGGCACGGGTAAAGCTGCCAAAGCCGTCCAGCGTCTCGACGCCATAGAGCGCGCACAGCCTGCGCGCGCCCGCACTGCTGTCAAAGGCGCCGGGATGCAGATCCGTCAGCGCGGCCCCCGCATCCGCCACCAGCTCCTCCAGCTCGATCCCCGCTGCCAGAACCTCGCGCGGGGCCAGCCGCGCCAGTTCCGGCGCCAGCCGCGGCAGCGGGCAGTCCATCACCTGGAACGCCCCGGTCGAGATATCGACCCAGGCCAGCGCCCCTTCGTCCCGGACCTGGGCAAAGGCTGCCAGGTAGTTGTGCCGCCGCGCCTCCAGCAGCGACTCCTCGGTCAGCGTGCCAGGGGTGACCAGCCGCACCACATCGCGCGCCACCACGGATTTCGAGCCGCGCTTCCTGGCCTCGGCCGGGTCCTCCATCTGCTCGGCGATGGCCACGCGAAACCCCTTGCGGATCAGCGTCAGCAGATAGGATTCGGCCGCATGGACCGGGACGCCGCACATGGGGATCGGGTGTCCCTGATGCGTGCCGCGTTTCGTCAGCGCAATGTCCAGCGCACTGGCCGCCTGCACGGCATCATCAAAGAACATCTCGTAGAAATCGCCCATGCGATAGAACAGCAGCGCGCCGGGATTGGCATCCCGTATCGTGAGATACTGGGCCATCATCGGTGTCGGCTGATCGGTCATGTCCTTTGTCATGGCGGTCTTCTAGCGGCTTGCGCGCGGCCGGGAAACCACTACATTCGGCCCCACCTCGGGGTGCCTGACCGGCTGAGACGCTTTTGCGGACCCGTTGAACCTGATCCGGCTCATCCCCGGCGGAGGGAAGGTGCGGCACGTCCTTTCTTTCGAACCCTGATTGAAAGGAACCTGTCTTGAAAATCGCCCTGATCCCGGCCCTTCTGCTGGCCACGCCCGTTCTGGCGCAGGACCGCGTCCTGACCGTCTATGCCGAGGATTACGTTGCCAGCGAGTGGGGCCCCGGACCCAAGATCAAGGAAGGCTTCGAGGCCTTCTGCAACTGCGAACTGCGCTTCGTCACCGGCGACATCCTGCCCCGCCTGCTGATGGAAGGCGCGGGAACCCAGGCCGATGTCGTCTTTGGCCTGAATACCGACGTCACCGCCCGCGCCCGCGCCTCCGGCCTGTTCGCGCCGCATGGGCAGGACACGTCCGACATGTCCCTGCCCGTCGAATGGACCGACGACATCTTCCTGCCCTACAACTGGGGTGAAACCGCATTCGTTTACGACGAAACGCGGCTGGACAACCCGCCTGCCAGCTTTGCCGAACTGCTGGATGCGCCGGACGACCTCAAGATCGTGATCCAGGACCCGCGCAGCTCGATCTCGGGGCTGGCGCTGCTCTTGTGGGTCAAGCAGGTTTACGGCGACGACGCGCCGGATGCCTGGGCCAAGCTGGCGCCCAAGGTGCTGACGGTGACGCGCGGCTGGTCGGAAAGCTATGGCATGTTCACCAGCGGCGAGGCCGACATGGTGCTGTCCTATACGACCTCGCCTGCCTATCACATCGCCGCCGAGGATGACCGGACCAAGACGGCGGCCATCTTTCCCGAAGGCCATTACTTCATGACCGAACTGGCGGCCCAGGTCGCCTCGACCGATCAGCCCGAGTTGGCGCAGGCCTTCATGGACTGGATCCTGACGCCCGAGTTCCAGGCCGTCATCCCGCTGGCCAACTGGTCCCTGCCCGCGAAACTGCCGCAAGAGGACTGGCCGCAGGTCATGCGCGACTTGCCCCGTCCCGAGACGACGCTGTTCTATTCCGAGAACGAGGCCGAGGCCCTGCGCCAGCCCGCGCTGGACGAATGGCAGCGGGCCTTCCGCTGAGCCCTGGCCACGCCATCGCGGCGGCCCTTGCGGCGCTGATCGGGGGAACGCTGGCGGCCGTGGCCTGGGTGGCCGGCGGCCTGTCGGCGCTGAGCGAATGGGACATGCGCGCGCTGTGGTTCACGCTGTGGCAGGCCGCGCTGTCGGCGACCCTGTCGGCCGTTCTGGCGGTGCCGGTGGCGCGGGCACTGGCACGGCGCCAGTTCCCGGGGCGCGGGCTGCTGGTGACGCTGCTGGGCGCACCCTTCATCCTGCCGGTGATCGTGGCGATCATGGGGCTGATCGCGGTCTTTGGCCGCAATGGCGCCCTGAATGAGGGACTCCGCGCCCTGGGCCTGCCCGAGATCAGCATCTATGGCTGGCAGGGCGTGATCCTTGCGCATGTGTTCTTCAACCTGCCCTTGTCGGTCCGGCTGATCCTGCAAGGTTGGCAGGCGATCCCGGCCGAACGCTTTCGTCTGGCAGCCTCGCTTGGCTTTGCGCCGCGCGACATCGCCCGGCATCTGGAGCGGCCGATGCTGCGGGCTGCCCTTCCCGGCGTCTGGCTCGCGGTGTTCCTGGTCTGCCTGACGTCGTTCACCGTGGCGCTGGCCCTGGGGGGCGGACCCCGCGCCACCACGGTCGAACTGGCGATCTATCAGGCCTTCCGCTTTGATTTCGACCTGGGGCGCGCGGCGACTCTCGGCCTCGTCCAGATCGGCCTTTGCGTCGGGGCACTGATGGCCGCGCGCTGGATCGCCATTCCCGCAAGCTTTGGCGCCGGGATGGACGCGCGCGGCGGCCCTGTTGCCCCCGGCGGGTGGAGACGTGCAGCGGATGCTGCGGTGATCGCGGCCGCGGCAGTTTTTCTGCTTTGGCCGCTGGCGGCGGTGACGGCCTTGGGCCTGCCGCGCCTCACGTCCCTGCCGGCCGAGGTGTGGGATGCCGCGGTGCGATCCGTCTTGATGGCCGTCACTTCGGCGGGGCTGGCGTTGGGCGCCTGCCTGGCCCTGGCGCTGGCCATCGCCAGGGGCCGCGGCCGCTGGATCGAGACGGCGGGAATGCTGCCGCTGATCGCCTCGCCGCTGGTTCTGGGAACGGGATTGTTCATCCTGTTACGGGGGCTGGTCACTCCGCAGCAGATGGCCCTGCCCGTGACGGTGGCGATCAATGCGGCCATGGCTCTGCCCTTCGGGCTGCGCGCGCTGATTCCGGCGGCGCGGTCGCTGCAGGCGGATTACGGGCAGCTGGCAGCGTCGCTGGACTTGCGGGGCTGGGCGCGCCTGCGTTACCTGACGCTGCCGCGCCTGGCCCGGCCGCTTGGATTTGCGGGGGGATTGGCGGGTGCGCTGGCAATGGGAGACCTTGGGGTGATCACCCTGTTCGCCAGCGACCAGCCCACGCTGCCGCTGAAGCTGTACCAGCTGATGAACAGCTATCGGATGGAGGATGCGGCGGCGGCGGCGGTGCTGCTGATGGTCCTCAGCTTTGCGCTGTTCTGGCTGTTCGACAAGGGAGGCCGCCTTGACGCTTGAATTTCGCGACATCCTGGTGCGCCAGGGCCAGTTCACGTTGACGGCCGACCTGACCCTGCCAAGGGGCGGGCGCTTTGCCGTCATCGGCCCGTCGGGATCGGGCAAATCGACCCTGCTGTCGCTGATCGGGGGATACCTGTCGCCGGACCGGGGCCGGCTGATCTGGGACGGGCAGGATCTTGCGGATCAGGCTCCGGGCCAACGCCCTGTTTCGACCTTGTTCCAGAACCACAACCTGTTCCCGCATCTCAGTGTGAAGCGGAACGTGGGCTTGGGGCTGAGGCCCGACCTGCGGCTGGATCGCCATCAGCAGCAGCGTGTCGCCGAGGCGCTGCAGCAGGTGG
Organism: Alphaproteobacteria bacterium; assembly: GCA_016869875.1. Taxonomy (GTDB): domain Bacteria; phylum Pseudomonadota; class Alphaproteobacteria; order Rhodobacterales; family Rhodobacteraceae; genus Paracoccus. The sequence continues at coordinate 26,671 of VGDE01000017.1, forward strand.
GTCTGGCCGGAATGGAGGAACGTCGTCCCGCCGCGCTGTCCGGCGGCCAGCAAAGCCGCGTTGCATTGGCACGCGTCCTGTTGCGGGCGCGCCCCCTTCTGCTGTTGGACGAGCCCTTTTCCGCCCTGGGCCCCGCCCTGAAGTCCGAGATGCTGTCCCTGTTGTCGCGGATCGCGGACGACACGGGTGCGACCGTCCTGATGGTCACCCATGATCCCGCAGATGCCCGCGCCTTTGCCCCCCAGACCGTCCTGATCGAGAACGGACAGGCCCGGCCGCCCCGTCCGACAGGCCCGCTGCTGGACGACCCGCCGCCGGGGCTGCGGGCCTATCTGGGCTGAGGCAGCGCTAGACGATCCACAGGCGGATCAGCCAGGCGACAATGCCGATCGCGCAGACGCTGGCCAGCCAGATGGCCACGAACCAGGCCAGCCGCCGCAAGGACCGCGGCATCAGTGATACCCTTCATTCGGGTCGACCTTTCCGCGGAACACCCAATAGGCATAGGCGGTATAGCCAAGAATGATCGGCACAAGGACGGCGGCCCCCACCAGCATGAAGATCTGGCTGTTCTCGGGGGCTGCCGCCTCCCAGATGGTGATCTCGACCGGCACGATATAGGGGAACATCGAAAAGCCCAGGCCGGCAAAGGCCAGGATGAACATCCCAAGGGCGAAGATGAAGGGCCAGTAATCGTGGTGCTTGACCCGCAGCGTCCGGAACATCCCGAAGGCCAGCGCCAGCACCGCCGCCGCGACGGCCCCGGCCAGCAGGATGTTCAGTCCCCCGAACCACCGGCTGTAATAGCCGTCCTGCAGGAACGGCGTCCACAGGCTGACGATCCCGATGAAGCCCACCGTCGCCAGGCCCAGGATCCAGGCCCGGTGCCGCATCCGGGCCTGAAGGTCGCCATGGGTCTTCATGACCAGCCAGGTCGCGCCCAGCAGCATGTAGCCCACCATGACCGCGACCCCGACCATCAGCGTGAAGGGCGTCAGCCAGTCCCACCAGCCGCCGGCATAGCTGCGCGCCGCCTTGTCGATGTTGATCCCTTGCAGCAGCCCGCCAAGGGCGATCCCCTGAGCCAGCGACGCCATTGCCGACCCGCCGATAAAGGCGATGTCCCAGACCCGCCGCCAGCGGGTCGTGCGCCAGCGGAACTCGAAGGCCACGCCGCGAAAGATCAGCGCCAGCAGCATGGCGATGATCGGCGCGTAAAGCGCGGGCAGGATCAGCGAATAGGCCAGCGGGAAGGCGGCGAACAACCCCCCGCCGCCCAGCACCAGCCAGGTTTCGTTGCCGTCCCAGACCGGCGCGACCGAGTTCATCATCACGTCCCGGTCCTTGCCCTGGGGCTCGACCGCGAACAGCATCCCCAGCCCCAGGTCGAACCCGTCCAGCACCACATAGACCAGCACGGCAAAGGCGATGATGAAGGCCCAGATCACGGTCAGGTCAAGGGACACGCCTTCGGCAATGGGCATCATCGTCATTCTCCGGGCTGGACAGGGCGGGACTTGCGGGACGGATGCTGCGGCGCGGGCGTGATGCCCGCCGTCCGGATCGGGCTGTCGAAGCTGTCCGACAGCGAAGGTTCAGCGCTGACCGGACCGCGGTTCATCAACCGCATGATGTAATAGGTTCCTGCCCCGAACACTGCAAAATAGATCACGACAAAGGCGATCAGCGAGGCTCCGACCGCCGCGGCATCCAAGGGGGCGACGCTGTCGACGGTGCGCAGGTGGCCATAGACGGTGAAAGGCTGACGCCCGACCTCGGTGGTGATCCACCCTGCCAGAACCGCGATCAGGCCCGATGGCGCCATGACCAAGGCTGCGCGGTGCAGCATCGGGCTGTCGAACAGCATGCCGCGCCAGCGCGCGATCAGTGACCACAGCCCGATCCCCAGCATCGCGAAGCCGATTGTAACCATGACGCGGAAGGACCAGAAGACGATGGCCACCGGCGGCTGATCCTCGCGCGGGATGGTGTCGAGGCCGTCCAAGGGCGCGTTCAGGTCGTGCTTGAGGATCAGCGAACTGAGCTTGGGGATGCCGACGGCATAATCCAGCCGCTGCTCATCCTGGTTGGGCAGGCCGAAAAGATAAAGCGGCGCGCCCTCGGGATGGCTTTCGAAATGCCCTTCCATCGCCATGACCTTGGCAGGCTGGTGCTCCAGCGTGTTCAGGCCGTGGATGTCGCCCAGAAAGATCTGCACGGGTGCAAAGATCGCGGCCATCCACATCGCCATCGAAAACATCGTGCGCGTGGCCGGGCTGACCTTGTCGCGGCGGTTGCGGTGGCGCAGCAGGTGCAACGCGGCCACGCCGCCGACGATGAAGGCGGTCGTCAGATAGGCCGCCGTCACCGTGTGCATCAGGCGATAGGGGAAGGAGGGGTTGAAGATCACCTCCCAGAAGTTGGTGGGCAGGAATTGTCCGGTTTCGGCATCGATCTCGAAGCCCGCAGGCGTATGCATCCAGCTGTTGACCGACAGGATCCAGAAGGCGGAGATAGCGGTTCCCACCGCGACCGCCAGACAGGCGATCATGTGCAGCACCGGCCCCACCCGCTCGCGCCCGAACAGCATGATGCCCAGGAACCCGGCCTCGAGGAAAAAGGCCGACAGCACCTCATAGGCCATGGGGGCGCCAATGACCGGCCCCGCACGGTCCGAGAACACCGACCAGTTGGTGCCGAACTGATAGGACATGACGATGCCCGACACGACACCCATGGCAAAGGCCAAGGCAAAGATCTTGACCCAATAGCGGAACAAATCGAGGTACTTGCCGTCCTTGGTCCACATCCACAGCCCGTTCAGCACAGCCAGAAAGCTGGCCAGCCCGATGGTGAAGGCGGGAAACAGAAAGTGGAAGCTGACCGTGAAGGCAAACTGGATACGCGCAAGCAGAACCGCGTCGGCGGCATCGAACATGTCGGGCCTCTTCGAGCAAAGCCTGCGCCCCGGATGGGCGAGGCTGGAACTTGCCGGCCATCCTTGCTGCGAAAGACGCACGGCCGATCGAGTTGAACTGCCTAAAGGTTAATGCCGCGGCCGGCCTTTGCAAGGGACGATTAGCCGCAGAACCTGACCAGCCCGGATCCAAGGAAACCTGCTGGTATTTCCGCGAACGCTAGTTCCGGGGAGGTCCTGCCAAAGCATCTGCCCTGACCCCTGATTCCGTCCAAGTCTGCCTGCCATCGTGAGCCTGAAGCAGGTCTGGCCTTGGATACCTTCGCGAGGGACCGCAACACGGCTCCGCAGTCCTGCCGGGGAGAGGTTCTGGCTCTTTTGAGAAACTCTGCCCGCACAACAGGCGCCGTGACAGAACCCGGGCCGGTTCGAAGAGCGGCACTCCGTCTGCTTCCATTCCGGCGAAAGCTTGCTGGCAGGGGCACCTGGCGATGAGATTTGGCGGCAACGTCCCCGACGGCGGCTGAACCAGCGCGGCGGCGCCGGACAGAAGGACATGCTCCGCATCCGGCTGTGTTCTGCCGGTGATCGGGGCAGGCGCGGCACGAAACCGTGTGACCGGTTGGACTGTTCACGAAGCGGCGCTATAGCACGACAAGCGCGGCAGGAATCCCTGGCGAACACAGTGCAAGGCAAGGACGGGCGATGAACATACTTCTGGTGGGGGCCGGGCTTTCGGGTGCCGTGATCGGTCGCGAACTGGCCGAGGCGGGGCACCATTGCCGCATCATCGATGCGCGCGACCATGTTGCCGGGAACTGCCATACGGAGCGGGATCCCGAGACGGGGGTCATGATGCATGTCTATGGACCCCACATCTTTCACACCGATGACCAGGGCGTGTGGGACTATGTCAATCGGTTCGCCCGATTTCTGCCCTTCCAGAACCGCGTCAAGACCACTGCGCAAGGGCGCGTGTATTCGTTGCCCGTCAACCTGCTGACGATCAACCAGTTCTTCGGGACGACCCTCCGTCCCGACGAGGCGCGGGCGTTTATCCAAAGCAAGGCCGACACCCGCATCTCCGATCCCCGGACCTTCGAGGAGCAGGCGCTGCGCTTTGTCGGGCCCGACCTTTACGAGGCTTTCTTCAAAGGATACACTGAAAAGCAGTGGGGGTGTTCGCCCACCCAGCTGCCGGCCTCGATCCTCCAAAGGCTGCCCGTCCGCTTCAACTATGACGACAACTACTTCTTCCATCGGTTCCAGGGCATGCCCGCCGAAGGCTATACCGCGATGGTGCAGTCGATCCTGGATCATCCCCGCATCACGGTTCAGCTGGGCACGCCCTACAGCCCGGACATGGCCGAGGCTGCGGACCATGTCTTCTGGTCGGGGCCGCTGGACGGCTACTTCGACTACCGCCTTGGCCGGCTTGGCTATCGCACGCTGGATTTCGAGCGGTTCACCTATGCCGGCGACTACCAGGGTTGCGCGGTGATGAACTATGGCGACCGCGACGTTCCTTATACCCGGATCACCGAGCACAAGCATTTCAGCCCGTGGGAGACGCACGAGGGTTCGGTCTGCTACCGAGAATATTCACGCGAGGCCGAGCCGGGCGACATTCCCTACTACCCGATCCGGCTGGTCCAGGAAAAGGCGCTGCTGGATCAGTACGTGCAGCTGGCGCAGCAAACGCCGGGTGTCACGTTTGTCGGCCGCCTCGGAACCTATCGTTATCTGGACATGGACGTGACTGTTCGCGAGGCACTTGAAACCGCCAACACCGTTATGACAGCGTGGAGAGAGGCAGGTGCTGTCCCTACTTTTGGAAAAAGCCCGTCGTGATGGTGGCAGTCTCAGAAGGACTGCCATGCCAATGTTCAGTTATGGACCAGTTTTAGCCCGTGCTGTTCCAAGGTGTCTTTAAAGTTCGAGAACCTCTTCTTGTATGTTTCCCGCATCCGGGAAAATGCCATAGGAGTCATTCGCTCCTTGACTGCTCTTGCCACACCCTCTGCCAGCAACTCGTCCGTAGTCATGCGGGGGAGGTCAAAGAAGTCGGTGCCACCCTGTTGTCATGAGACAAAAAGATTGCCGGCCGTCCCACTTGAAGGGCTGCAACGCCGCCATGAAAGCGGTCGCCGATATAAAAGTCATGCATAAAGGCAACTTGTCGCCATGCAGCCGTTTCTGAGAAATAATAGTAATTCGATACGTTGACCGGTACCTTCATTGATCGGGTAAGAAGCGCATTCAGACGATCACGATCTCCCATACATGTTGCGTCATCGAAAGACCCATGTTCTTCAATCATGCTGCCATAGGCAAAGAACTCGTCTTGGAATACATAGGAGGATCGAGTGCCTTGCAGCGCCTTAGCCAGTTTCTGGCCACGGGCATAGTTCCGCCCCCCTTCCACCGTCAGATAACCGGCAGTCAGGACATTTGCCCGATCATGCGCCTCAATGGCTGCTTGAGGATCAATGGATATGATGGACTTCGGATACACGTACATGCTGGGGCAGCCAATTGCACGAGCATTGGTGAACCCATTTTTACGAAGCCAAGCCTCAGTTTGTAACCCGCGCACCA
>VGDE01000018.1 GCA_016869875.1 Alphaproteobacteria bacterium
GATCTGCTGCTGCTGCGGATAGAGTGTCTAGGCGCGATATAGTGCTGTTAGGTAATAGGTATCCGCTTAATTCTAGATCTTCGGCGGATGGAGTTTCTATTATTGCATAAGCACTATTTGCATTTAGGTCTTCTGCGAGCTCGCTCTGCAGTAAGTCAATATCTATGGGTATAGATAAAAGCTCTTGTCCATAGGCCGTATTTGCGATAATAGCTACTAACCCGAAAGATAAAGTGCGCTTAATTGCCATAAGCCTACTCCGCAGTCTGCTTTAGGAAAAATTTACTTGTCCTGGGTAGTGTGACTGCGGCCATCCATCTGGTTCAAGATAATTTAATTAGCAGAAACGTCATAGAGCCTGCCAGATCGCGTCGATGTAGCCATCAGTCCTTAAGTATTAAAGTTGATACAAGCCCTCTTTTAGATCTAAGAATCACCCTGCCTCTTACTCTAGGATGCGCTCATACTTATATTTTTCAAAATGTTATTTGTGCGTTTGATGTTCTGTTGACCAAATACAACTTTAGATTGTTTCTGTCATGAACGGTTGCTTTTCCCCGCCCTTACCCTGCCCCCGTTTAACAGGCCACTGAAGAAGTTGATCCTTGGCCTTTTCTGAGGAACATGATTCACTTTTGGCACGGCAATGGTGGGGGCGATGATGCGCGGGACGGACAGGATGGGCGTTGATGATGTGACCGCTCCCCTTTGTGGATCGTTGCAGGCCCACCTTGGCACAGAGATGCCGTCGGGGGGCGGTCACATCATCAATGCCCAATCGAAGCAGGCCATATTTCTAAAAACGGTAGTTCTGGTCAGGGGCAGAAACGCCTGAGTTTTGTCACAGATGGCCTATGGGAAGGAGCCTAAACAGTCCGCAACGCCAGATCGAGCGCCTGCGCCCCGGCGGCTTCAATCTCAGAGGACCGCTTCTCGGTCAGGCCGAACCTGCTAGGCGCTGGTACTGCTTCGTGCCTGCCCGCATCAGACCAATTTTTCAATGCACGGTTGAAGGCAAAGTTCTTCAGACAAAATGAAAGCGCGTTTTTATGACCCGCGTCGCCAAAGCCGTGGGCATCCATATCGTCTTTGCGGCTCCACGCTGCCATTAGCCAGTGATGGCTCGCCTCCTCGTACATCGCTGCCGCATGATATTGCCCGGCGAGTTCCTCAAGGCCATGATACTCTGTGTTGTTCTTGGCTGGAACTCGCGAGTCAGCGACGTCATGCCGAAAGTCAGCCCAAGGGTAATGGTCGCGCAAGCACGGAAAGGCAGAGGACAGTCCCGCGAGACCTCCGAAGTAGCGCTGGAGATAATCAGCAGCTGCCTCTGCATGATCGTCGTTCCAGACCGGTTCTTGCAGCGCGTCGCCCATGTTTTCCCCCGTTCGACACCGACCTAAATCAAATTACGGGGTGACGAGCAATATGAACAAAAAGCTACAATCTCCGCACCTCCTTATCGGCGAGGAGCCAATGCGCTTTCGCAGCGAATGACCGCTTCGTCCGCATCGCTGTCAGTCAGCGCTGGACATAAACCTATAAATAGAACGATGCGGTCAAAAATGGTCGTTTCTCTTTGGCGCCCCTGGCGATCCACTACGTGGGCCTGTGAGCCGCCCGGCCTTGAAGTGCTGATGCGATCTTTTCTGAGAACCCGGACGCAACGATAATGGGGCCTAGGTCCAACCCATGATATTGGCCGTATTCACCACGCACATGCTTGGCCACGGAGATTTCCCATGTCCTTGGGTCCAGTTCCAAGGCATCGGCATCGAAAAGCCGGTGGACGTCGGCGCGAAGCGGAATGCCGTTCCATGGCTTGTCTTGTCCTCCTGCGTATACCGGAAGGATGTGTGCCGCTTCTAACGCCATCAAGGTCTCGCATCCAGTGATCAAGCAACGCGTACCGAACAATTTGAAGACGTCTCTGCGGAATTCGGCTTGGCCGGGGCGGTCCCAAATTTTCGCCAAACGACGCTGGCGTTCGTCCGACTTCTCCGCCTCGTCATTCGCATCCGTGATTAGCTGGAAGCCCAGTTCCACAAAGCGTTTCCGGAACCCGTTCGTGTTCGTCTCGGTAGGGCTGCCAGACAACTTTGCGGCCAAGCGTCCCAGAGACTTAACCGGATACTGGATGCCTTCGTGCATCAGGAATCCGGTAGTTGCTCTTTTGACATTGCCGTTCGGGCCCGGATAGGACTCATACAGCCAGTCTTCCCCGTTAAGCTTTGTCATCTCTATCGCACGTATGGCGTGCTCCCGTTCGAAAACATGATCTGGCACTGCGTTCTCCGCTATTTACGCCCGCCCAGAGTTGCTGGGCTCCTCCGCCAGTTCAACCGCCACTGTCGGCTAATCGCATGAGATCTGCGAACTGGATTTTCCTCATGTAAGGGCCCGGCGAGGCCGACAGACCCCATTGGGCCCCAAATCGCGGCGCCGCGAAGCCATGCAGCCACTGACTACCAAGTGCCGGGCTGCCGTATCTCATAAGAGGGGTTATTAGATAAGAAACCAGAGGTAGGGGGGTGAGGCGATGGGACTGAGACGGCGGCTGAGAGCGCATCTTGCCCAGGACTGGCGGGAGGACCTGACCCCGGCTTGGCAAGAGTTCTTCGACGACGACAAAGCACGCCCGGATCTGCCCGGAATGACTAACGATGACCACGTCGCCGATCCCGCCGATCTTTTCCCGGCGCGCCTCCAGCTTGGACGTCCTCGAAGGGCTGACGAAGTCGTCCCCGCAAGGCACATGACCCGCGCCTTCGATTGCCTCACTCCCGCGACAGTGAAGATCGTGGTTCTGGGGCAGGACCCTTATCCGCGCATCGCGAGCGCCACTGGACGGGCGTTCGAGGACGGCGCTTGGAGTGGAACTCGCCGCGAGACAGAGGCGAACAGCCTTAAACGCCTTCTTCAGTCTGCCGCGGCATGCCAACACCCTGATCTCCAGATTTCCGAGGATACAGACGATTGGGCCACAATTTGGGATGCAATAGACTCCGGAAACCTCGCCGCCCCGGTCATGCCGCGATACTTTGATGACCTGGCCGAGCAGGGGGTGCTTTGTGTCAATGCGGCTTGGACTTTCACGGGTCGGGCGAAGGTCCATCTCAACGGGCACCTGAAGGTATGGAGACCCGTGATGCAGCATCTGATCTTGGAACTGTTACGGCAGCCGGATGGAGGACCCGTGTTTCTGCTGCTGGGCAGAAAGGCAAAGAAGCTGTTTCGCAGTGCCACCTGGCGGCATCTTCGAGCGCACCCTGAGCACAACGTGCGGACCGTCTACTGCGCCCATCCCACGGCATGGAGAGGGCAGATCTATTTCGACTACCCAAATCCCCTGACCCGTGTGAACGGCATGCTGGACGACCCCGAACGTATTCGATGGTGGCCGGAACTTCCCAGGTAGAAGCATGACCGACGCGCATTATACCCACTCGACGCTGCGCGAGCGGATCGCTGAGCATGTCTTTGTCGGCGACGCACTCCGCACGCTCTGGAGGCTCGGCATCCACGACGTCGAGGTGCTGCGCTCAGAGTTCGACGCGCACGGATACGACTTGGTAATGGCTCGTGGTCCGGTCGTCCGTCACATCCAGTTCAAGACCGGCACTGCCAAGAGGCCGTCGAAGGTCTCCCTAGCTCGGGTGCTTGCCGAGAAGCCGAGCGGCTGCGCCATATGGATGCGCCTCGACCAAGATCTCAACATGGGGCCGTATTTCTGGTTCGGCGGCCCACCGGGCCAGCCGCTGCCGGCAATCGACGGCTATCCTAACGCGCTGCGCCCGACGCGGAACAAGGAAGGGGTGCGGCCGGTGCGAATAAACCATTACGAGGTTCCGGGTTCGGCATTCATGCAGCGTAATAGCCTCATGGAGGTGCTGGAGGACCTGTTGGGCGATCTTGGGTGTGACCAAGATCACAAAGCGCCCTGAAGAGCGCCGTCGGCCGACATCCGCATCACGACTGACCACCTGGAGCCAGAAGTAAATATTTCCAAGGCTATAACCTAAAGTTCCCAGGATTTCGCAAGAAACCCTCCAAGGAGGGTTTACGATAACCTCCCTGGATGGTTATAGATGATGAGCCTGGTGCAACAGGCTCATCTTCAACAGCCGAATCAACTTCGGCCCTTCGTAGGAAACCACAATGTATAAGACCGCTTTTGGTGCGTCCACCCGCGAGGACGTCTTCGGTAGCTTCAACCTGGGTCAGGAAACGCTGACCATGTCGCTTCCACTTTCCCAGTTCGTCGAGATCACGGACGTTGCCAATGCCTCGGGGGTCGTCCCCGAGGAGATTGCGCAGCGCGAGCTTGACCGGGCTCATGCTACTGGACTTGCCGTCTATATTCTCAAGGGCGTGCTGCACGCCGCCCGGAATGAGGTGAAGCGTCGGGGGGAAGACACTGCCGTCTATGACAAGCTCCTCGAGCGCATGGGTGATCGACGGCATTATTCGCTTCAGCCGATCGTGGTGAGCATCCCGGCCAAGCTCGAGGATCTTGACCCCAAGCCGATCAAGGATGCGAACGATACGGTGGTCGCCTACCGCATCACCCTCCCCCTCGGCACCGTGCTGTGGGTCGTGGACGGTCAGCATCGCCGCTACGCGATGACGCTGCTGCTCGACTTTCTGAAGTTCGTTATCAACAACCGCGCCTATCAGAAGAAGGGGTCGCTCTACCCGGTCGATAAGGAAGAGACGGAGCTCCAGGCAGGAGACCTCGCTGCCTGGCGCTTGGTCCATCAGATGGCTGGGGCGTGCACGGTTGCCGTGGAGGCCCACCTCAACCTCACGGTCGACGAGCAGCGACAGCTGTTCCACGACCTCAATAACCTTGGGAAGAAGGTTGCGGCGGGGACTTCGTTCGACTTCGATAGCTCTAACCCAGTCAACAACTTCATCAAGCAAGTCCTGATCGAAGAAGGCGTGCTCGGTGCCGAGGTCGACGAGAAGGACGTCACCGACTGGGCCAAGCATGAAGGGTCGATCGCTCGGAAGGATCTGGTCGCTATCTGCTCAATCCTGTTCCTCAACAAGACCAACGCACGGACAGCGACCCCTCTCCATGTCTTGCATATGGAGGAGCCGGCGCGCCGCTTCTGGGAGCAGGTCAGCAACATCCCGGGTTTCGGAGAACTTCAGGCGAAGCTCAACACGGTTGCCGCGCAACCCGTGGTGTTGAAAGCCCTGGCAAAGCTCACCTATGATTTCGCACGCGGACGGGCAGCAAATCCGGAGCATCTCGAGCGTTTGCTCGACGGTATTGGGGAAATCGATTTCTCTCACGACAACCCGATGTGGGACTACTACGATCTCACGCCGGAGGAGCGGCGCCGTAAATTGCCTGGGCTGGACCGCTACATGCCTTCGGACGAGGGCAATCGCGACATTGGCGGTCGCGACGAATCCGGTCGGATGCGCTTCGGCGCCAAGCACAACGACATCTACCCGATCATTGGGGACATGATCCGTTGGCGTCTCGATCTCCCTTCCCGTCATGTGGATGACAAGGGCGAAGCAGCGGCCGCTTGAGCCTTCATCCACGAGACAAAAAGGCCCCGCCTCATAGGCGGGGCCGTTCCTGCTTAATCTATCCCCGACGAGTAGCCTGCTTGGTCCGAGAGGAGGAGATAACCGGCGGACAAAGAGCGGCTAGACGCCGCGACGCTCACGGACCGCTTCGCGATGATGCCGATCCGGCTATCCGCAGCCGCAGAGCGGCGGAAGGAGCCTTATCATCTTCTCATGTTGGCAATAATAGTGGCACAAGGCAGCACGGCCGGAGATCAAGCGTCTAGCTATAGCGACCTGTCCAAAAACGGTCCTTTTTGTCCTGTCCATAACTCTTGGGCAGAACCTCCGAGAGGTGCTCCAGTGAACTGGCTAGCAGTTGTTGAATGAAATGCCTCTGCGAGACACACTGGTTGGCGGCGATATGATAAAGATTGGAGGTCGCGATGGTCGAGCTTCTTTTCATCCTGCTCGTGACCGGTGCCAAACTTGCCGCCTCGAGCGCCGTCGGCGAGTTCGCCAATGGTGGCGGCAAAGAGGCTTTCGAAGCACTTAAGGACCGTCTGGCTGGCGCGCATGATGTCAAGTCTTTGCCATTACTGGAGGAGGCAGACCAAAATCCGGCGTTCGAGGAGGCGGTAAAGGCCGAACTCGCCAAGCCGGAAATTGCGCAGGATGCTGAGCTGCTGGAGCTGGCGGAACGGCTGCGGGAGGCGATCGAGGCGCTGCCGGCCGAGACCAAGACGCGTTGTGCGGTGAACATCGAGACCATCCGCGCAGGGGGCAACTTATACATTGAGACCTTCGAGGGAGTAAAGGCGAAGATCGCGACCTCAGAAGGCGATATTACCTTCAGGGACCTCCGGGATGCGCCCGACCGTGCAGTTAGAATAATCGGCCCCAGAATATTTCCCATACTGATTATCTTGGGCTTGGCCAGCGGGATAGTTTATGCGCTCTTGCTTTAGACCGGAGAAAGGCGCTTCGCATGTGGAAGTGGTTGGCTAGATTGATTCATGAATACTCACCAGACATAATTCTGGTGCTTTCGGCGATTATGATCTTCTTGATTGTCCCACCTTTATTTGAAGACCTAATAGCAAACGAAGACTCCAGGAAGTCGGTCGACATTTCTCTCAAAATACTTGGAGCGTTTTTGGCCGTCCTTGCTTCTGTTGGTGGGTATCGCCGTTTCTTTCGTGGTCGAATTTTTGCGCCGAGACTGACTCTCGGCCTCAAGAACCAAATCATTCGAAAGCTTTCTGATGGCAATGTCCTGCACGCGGCGGACGTTGAGGCTGAAAACATAGGCGGCGTTACAATCTGGGACCCGACCATCTCCTTTTTTGTTCAGCACTTGGACCTAGATGAGAACTGTTCCGTCAGCGGGCCTGCGACCGAAGGCGTAAGGCAACGTTTGCGTCGAGGAGGTAACAGCGGGATCGAACCGGGTGAGACTGTTGTCTATCACTTCCGATACCGGGTTCCCGCAGATGTAGAGGCTTTCCGTGTATCAGCTGAGCTATCCGTCGACTGTAATGATGCATGGCATAGGACCATCACTGTCTCGAACAACGTCGATGATTCAACAGATCCCAAGCCCTCGGAAAGGCCTCAATGAGGGCACTAGGATTTCTCGCTCCCGGATCAGCGTGTTGAGAAGTGCCGAAACGGTCGTTTCTGCCCCATCCAGTCCATCACCCTTGGCTCCGCTGAGAAAAACGTGGCGACGGCTGCACCGCATAGGTTAGCCTTCCTACAGGGAACACGGAGGCGATGATGACGCTTGTCAGTACTCTTTTCAGCGTGTTGGCGACGGGGGCCGGGCTGGCGGCGTCCGGAGCAGTTGGCGAATTTGCGAAAGGAGCCGGTATGGCAACTTTCGAGGCTCTGAAGGCCCGGCTGACTGATCGGCATGATGTAAAGTCTCTGTCCTTGCTCGAGCATGCGAGGCAGAACCCACCGTTCGAGGCAGAGGTGAAGGCCGAACTTGCAAAGCCAGAAATCGCGCAGGACAGAGAGCTCATGGAGTTGGCGGAACGGCTCCGAGAGGCGATCGTGGCGCTACCGGCGGAGGTCCAAGCGCGCTACGCGGTAGACATTGAGGTAATACGCTCGGGAGGCAATCTGCTCTTCAAGGACGTCGAAGGCGTGAAGGCAGGTTCGGCAAGCTCCGACGGTGACATGACTTTCGAGAACATCCAGGCACCGCCGGGAAAGTAGCTGGCGGCGCGGGGGCCACCGGAACCACGTCGCTTCAGATTGGCCACGCAATTGCCGGTAGAGACATCAACATTGTTTCGCCGTTTAACGTTGGAGCGGTGGGCCTTGTCATAATCGCCGCAGGGGTAGTCACGGCGACTCCGTTCTTCCATGACTCCGAATCTCCACAAGTCCTCCAAGGATTGCCCTACTGGGCTTTTTGCATGGGGTCCGCGACCGCTTTTTACTTGGGCATGGTCTGGCTTGGCGGCCATTTTCACCCCGACTTCTGCCACTCCCTCACTGTATGGCTTCAAGGCAAGCGCGAAAAGAACTGGACCCAGCTCTTCTGCAACCTTTTCGATACCCTCTTTGGTGCGCATCATATTTCACTGAAACGCTTCCGACGTTCAGCCTTTGCGTCGGTGCTGGCGGTCCTGATTCTTTATGTACTCCTGGCCCATGTGTTGGGGGTGCTGGGAACCCGTACCTTCGGGAGGCTGGACCTATGGCAAGCAGTGGGCACACTGGTGATGGTCAACATCGTTGCCGACTACATCTCGCTGATCGAGACCCGTTGGCTTCTGGGGCGGTTCCAGCGGGTTCGCAGCGTGGCGGGACAGGCGGTGTTGCTCCTGGCCGATCTCATTTTCACTGGAGCTATTATTTTCCTGCTGCTCGCGGCCTACAGCTATCTGGTCACCGGCGAGGTTCCTCCCCCAATTGAGGTTCTGGCGCTCTTCAGCGTCTACTCGATCTACTTCTACTCCACCTTTCTGACTTCGGTTTGGGCGTGGCTTTACTGCGTCTCCAGCTGGTTCGTAAGGCTGTATACACAAGCCAAGTTGAACCGCATCTTAGACGTGGCTAAGCCGGTCCAGCAGATTGCGCTCGTTGGGGCAGGACTGATCCTGCTGGGCAGCCTGGCGCTTGGCCCGCTACTGCGCACTGAAGAAGGGGAAATCGGCAATGTGATTGACCGATGGTTATGCGACCGCGATCTAAGCTCCTGCTTCCTTGCTGCCCGCGCCAGCGGCGAACTGGAACCCACGGTCCTGTTCATGCAGATGGCCTGCCGGAACGAACAGGACGAAGGTAGTTGCGCGGAGCGCCTAGACAGATTCTTTGGGGATGACAGCGCGACGATCAACACACTTTGGGGCCGTGCTTGTGAGGGTGGCTATGCCCGAGCATGTCGTGCCTACGGATACTCGCACCACCACGGTCGAGGCATCCCTCAGAACTTTGAGAGGGCCGTCGATCTCTACCGCAGGGCCTGTGAGAGTAGTGACCTGGATGCTTGTTTCAACCTTGGGCTCATGTACCGAGACGGCTTGGGCGTACCTGTGAATGCGGAGCGGGCGGTAGCGCTCTACCGGCAGGCCTGCGAGGGGGGCAATGCAGCAGGCTGCGGACACCTCGGGATCATGTACGAAGATGGCATAGGCGTGTCGGCGGACGCGGAGCGGGCGGTAGCGCTCTACCGGCAGGCCTGCGAGGGGGGCAATACAGCAGGCTGCGCGTACCTCGGGACCATGTACGAAGATGGCCTAGGCGTGTCGGCGGACGCGGAGCGGGCGGTAGCACTCTACCGGCAGGCCTGCGAGGGGGGCAATACAGCAGGCTGCGCGTACCTTGGTTACATGTACAAAAATGGCCGGGGCGTGTTAGCCGACGCGGAGCGGGCGGTGGCGCTCTACCGGCAGGCCTGCGAGGGGGGCAATGCAGCAGGCTGCACAAACCTTGGTTACATGTACGCAGAGGGAGAGGGTGTGCCGGCGGATGCGGAGCAGGCGGTAGTGTTCTACAAGCAAGGCTGTGAGGGCGGTGATGTCTGGAGTTGCGCACGACTTGGTTACATGTACGCAAAGGGAGAGGGTGTGCCGGCGGATGCGGAGCGGGCGGTGGCGCTCTACCGGCAGGCCTGCGAGGGGGGCAATGCAGCAGGCTGCACAAACCTTGGTTACATGTACGCAGAGGGTGAGGGTGTGCCGGCGGATGCGGAGCAGGCGGTGGTGTTCTACAGTCAAGGCTGCGAGAGCGGCAGTGCGACGAGCTGCGCGAATTTGGGGATCAAATATGAATATGGCGAAGGCGTAACCCCAGATGCGGAGCGGGCGGTGGCGCTCTACCGGCAGGCTTGCGCGGGCAGCGATGCAAGCGGGTGCGCGTACCTTGGGGACATGTACGAACACGGCCGGGGTGTGCCGGTGGATGCGGACCAAGCACGTGCTTTCTACCGGAAGGCCTGCGACGGCGGCAATGCGTCAGGATGTTCGAAGCTTGAGCTTGAGGAAACCGAGTAAAGCGGTTGTTTCGAAAAAGTACTAAAGTGTGTACAACTGGCTTGTAGGTCAACAATCGGTCGTTTGTGTCCCTGTTCTGCTCCTCCTGCAGAACCAAAGGCTGATCTGGACAAAACCCTCTCCCAAAACTGAGCTAGTTAAGGGAGGTTTATGTCGATGATCATCGGCTATGCTCGTGTCTCGACTTCCGACCAAAGACTCGACAGCCAGGAGGATGCAGTTAGGGCTGCCGGGGCAGAGAGGATCTTTGCTGATGTGATCACCGGTTCTGCCTGCCACAGGCCTCAGTTGGACCGGATGCTGGATCAGCTCAGGATCGGGGACGTGGTGGCGGTCACCAAGTATGACCTTCTGGCGCGCAGCCTGAAGAATCTCCTGGAGATTGTCGAGCAGATCCCGAAGAAGGGCGCCGGGTTCCGATCTCTGGCGGAAGACATCGACACGACCACCCCGGCCGGCCTGGCCTTCCATGTCTTCGCCTCGATTACCCAGTTCCAACGGGAAAGGGTTGCGGAGAGAACTAGGGAGGGTTTGGAGGCCGCCCGCCGGCGCGGCCGGGTCGGTGGTCGACCGCCAGCGCTATCCCTGGCCCAGAATGCGGAGGTGCGGCGTATGCGGGATGTGGAGAACCGGCCGTTGCCGGAGATCGCCGCGTTCTTCAAGGTCAGTACCAAGACAATTCGGCGGGTTCCGGCGTTACTTGATACATGACAAAGCCTAATGTGTTGGCCTTGAATGTCCGTTGAGTTTCCGTATATACAAAATCATGCTAATGATTACGTGGGATGCGCCGAAGCGGCAGACCAACCTTTCCAAGCACGGCTTGGACTTTGCCGATCTAGACGAAGCCTTCTTTCTGGCCTCGGTCGTGGTTCCAGCTAAAGCAGGTCGATACATGGCAATCGGCCGCCTCGCAGACGGGACCGTGGCTGTGGTCTTTGCAGCCTTAGGCACTGAGGGAGTCTCGGTGATCTCAATGCGCCCTGCCAGCGCCAAGGAGAGGAGCCTGATATGAGCAAAAAGCATCTGACCGAAGACCAGATTCAGCGCATGATCGCCAGCGATCCTGAGGCACCCGAAGCAACAGCGGACCAGCTCGCCCAGGCTCGGCCCTTCACTGAAACCTTTCCAGCCCTGTCCGAAGCTATGCGCCGCAACATGGGCGGGCGCCCCAAGGCGGAGAACCCTAAAGTGGCTGTCTCACTGCGCCTCGATCAGGACGTGGTGGCCCGGTTCAAGGAAACAGGCCCAGGATGGCAGACCCGGATGAACCGCGCTTTGCGGGAAGCGGCCGGCCTCTAATCCACGGCGGAACCTCGTCTGTTTGATCTGCATCCGACGCCACGGCCATACCAGCCATTCGAGCAATACTCGGCGAATAGCCAGTCCCAGCCCGAGCTGGCAGCTGATCCATTCCCCAGAATTCAGATCCAGCTACCAGACGGCAGCACAGGCAATCGGATCAGTGGGGGATAAGCTAACCAGATTACGCTATCGCCGGTGGCCGAATGAGGTGAAGGCCTGGGTTGTCGCCGATATGCTTGAGTCGGGGGCCACAGTGAACGCTGTGGTGGATCGCTATGGAATGCATGGGCGGGCATCTAGCATAGCCAGCGCCTTGCCATTGGCCTGCATGAGGGCGCGATAGCGACGGGCGACTTCCGCGTCTCGGGAATGTCGCTCTTTTCCCACTCGGCCAGGGCGATCTCGATCCTTCGCAGTTCGGCCGGTGATGGCTCTGTAAGGTCTAGGTGCAGGTCTTCATCGGTGATTAGGGTCATGGGGGTCTCTATCGTTGGTGTGTATAGAGTATATTCCCGCTCCCTCAGACCGTCGCGTGGATAGCCAAAAAAGAAAAAGCCGCTGCCAGGATGAACCGGCAGAGGCCTTGTGAGATGTAGCAGTATTGATGTTGTCCTCACCACAAAACTAAAATTTCCTATTGTTTCTTCTGCTTCTCGCATTGACTGCGAATTGCTTTGGTTACGTGAGACTTCATACTGCCCCCCATATCGAACTGATAGACCATCATGATTGCGCTGAGAACGAGAGATTTGTCCTCTATCGTCGTCAATTCTTCCACCATAGAGGCCTGTTCCACACGATACTGGGGCACGCCTGCCTTTTTCAGTTCTATTGCCATACGTGCTCCGTCGACATAATGATCGCAAGGGAGTGTTAGTTCGGCGCTTGCGGAGGTCGCAAAGACCAGCGCAGCTAGAGTTGTCAGAATTTTCATGTGCATTTCCGTGTAATCAATAAACTATCAAAGCTTTTCGCGCTGGCACATGTCGCGGGCCAGATAGAATGCGTCTTCCCGCCGTTCGTGGACGATCTGCAACTTGTCTTCGTAGATAACCTCTACCAGGGCGAGCAGCATTGTCTTGTCGGCGAAGTTGTAGGCGTCGGAATTGGCAAAGGCGTCCAGCAGCGGCTGTTTCGGCACACTGGCTTCCTGGAAGTCCACCAGCAACTCTGCTGTGATGCCGTAGAAGACGCAGGGCTGGCTCAGCTCGGCCCGAACGGGCGCGGCCATGCCGAGAAAGGCCGCAGTGACGGCAAGCGTTGTCAGGATCTTCATGCGGTTTCCATGTCGTTGAGAGGATGGGGTTTAAGGCTTCAATCCCGAGACTATCCCCACCACAAAATGACAATAAACACGCAGTAATTTTACCCTTCTTGGTTAATTCGCCAAGCGCTTCCGGCGGGCATTCTTGTGGTAATTTCGGGCCAGCCCCGTCATAGCGTGCGAGGTGATCATGAGGGCTTTCAGGTCAAGACGGGCAAGGGGCAACTTGCGGACCTTGCCCAGGTAAGTTGCCCACCCTGGGCCGTCATACACGAGCCGAAGGCAGAGCTGCCAGCCTGCTGCCCTGCCTTCGATCCGGCCCGCTGCCGTGCGCAGGGCCAGCTTGATGACGTCGATCTGCGCCTCGTCGCAGTCGTGCGTGTCCAGAGCGCCGTGAAGGTGCAGCCGGCCGCAGGAGGTGATTTCGAAGATGAACATGAACGGCAACCCGGTGATGCCCGCCGTTTTCAGCTCGCGGTTCAGGGCATCGCGGAACAGCTCTGTGATCTTGCTCTTGAGGGTGCCGGAGGTCCAGCGGGCGTGGGTATCAAGGTGGAGGTTGAGCGACACGCCACGCCGCCGACTTCCTCCAGTAGGTGGCGGCAGAGTAGAACCGGGCGGCCTCGGGAAGGCGCGACCACGGGCGCTTGTTCACGCATCGTCGGGCGCAGTGCTGCCTCGCAGATCGCTTCGGCGGCATCATCCTTCTGGCGCTTCACGAACGGCTTTACATAGGCAGGCGGGATCAGCCGCACGTTATGGCCCAGTTTGCCGATCTTGCGACCCCAAAAATGCGCACCGCCACAGGCCTCCATGGCGACAACGCAAGATGGCAGCTGGCTGAAAAACTCCAGCACCTGCGCTCACCGTATCTTCTTGCGCAGGACGGCCTGCCATGCGCCGTCGGCTCCATACACCTGGAACACATTCTTCGCCAGATCGAGCCCGACCCTGATAATCTCCGACATGACCGCCCCCCTTTGTGGATCGTTGCAGACCCACCTTGGCACATCAGATGCCGTCGGGGGCGGTCACATCATCAACGCGGTATTGCACCTTCCCCCTCTTAAGACTTATGCTTTCACAGCAGCCAACAACGCTAGCTACAATTTATACTAACAAATTAAAACAAGTATAGTAGTTTTTATATGTTCAATGAAAAACTAGCACTTTCGACGAGCGCAACAGGAAAAAAATGGCTTGGGCAATTCACCGAGCCTGCTGAGAAAAAATCAGCTGCAGCCTTGCTTGATTCGTTGATATTACTCAACGAGGCGGACATAGCAGAGGGCATAAGAGCGGGAGTTGAAAGACTCTTGGAATCATTACCCTGGCCACGCCGGCACATTGCACTTTATGCTGAACGTGAATTCGACTCTGATTTAATTTACAAAAGTGATCTTATAGCCAATGAAAATGGGGGATATAGACATAGGGCAATGCGTTATGAGGCAGCAGTTAAGCCAATTCGCGGGGGGAAAAGGGTTGGAAGTGAGGGGGGCGTAGCATACATTATTTCACAAATGGTGGAAAATAATAAGCTTCTTAAGAACCATCCTAACCCCACGAATATACGCGCCAAATCTTCACCTGTTCGAACAATTGTAGTGGTCGCAGATCTTATTGGTACCGGGACACGTGTTTGCAAAATGCTTGACATGTTTTGGCGCGTAAAAAGTGTAAAGTCCTGGGTTTCCCTACATTATATAAAATTTTCTGTAGTAGCAGCCGCAGGAACGCCTGACGGGTTGGCGGCTGTAAGAAACCATAGGCTAAAGCCAGAGATTTTTGTTGAACGTATAATACCTACAATTAATAGGTGGCCAAATCAGATCATTGCTGATGAATGGCGTGCTTTGATGCAAAAACACGGCCCGCAATCTGGTCGCGGAGGAGTTGATCGAAATGGGTTTCTTTCAAATTCAGCACTTGTAGCAATAAGCTCAAGAATACCAAACAATACTCCCGCGATAATTCATAAAAGTGCTGAAAAATGGAAGGCTCTTTATGAGGGAGCTGCACCACTTGATTTAAAATGGCACTTTCGGCTTCAAACTGAGGATGATGTTGTGATGCGTGCCGCAGAAGTGCGGGGCGTTATTCTTTCCAAAGATCTAGATATACAAGATAAAAAGCTTGTGCTTCTGCTAACGCTTCCGTACGCAATTCTTAGGGGAGGAAAATCCGAAGTAATTGCAGATAATTTGGGACTTCCAGTTCGCGATACGGAAAATATTATTGAAATAGCGAAAAATAGCGCCTTGCTTACCAAAGGGGGACGGGTAACCGACGCAGGTCAAGAGATCTTGGCTGCCAACAGACGAGGAGCTCAAACAAGACCTGTTGCTGTTGGGCAAAAGCTCCCCTACTATCCGACCCAGTTGAGAGTTCCAAGAGGCGGGTCTAGCAATGCCAGTCGTTGACTGGCCAAGATGGGGACACCTGTCATGGGCATCTGGGTTTCTGGGCGCCGCTGAGAGAGCTGATGAATAACTGCACCTATATGCCAGTCCACGCCGGAGGTACGTTCGGGAGACTCACCGTGGACCGGCATATAGCCCTTCGGGCCGAACTAAAGTAGACGATGCAAGCTTGGAACTCTCAACGTTTTCGCGCCGGGGCAAAGGCATCCGGAAGCTCGGAAGAAACTATACAGGCTGCAATTGAGATTGCAGCCTGTATCCGTAAAGAAAATCCGCGCCTTCCAGTGGTATTTACTTTCCACCACCTAAGTCACCTGACCGATGTGTCTTCTGAATTTCTTCAAGACGTTGCTTTTCGGAAAGTCGATGCTTACCGCACATTTCAGTTAAAAAAGCGTGGCAAGCCGAATTCTGTACCAGCTCCTGCTCGTCGATTCCGTACAATTTCCGTTCCAGAACCTGGTTTGATGCGGGTTCAACGTTGGATAAGTCAGAATATTTTAAACGTTACTACAACTCATGCAGCTAGCTTTGCATTCACCCCAAAGCGTGACCTCAAACAAGCAGCTATGAGGCACAGGGAGGCAAAATGGCTGGTAAAAATGGATATAACGAGCTTTTTTGAGTCCATTAAAGAAAACAAAATATACTTTGTATTTCGGAAACTTGGCTATCCACCATTGTTATGCTTTCAAATGGCTCGTATTTGTACCCGCTTGCCGATTGAACATGGTTCGAAAATTCCAAAGCAAGATAAAATGCTGCCTTACAAGAGAAGAACCGAAGGTTTTCTACCACAAGGTGCACCAACAAGTCCAATGCTTGCGAACCTAGTCGCGCATGCTCTCGACAATGACTTGTCTATGTTAGCCGCCCAAGAGGGGTGGATCTATACACGCTATGCGGATGACTTATCGTTTTCCCATACCGAATGCCGTTCACGCCAGGAAGCTGTCGCGCTGGTGAGAAGAGTAGAATCGCTACTTAAAAGGCATGGCTTTTTACATAACCCAACAAAAACGACGATTTCGCCTCCAGGGGCAAGAAAAATTGTTTTAGGGCTTTTAGTTGATCGAGAAGATCCCCGCTTACCCAAATCTTTTAAGAATAATTTAGAGGCACACCTTTATGCATTAAGAAGTCCAAAGATCGGTGCCCGGGCTCATGTAAAGCGCAGGGGGTTCACGTCGCATATAGGCCTTAGGCGACACGTTTACGGACTTTTGGCATTCGCGCATCATATTGAACCAAGCTACGCTAAGAAGAAGTATGCAGAGTTCAATATGATTGACTGGTCCGCATAAAGACATCGGGCGGATTCGTTTTTTATATAACCGAACTATCATCTGTTCACTAAGCCATAGGCTAGATTTTTGACAACGTCGTAAGCGCTTACACAACGTCACATAGTTAAATCATTTTGAGATTAGGTGTGATCATGTGTAAGACCGCAGGTTTAGGACCTGCTTGCGTGCTGATCAGATACCTTGATCCCTCACCCAAACATAGCCAGTTGCTGCGGCTCGACCCAATAGCCTCGTTGCCGCTTGCGGGCTTCCAGCGCCAACAAAGCGGCCAGAGCCTGCTCGTGTGTGGCAAAACAGTCCAAGCGGATCCGGCCGCCCTGCCCGATCCGGCCCCATTCCCTGTAGAGTGTCCACTCCCCAAACAGATTGGGCAGCACGGCCAGCCGATAGAACCGGGCAACGTTCTTCGCAGGGATGTGCTTTTCCAGATAGGTCTGCATGGCTCAGAGATGATACTTGCGGGCGATTTCGAGAGCTTCGGCCTGTTCGGTGCCAATATACTCCTTGGTGCTTTCGATGCTGGCATGGCCGAGCAGCAGCTGAGCCGCGCGCAGGTTGCCGGTCTGCTGGTAGATATGGGTCGGGAAGGTCCGGCGCAGTGAATGCAGGCCGTAGAGGCTGGGATCGATGCGGGCCTTTTCCAGCCAGGATTTGAACAGCCGCCAGAGCTGGCTCTCGCTGAGGTGGGTGTGGGACCACCGTGCCCCCTGCCCCGTGAACAGCCAGCCGTGCAGTGGCCGTTCAGAGGCGGCCAGATAGGCCCGCAGGCTGTCGCGCGTGCCCGACGATAGCCGCGCCTGGACCGGACGGGCATGGCGCCCCTCGGTTTTCTTCTGCCGGATTTCTACGATCTCGCGCACCCCTGACGGGGTGGCCACGTCCGAAACCCGAAGACGCACCAGGTCAGAGCCCCGGAAACTGGTATCGAGTGCGGTGTTGAACAGTGCCAGGCTGCGGAGGTCTCTCTCCTGGCGCAGGAGAAGCCGGATCAGCGCCACCTGGTCAGGCGTGAGGGGTGGCTTCTTGCCCACCACACGTCCCTTGTTCCAGGTGGTTTGGGAGGTAACAGGCACGGGCACATCCCTTGCAGAGTTTTGATGTATTTTGCTCTTAAACCTTGCATAAAGAAAGCTGTGTCTCACAATGAATGCAGGTTTTTCCTTGGTTTGCTGGGATCCCGCGTGGAGCGACTATGCAAGCTTCTAGCCAAAAGCTCGCATGATGAGAAGCCGGCCTTGTTTTGTCGCTCTCGGCCTTTTGCCGCCGTTCACTCAGGACGTCGGGCCGCAATGCAGCATCCCCGAAACGGTAGTTCGGTCTTCGGTGCCACGTGTCAGATCGTGGTTATGCGGGCAATGCTGATATTGCCAGGTCGCGCCGCTAATGCAAAAAACGGTGCATCTTAGCTTCCTCAGCTTCGTGAGTTACTGTGGCGAAGCGGACACCATTCGCGGTCGTTTGGCCGCGAAGATCAGTCCCGTTGAATTTGCATGCTGGGACGGCGCGGGCGGCTGGATCACTCCGCTTGGCGCGGGAAGACTAGTTAACGACGGCACCTGACGGGGTGGCGACAATCGCGACATCAGATGGCAGGCCGCTTAAAACGGAGCGGGGGGGGGGATCCAAACGATGGACCAACAGAATACTGAGCTCTCGAACGAGGCCGCGGCGCTTGCCGATATACTGAAATGGTCTGTCGATCTGCCCGGCTGGCAGCGCGACGCCTTGCGTCGATTGTGCAGCCAGACCAAGCTTGAGCCCGCCGATATCGCGGCACTCGTTGCTGTCTGCAAGGGCGGCAATCCCGCAGCTCCGCTGGACGCCAGTCACATCCGTGATCCTGCCGCAAGCCATGCGGTTGTCAGCCTCGGTGCCTTGCATGGACTTTCGAATGTGAATGCGCTCGCGCCTGGCGAGCGGCTGTCCTTCGGCAAGACCGGTCTTACCGTGATCTATGGTGACAATGGGGCAGGCAAATCCGGATACGCCCGCGTCCTCAAACAGCTTTGCCGGGCACGCTCACCGAAGGGTGATGCCATCCTTCCGAATATCTATGCCGGTGCAGGCGGCGTACCGACTGCCAGCATCGACTTCTTCATCGGCGGTCAGAAGCGAAACGCGACGTGGAATCATGGCGGAGCGGTCGATCCTATGCTGTCCGCCGTCAGCGTCTTCGACTCCCGGACCGCCAATGTCCATGTCGAGAACACCAACGATCTCGCCTATACGCCCCTTCCTCTCCGTATTCTCGCCGGCCTCGCGCAGGCGTGCCAGGATGTGAAAGCCGAACTTTCGGCCGAAATCCACAAGCTGCAACAGCAGACACCTGTCGTCCTCTCGAAACCCGAATGCAAGCCGGATACGGCGGTCGGCAAGATGATTGCCGGATTGTCTGGAAAGACCAAACCCGAAGCCATTGAGAAGCTGGCAGGCCTGAACGCGCAGGAAGACGCTCAGCTTCAAACCCTCATTTCAGACCTCGCCAGCGATCCCGCCCGGACAGTCCGTCAGCTCCAGGCTCAGGAAACCTGTACCAATGCGGTGATCGAACAGATCAGAAAATTGACCGCCGCAGCCTCTGACCAGAACCGGACCGCGCTCCGCGAGGCTCATGGGCGTCTTGCGACTGCGCGAGCGGCGGCGTTGGCCGCATCCGTCGATCTTTTCGCTGCGGAACCTCTCCCAGACATTGGTTCGGACATCTGGAGAGCCCTGTGGGAAGCGGCTCGAACCTATTCACGCGAAGCGGCCTATACCGAAAAGCCTTTTCCCGTGACAGACCCCGATGCCCATTGCGTCCTGTGCCAGCAGCCGCTCAGCAAGGAAGCCGCTAACCGACTGAGCAGCTTCGAAGCCTTCGTCCAGGACGAAAGCAAACGTCGTGAAGAGGAAGCCGCCGCAGCTTATGACGAGTTGCTGGAGCAGCTATCCTCACATAGCTTCCCCATGAAAGAACTGCCCTCGTTCGTCACTCTGATCCGCGACGATATCGGCAAGGACGAGCTGGCGAAGACCCTTCGCCGCCAGATTGTCCAACTGTCCTGGCGACTACGGGCGGTGCTTCGAACCCACGCCGACGAGCGTTTTGCATACATTGCCGCCGGACGTGATCCCCACACCAGAGGGATTACGTGATGTGCTGGACGGGATCGCCACGCGGATCGAAGGCCTGGAATCGGAGGCAGGCTCTCCCCAACGTGCCGCTCTTATCATCGAGCGCGACGGCCTGGCCGACCGGAAGTGGCTCGGCGTTGTGCAAGCCGACGTTCTTGCCCAGATTGAGCGCCGCAAGGCCATCGAGGCCCTGGAAAGGGCCAGCAAGGACACGACCACAAACAAGATCACGACGCAGAGCGCCCGGATCGCCCAGGCTCTTGTGACCAACCGCCTGCGCGGCCGCTTCGCGACCGAAGTCGACAAGCTCGGCGTCGCCGGCCTCGCCATCGAGCTTCAACAGGCTAAGACCTCAGCGGGGGTGCCCTTTTTCCAGGTGCGTCTCATCAACAAACCGAGTGAACCCGTCGGCAAGGTTCTGAGTGAAGGCGAGCATCGTTGCGTAGCGCTCGCCGCCTTCCTCGCCGAGCTGTCGACCATCGACGCGCAGTCGGCCATTGTTTTCGACGACCCGGTTTCCTCTCTTGACCACCTGCACCGCGATCGGGTTGCCACACGCCTGGCCGAAGCGGGCGCCACCCGCCAGGTGATCGTGTTTACGCACGACATGGCCTTTCTGCTGCTGCTCGACGAAGCCTGCCGTGCAACCAAGGATCGCGAGGCAACGCCGGTCGCGTATCGCCTAATCAGCCGTGGCGCTGATAATTCCGGCTTTTGTCATCAGGACCCCCCAGCCAGCGTCATGGCGCTCGACAAGGTGATCGACGGCATGAAGGCTCACCTCGCCAATGTGAAGATTCATCACGAGCGCGGCGACCAGGCGAAATGGCTACGGGAGGTGACCTCCTTCCAAAACCAGCTTCGCACTTGCTGGGAGCGTGCGGTGGAAGAGGTAGTCGGACCTGTAATCCGTCGCTTGTCGCGCAAAGTCGATACGACTGGCCTGATCAAGCTTACCATCCTCACAGATATCGACTGCGTCACGATGCGTGATGCGTTCGGCCGTTGCTCGGCGCTCCTCCATAGCCAGCCCGGTGAAATCAATCCCCCCTTGCCCTCGGCGTCTTTGATCGAAAGCGAGATCAACGCGCTGGCAAACTGGATCGCCAACATTCGAGCCCGCCAAGAGAAGGTCGCATGATGGTACTCTGTCACGCTAATGAGATGTTTGAGAGGCTTCGCAGCAATGACGTATATTGTGAAATGTGATCAGCGAGTGGCTGATTTGGCGACGGAGCTTTTTCGTGTCTTCGCCCAGTTTGAATACTGTCTGAAGGTAACCGGCTACTGCGTAGCTGGCCACGGTGATGCCGCCCATCCCGACTGGACGCGATTTGCCCGTGAACTGCCCCCCCTGTCAAGAGAAGCCGGTGCGGACGTTGTGGCAGCCATCGCTTACATACTGGGACGTCCTCCGAAAAAGCAGGTCTATGTGGACAAAGTGCTTCAATGGCGCGTTGTTACTCCGCAGGCGGAGAACGAAAACGACCTCATCTTTCTCTATGTCAGGCGGGTGCGGAACAACCTGTTTCATGGGGGGAAGTTCAACGGGCGCTTCTTCGACCCTGAGCGGAGCAGCGAATTGCTGGAGCATTCCATCACGATTCTGATGGCAGCGATTTTTATTTCGCGGAATATGTTGGAAGCCTACGAGAATAGAACCGACTGATGACCTAACGGCACTCTAAACATCTTGCCTCACCAGCCGCCTATTTCGTTATTTAGCATCCGCACCTGGGTTTCGCGCAGTTCTTCCATCGTCTGGATCGTGGGAGTAACCTGAAGTTCATACATGGGGAGCTGCCAACGCTTATACAGCGTCACCACGTCCTCATCCTCCACGCTGTCGGGGATCAGTCCGGCCGCTTCCACCCGTTCCAGCGTTGTCTGCGTCAGTGTTTCTGACATGTGCGGGGTTTGTTCTTCGGAAAACCGTGTCCCGTTCCAGACGGACGCGACGATGCGCAGGCCATCGAGGCTGAGCATCCCCAGCCGCTGCATGCTGATAGCAAGGCGTAGCGCGTCGGATTCTTTTTGCCCGAACAGTGACGGCCGGGTTCGCGGTTCATGCCAAGCGAGTGTGCCGTCGTCGTATGATTGAATGTCCGCATACAATGCGCTTTCCCGCTCGTGAACCGGCCCACCCGGCAAAATACACTCCCCGGCAAAGCCCTCCAGCGTGTGCTCTTCGCATTCGGTTTCCACATAGCGCTGAAGCTGGCTAACACTCATCGGTTTCCAGCTCGCCGCCTTCGCGTAGATGAGCCTCGCCAAGTGATCGTAAAACCAGCGCATCAGCTTCCCAATGTGTTGGTCCACCTGGGAAGAAGGGCAGCGGACAATGTCCATCAGGATCAGGATCTTCGCGGCTTCTTCATCCGCGAAGCTGACCATCACATCCTCTTCCCTTGGACGGTCATGGAGGCGGGCAGCGGCATCCTGAAACCCCTGCGCACTGGCCAGAAGGATAGGCAGGCCTTCAGCGATGAACGCCAGCCGGTCCTCATGCCTCATCTGGCACAGCCGTCGCCCTTGTCGTAGGCCTATGTCTGGTTTTCTTGCCATGCTGCCTAAATAGCAGGAAACTGAATCGACATGCGAGAGGTGGTTCGTCCAGAGCACGGCGAAGGTCAGCAATCCGCCCACCATCTCGAGTTCTTCATCTGCAGTGCGTGCCGGTGGCGCTTCATGCAGGCCTACAACAAAAAGCTCGCATAATACGATGTAACTATTAGAGGCAATGCCGCTAGGGTCAGTCCTTCGCTGCGCCTACAAAGACAGTTTGAGACACTGCGGCTCCTGCCAAATGGACTTGATACAGAGCCATAAACAGCAGCAATTACGTATATTTGCGTTTGCGTAATTATGTATTTGTGCGGTTAAGGTATTCCACAAGTGCACGTTCAAGGATGTCCTGATGCGTCTGGTCTATCTCCACAGCGTGAAGACGAAGGCGGCGGTAAGTCGCTCCATCCAATGCCAAGGTCAGACGCTTCTCACCCTCACGCTTGATAGGCTTTGAAGGGGTCAGCACCTCCCCTGCCCCGCGCTGCGGAATGCCTGTCTCGGTCGGCTTTACACTAGTGTCGAGTAGTCCTTCCAAGGACACGGCTTTCTTGGCCATCACAGGATCCCCTTTACGTAATTCCAGATACCCTGAATCTCTTCGGCAGCCTTCACGTCTGCGGTTTCAATGACCCCTGCCCCGGATGCACCTGTCTCGGCATAGACGACCCGCTGCGCAATGTTGACTGGTGCGACCCGGCCATGCTGAGCCAAGACACGAACAGCTTCCTCGGTGATCCTTGCACGCGGTGTCTGAGACAGCACAAAGGCGAATGGCACATTGGCAGCCGTGACGGCCGAGATCGTGGCACCCACGGCCCGCAAATCATCGGGTGACGGGCGAACCGGGATCAACACCAAGTCAGCGGCACTAATAGCATCAGAGAGCCACTCAGGAGCCGCCGGCGGCGTGTCGATGATCGCCAATTCAAACATCTTCGCAGCTGCCTTGAGGGTCTGCTGCAGAGCTTCTGGCTTTGGATCAGCTTCGAGCATGCTAGGGTTTTCATCCTCGCGTGCTTGCCACCAGCTACGCAAGGATCCTTGGGGATCGAGGTCAACGCAAAGCACGGTCTGCCTATCAGCTGCCGCTGCTACAGCAAGATTGCGAGAGAGGGTTGTCTTTCCTGCGCCGCCTTTCTGAGCTGCCACCAAGATTGTCTTCATTGTCCGCCTGTCCCGATTTTCTTCTAAAGATAGCATATGTGTATTTGCGGAACCAAGTGGTTATGTAAGAGCATACATATGTACTTACGTAAATATGCATTCACGCAAGCAAGGACTCCTCGCCAAACGCTTCGACTTCTCCATTGAGGCGCGGTCTCCGACCAACCCGCGACCGCTGCAATTCGGCATAGGCTGCCTTTCGTCCCTCAATGTCCTTGATACCCCATCCGACCACGACCCCCACTACCCGACGCCCCTGCTTCATCGGCTCCACGCTCACAAGGAAGTCAGATAGGGCATTTACCTCCAGTAGAGCCGGCTTGATTGCATATTGGTTGAGGTTCCCGAAAGTGGTCAGCTTGTCGTGCTCCACGCCGAGGAGTTCTCGGAAATCGTCCAGGTCAAATTTCTCGCTATAAATATGCTGGAGGCGTACACGGCGGGCGACGGCTTCGTAAAGAGCCAAGGCATATTTGGATGTGAAGGCCCGTAAGACTTCCATCTCAAGCTTGGCAAAAACCATGCTATCCCGCAACAGGACTGCCAGTTCAGGGGGGATCGAGTACTTCAGGAAGCCATGCTTGCGCTTTGAGTCTGCTAGGTTGTTCCAACCTAGCAACTGCACCCGGTCTGTCGATCCATCAGCGCGGCGCATGGTGACAACAGTAGTCATTAAAGCCTCGATGGACTGAACAAGCCTATCATTGCTGTCGTGGGTGTCCCGTAATTCGGCAAGGGGGATCTCGAAGCGCCGGTTCTCTGTTCCCAGATCGGGTCCGAAAGCATTGTGTAGGAGGACATTGTAAAGCCGTCGATCCGCCAGAGACAGCTTCGCCGCGCCCTTCACCTCGATCAGCTCAGACGGCTTTACCATCTCGCCGAGGTTGGGAATGACCTCAAGCGTCCGCTTACTATTAGGTTTGGGGCGGTTTTCCTCGGACACGGCAGGATACCTTAGCTGAATACGTTACGGCAGCTAATAGTAAGATGTCCACTCGCACAAGGCCCTTCAAAGAAGTCAAAAAAGGTCAGAAACCGCCCCAAACCTAATCGAAAACCGCCCCAAACCTAATCGAAAACCGCCCCAAACCTAATCGAACATTGCCCCAAACCTAATAGTTAAAGATCTAAGATTTTGAAAATAATCAGAAAATAAGTCTATGAAGAAGGAAGATGTAAGAAGAAGAAGAAAGGCAGATCGGCAGTCTGCCATGTGGATAACTCGTACTAAGGCACAGCCAGGCGTACCCTTTACGTGAATACGTAAATATATAATAGCACAATCACGTAACGATGCATGACGTGGATGAGGCGCATTCCTTTCCTGCACAACAGGCGTTTTGCAGGTCTATCGAAAACCAAGGCCAATAACATCAGTGAGCCGACGGTAATGACACCAAGGGAAGCGGTCTTGAACTTTCCATTCGCGGGAGACAGGCGTATGGAAAGCTCTGTAAGATATACCAAATTAGAGATTTCTGGATCTGGCGTGATCTATATATTTTCTTCTACTGCGGCATTCTGACCAACGCTCCCCCCGGCGCCGATGCCGGCACCGCCTCCGGCTTGTCATAAAAGCCTGCGAAGATCGGCACAGGGGTCTTTGTGACGGTACTGTCACCGGCCATTTTCACGTAGCCCACAAGGTCGGGCAGGCTGAGGATCTCCGAGGGCATGACCACGCGCTCGTCCCGCTCGGACTTGCTGATGCCCTTGGTCTTCGTCTTTCCTGAGAAGACGCTGCCGCTTTCACTCTCGTTCTCCCCTTCCACCAGCATGCGCTGTTCGCCCAGGGCCAGGGACATGCGCTCGGCAGCCTTGCCGTCAGAGGCCCTGAGGAAGAGCTTGTTGGTGAGGTTGTTGCAGATGGAGGCGGCGCGGTTGTGGCCGTAGAGATCCTCGATCTGGTTGAGGTCCTGCATGCCACAGACCAGGCGGACATTGGTCTTGCGCAGTTCGGCGGCGCCGGTGAGCAGGGCCGGGATCTCGCCCAGACCCGCCAGCTCGTCGATGAGCAGCCAGACCGGGTACTGGGATTTGCCGGTGGCGATGGCGGTGGCGATGGCCAGCTCGACCACCATGGAGATGAGGTTGCGGACGGTGGCCAGGTCGCGCTTGCGGTAGGTGATGAAGAGCGCCCGCTGGTTCGGCCCGGTCATGGTCTCGCGGACCCAT
Organism: Alphaproteobacteria bacterium; assembly: GCA_016869875.1. Lineage (GTDB taxonomy): Bacteria > Pseudomonadota > Alphaproteobacteria > Rhodobacterales > Rhodobacteraceae > Paracoccus. Next base: position 25,355 of record VGDE01000018.1, read on the forward strand.
TTGCGGATGGAGAAGGGGTCGATGGTCTGGGCGTGCTCAGGGAGGTATTCGAAGAAGCGCAGAGGATCGAGAAGGCTCATGCGGATGGAGTTCAGGCCCTTCTCGTTGTAGGTCAGCGAGGCGGCTGCGGTGCCCCTCACGAAGGGCTCCAGGACCTCAGGCGGGGCGCTGATCAGCAGGTCGAAGAATTCCCGGTTGCTGAAGATGCGGTCTTCCTCCTCGCAGGCCTGGGCATAGCCCATGCCGACGGCGGCAAAGAGCGACTTGGCCATGCTGCGCCATTCGGCGCTGTCGCCCTTGCCATCACCGATCAGGCCTTGGGCGAGCTGGTGCCAGTCGCTGCGGCGCTCGATCTCGTGAAAGGGCGACCACTTGGGCAGGAAGCCGTTGTCCATCACATCGAAGCGGTGCACGTGACCGCACACGCCGCCGATGGTCTCCAGGAGATCATGGCCGGTATCCACGGCAATAAGGCTGTCGCCACGCTCCAGGAACTCAGCGGCAAGGCACTTGATCGCCTGCGACTTGCCGGAGCCGGTGCCGCCTTCGATCTGGGTGTGCAGCGTCTCGGCGTTCTCGGACGGGTAGGGGACCCAGCCCAGAGCGACAGGCTTCTTGACGCTGCTGTCGGCCAGCCACTTCGGCTTGCGGTGCCGGGTCAGATCCTGCAGGGACATGCCGCGCAGGTGCTGTTTCTTCAGCCCCGGCACGCGGGACATGTAGGGGGCGATGTCGCGCCAGCGTCCGCCGGTCCCGAAGAACAGAACCCACTGGGCCACAAAGATGGCGGCCCCGATCTTGAGCATCAGGAAGATGAGCGTGCCATAGCCTTCGCCGGTCATGCCGGTGGCCTGGTAGGTCTGGTAGCCTTGATCAAAGACCCACATGCCGGTCAGCCAGAGCGCCCCGATGAGCACCAGCCGGGCGACGAGCTGGAGACCAGACTGGGCGGCGCGGAGCATGTTCCAGGCGGAGTAGCCATTCACCACCGGCAGGAAGAAGAACCCCACCAGGATGATGCCGAGGAACCCTCCGATAACGGCGCCCCCGCCTCCCTCTGAACTTCCCTTTGACATGGCAATCCTCTTGCTGAAATGACTTGTGGGCGTTTACTACGGTTCAACTTGAGAGAGTAGCAAGCATAGTTTTTGTTGCACAAAAACGCTTGCCTGCTGCGCAGGATGTCCGCATGCTGCGGATCTGGCATGCTGCCAGACCTGCCTTCAGCGGCGACCAGGAGCCTCGATGACGGACGGAGCCACAGCCACGCCGAGCACCCGCCCGGGCGGTTCCAGGCCGGGGCGACCGGCCCGGGCCGAGCGCGAGAACCGCGGCGACCGGGTGGCCTTCCGGCTGACGGCCGAGGAGCTGGAGCGCGTCCAGGCGGAGGCCGAGCGGGCGGGGGTGTCGGTGTCGGAGTACTGCCGGGCGGCGGCGCTCGGGCAGCGCGTCCGGGTGCGGTCCGCGCCCGACCTGTCGGCGGCGCTGGTGTCGCTCAATCGGGTGGGGGTGAACCTCAACCAGATCGCCCGGACGGTGAACCGGGGGCAGGGCGTGCCGCTGGATCTCGCGGAGGTTCTGGCCGAGGTGCGGGCGGCGGTGGAGCGGCTGGCGGAGTGGGAGGGATGAACTTCCAGATCGCCGCGCAGGGCCGGAGCTTCAAAGGGGCGATGGCGTATTACACCCATGACAAGCGCGCGCCGGGAGCGGAGGCGGATCGGCATCCGGTGTCAGCCGAGCGGGTGGCGTGGACCGAGACGCGCAACATCGCCAGCGACCGGCCGGAGGTGGCGACGCGGGTGATGATCGCCACCGCGGAGCGGGCCGACCAGCTGAAGGCCGAGGCGGGGATCAAGGCCACCGGGCGCAAGGCGCAGAAGCCGGTGCTGGCTTACTCGCTGGCCTGGCATCCCAACGAGGCCGGCAAGCTGGACCGGGCGGAGATGTCACGCGCGGCGGATGACAGTTTGCGGGTCCTGGGGCTGGAAAAGCACCAGGCGGTGATCGTGGCGCATCGGGACACCGCGCATCCGCATGTGCATGTGATCGTGAACCGGGTCAGCCCGGAGGACGGGCGGATGGCGACGATCAATCCGGCACGTGTCCGGGCGCTGGACCGGTGGGCGCATGACTACGAGCAGCAGCGCGGGCAGGTGGTCAGCCCGGAACGGGCGGCGAAGTACGCGCGGGTGGCCGAGAAGCAGCGCCAGTACCCGGATCCGGAGGTGCGGCGGGCGCATGTAGCGGAGAAGGCCGCAGGGCGCGCTCAGGCGACCCAGGAGCGGCAGGAGGCGGCTTCCGGGGTATCATCCCTCTCCGAGGCGCGTCAGGCGGCTCAGGGGGCCTCTGAGCGGCTCCTGAGCCAAGCCGCAATCCTGCGGGAGATCAGCGCGGCGACGAAGGAGCGGCATCGGCAGGAATGGGTGGCGCTGCGTGGCGGCTATGCGGCGCAGAAGGCGGAGATCGCGTCGGCGCACAAGGGGCGGACCCGCGACGTGGTGGCAGCGCATAAGCGCGACACCAAGCCGGATTGGGCGGCGCAGTTCCGCAGCGAGCGGGCCGGGGCGCGGGCGCGGCAGCGGATGGAGCGCGGGCTGGTCGGGCGGTTGTCGCTGTCGATCACGGCGGCGCGGGAGCAACACCGGGTTGAGGGCGGCAGCTTTGCCAAGCTGGTGGCGGTGAATTTCCTGTCAAGGGAGCGGCGGGAGAGCGCCTTTGCGACGGCCAGTCAGCGGGACCGGGCCGCGTTGTCAGCGCGGTTGAACCGGGACCTGGGCGGCAAGCTGGAGCCGCTGAAGGCCGGACGAGTTTTTGAAATGTCGCAGGCGCTGGAGCGGTTCAAGGAGGGGCGCGGGGCGCTGGTGGCGCGGCAGGCCGGGGAGTGGGGGAAGATCCGGGAGGCCTGGCGGCAGGTTGGGCGGGAGAAAGCGCCGGAGCGGGGCAGGGAGGTTTCTCAAGAGCCGGGGCGTGAGGTGAAGGTGCAGCAGGGTCCAAGGTTTGAGTGGCTGGACCGGCAGGCAGCGGAGCGTGGGGTGGCAGCGAGAGGCTCTGATGAGCAGGAGGAAAGAAAAGCGTCCAAGTTTAATTGGTTGAGCCGTCGAAAAGATAATCCCGCGAAGATTCATGAGCCGGATAGGCATAGGAAGGACCGAAATCAGTCTGATCGCGACCGGTGACCCGCGCAACAATACTGTAATAGCTTCGAGTCACGCAGGCTACGTAGGTCTTTGTTAGTCCCAAAGTGTATGCTTTTTTCTAGCTTTAGCTTTTGCAGCATCTATAGGTCGATACTCCCAATGCCAATATTCACTTTTCACTGTTCGAACGAACCCAAACGATGTCGCGTGACTTGCCAACCAATCATATACTGGAAGACCTGGACCGCCGCTTACAGGAATGTCTAGCGCCGTACCATCTTGGTGATTTGAATATCCGGGTTTAGCGGCCAGATTAAAGCCTGACACGCCCTTTTTCCAATTGTCGTAAAGGTATTTCTGTGCCGCGTAGGTTCTAAAGCCGCTATTAATAAAAATTTTCACGCCGTCAGCCGCCGCAGCACCCACCATAGCGAAATATGGGCCGGCCATATTTAATGTTATTTTTTCCAGTTCTAAGTGATAATCCACGATGTTTATTAAAGTGACTTGATCAATATAAATACCATTTCTCCAAGCTGCAGTTTCTGCGTAACGACCCGCTCCTGGAACGGGATCGGTTTTACTTAAAGTTACGTTTCTAAATTTGCCCGAAAAATTATTAGTTGAGGTCCAGCCGAAGCGCCTACCGTCCTCTGCATTCTCCACTTCAGCAAAAAAACGATGCTTAGCACCTGCAGGGACTATTCTAACGTTTCGAACCACAACATTGGTTTTTTTGGGAATGAGTATATAGTCTCCAACCTTTGACCCAAGAGGTATATCGTCCGTAGCAGTATAGACTAAAAAAGACCAAATGTCGCTTGCGGATCTGACGCGCGCGTCTGAAGCCGACACCATAAAAATTTGGTCCTTATAGTTTTCATAAATTGCCATTCACGCCCTGACAGTTTGCCCCAAAAGTGCTAAAGTTTTTGTATCAGGGGGCTTTCCAATGGATCAGTAACGATCCCAGCTTGAGCTGGTCTATTATTTTCTTAGCATAGGTGTGATCCACTGCGGGGCACCCCTCGCTTCTTCCTACACGTCCATATTGTTTCACAAACTCTTTTGAAACGTAATTTGCACCATGCATCACTATATGACGAGAGCGAGCATTACTGTTAGATTCTTCGAGGCCGTCTAGTTTTAGTGAGTACCCGTTCTTAGCGCTATGATACGTCTCAGCACACCGGTAGATACCAAGTGAACTAGCATTAGAGCCCGGGATATTACTAAAAATGTTCGCGTAACCGTCGTCTGTTGGACCTTCAGACCCTATGCCATGGCTACATAGATACGACATTACTTTCTCGTCTATGACATCGAGTATAAATAATCTAGGTTGTCCAGAGTGAAGGTCAAAATTTAGTACCGCCCAATGCCTCGGACGACTAGTTGGATACCGATCATCTCGTAATTCGATTAGGCGCTCAATTGGAAAAACAATCTTATCTTTAACTGCGAGCTCTCGGAGAATGACGTGGTCAGAACGCGCAGTGTGCAAGCCGCTAGTAGCGAGGAACTCGGCACTGCCTTCAAGCCCATTTCTGGGTATAGCTGTCACTGATGAAGCTTCTTCTACATGCTCGTCGGGATCTATGATGTTCCGACCATCAAAAAAGGAAACTCTTCCTGTTTGGAACATAAGACGTTCGGAATGCCGCCTGCGCGTCAGGCCGGGGAGAACGACCTTTTGCCCTTTAACTGTTCCTTTATTCCATCTTAGAAATTCTTCTGCAGCACCGTCAAAGTCGCCGTTATTTAGTTTTTTTCGGAGGGTCGAAGTTACAAGAGCGCCCCTTCCCACATTGAATGTAAAGGATACTAAAGCGTCAAAGTGATGCTGCTTAAGATCGACATCGATCTGATTACTAACGGAATTTTCGGATTCATGCATGTCCTCTCGAAGTAAAACTTCTGCGTCTTGTTCAGTAATAACATGGCCGGAGTATGCAGCAACCCCGGTATGTCCGTAACCAATCGTCCACACGCCGACTGGGTCTACATACGCCTTGAGGCGGAGGCCCTCAAAGTGCTTTACAATCATCAAGCCATCATTAGAAATTTTCATTTCATTCCCTCATAACTCTAAGCTTTTAAGGGGTGCCTGTATCTTTCTTTTCTGGAAATAACGTATAAAATATCACCGCTAAGTATGCGCCAAACAAGGTTTCTATAAGGCCAGTAAGTACAGAAATATTCTGGTTATCTATTTTTCCTGACCAAAAAACGTAGCCGCCGATTGGAAGCAAAAATATGCAGAATATTATGATAACGCTGAGTTGTACTAAAAAAGATGCTTTTGAAGGTCCAGGGGATGTATCCGCTGCGGGCGCATCAAGAACGACATATCTCATAAAGGCCATAAAATATAATGCTGTAAGGGGGGTGATTGTGAGAATTAATGCGGCTACGTCGTCTATATCTGGCAAGCGAACAAAGCCAATTGATCCATATAACAAAATCGCTCCGAAATGGGCCATTAGTATGATTGTGCCAAAACAATATCTTACGCCGCGAGCACTCATTCCTGTACATCCATATTTATTATAATGTTCATAAAGGAGCGTCTTAGGAACTTTTCCAGAATATCAAGTCTTTGCTCATCAGAGTAGAATATCCAGTTCGGATTTCCGGGGTTTTTTGATGCTGACAAAGGTGATAAATTAAACCTTGGTTCATATAGGTATGTAAGAACCCGAGGTGTGCAATTAAAATCAATAAATCCAATAAACTTTATTTTGTGGCTTTCATAACCTGACCCCGAGACCTTCTTAGATAACAGAGCTGATGGAGCGAAAACAGTTACGTCAAACTCAGGGACTGCGCCGAAAGTTCTGTATACAGATAGTTCAAATTCGGTGCTGCTAACCTTTCCGCCGTCGCATATTAAATTTTCAGATGATAATGCTTTCGATAGTCCGTCGCAAAGTGTGTTTGGCGACATTTCCTCCATCGCCTTGGCATAGTTATAGTATTCCTCATAGTAAGGGCACTCGAATCCCTGTGCTGATAATGGCATTGTTAGACATATAGAAAGGATTAACTTTTTCATTGGTCTACTGAAAAAATATTAGCTTCACTACTGTTAAACATATCAATTAGAGAATCATCAGGATTTCCGCCAATTGGAGTCGGTTCAGTTGGACCAATGATCGGGCCGCCTCTCGGTCCTCTTGGAAAAGGTTCATGCCCGCCGCCAGGAGCCTGATATGGACTTGAGTCATTGATAATTATAGTAGGCTCCTGCTCAGGCATAATGTCAGGCGGGATTCCGTAGCTTTTGTATGCTTCGGTTAATATTCGACTTAAAGCATCTCCACTTATTGTTCCTGCTGGCCGAATACGATCTGCTGCTGCTGCTGCGGATAGAGTGTCTAGGCGCGATATAGTGCTGTTAGGTAATAGGTATCCGCTTAATTCTAGATCTTCGGCGGATGGAGTTTCTATTATTGCATAAGCACTATTTGCATTTAGGT
>VGDE01000019.1 GCA_016869875.1 Alphaproteobacteria bacterium
CGTGCGCCTTCATGCGTGCTGGCATGGGACAGCGCATCCATCAGCAGCAGATCACCCCGCTGCGGCAAGGTCGTCAGCACCGCGAAGTTGGCCACATACCCACCGCCAAAGCCAAGTGCTGCCTCGGACCCGAAGAATGCCGCCGCGGCCGCCTCGAATTCATCCTGCACCGCCGTGTTGCCGCGCAACAGCCGCGACCCTGCCGCGCCCACGGGCACTTCTTGGTCAAGGGCTGCCCTCACGGCCGCCAGCAGGCGCGGCGACTGCGCCAACCCCAGATAGTCGTTCGACGAAAAATCGATGCCCCGCCGCGGTGCCAGCGCACGCAGCCGTGCCGCCCCCGCCAGGGAATCAAGGTTCTGCCGATAAAAGGCCAGCCGATCCGCCACGCGCATTCCCATCTTCGGTGCTGAAATATCTTCGAGAATCCGGGGCTGGAGCCCCAGTGCTTTCAGCGCAGGATCGGGATCGCCGGATCACGCACGGCCCGATCCTCGGGCACATGCTCGTGCGCCTGCATCGGCTGCAGCCCCAGCTTGGCGAACAGGCGCATGTCGGCCTCTTCTTCGGGGTTGTCCTTGGTCAGCAGCGTGTCGCCCACAAAGATCGAATTCGCGCCCGCGAAAAAGCACATCGCCTGCATCTCGTCCGACATGGCGGTGCGTCCGGCCGACAAGCGCACGTGGCTGCGCGGCATCATGATCCGGGCCGTGGCGATCGTGCGAACAAAGTCGATCGGGTCGACCGGCGCGGCATCCGCCAGCGGAGTGCCCTCGACAGGGATCAGCATGTTGATCGGCACGCTGTCGGGCGGCTCGGGCAGGTTCGCCAGGGTCGCCAGCATGTCCACCCGGTCCTGCGGTCCCTCGCCCAGGCCCAGGATGCCGCCCGAACAGACCTTGATGCCGCTCTTTCGCACGTTTTCCAGCGTTTCCAGCCGGTCGGCAAAGCTGCGGGTCGTGATGACGTTGCCGTAATGCGATTCGGAGGTGTCGATGTTGTGGTTGTAGTAATCCAGCCCGGCATCGGCCAGCTGGCGCGACTGATGCGCATCCAGCATCCCCAGCGTCATGCATGTCTCCATGCCAAGGGCCTTCACGCCCTCGATCATGGCCACGATCTGCGGCATGTCGCGCTGTTTCGGGCTGCGCCAGGCCGCGCCCATGCAATAGCGGGTGGCGCCGGCATCGCGGGCGCGCCGCGCCTCGGCCAGCACTCTCTCGACCTCCAGCAGCTTCGAGGCGGAAAGACCCGAGGCATGCCGGGCCGACTGGCTGCAATAGGAACAATCCTCGGGGCAGCCACCGGTCTTGATCGACAAAAGGCGGCTCATCTGGACCCGGTTCGGGTCAAAGTGCCGGCGGTGAACGGTCTGGGCCTGGAACAGCAGGTCCATCAACGGCTGGTCAAAGAGGCGCCGCGCCTCGGCGGCAGTCCAGACCTCGCGGTGCTGGTCGATGTTCGGATCGCTGTGCAGCATGGCCTCTCCCCCTCGGCAATCTGCCTGTCCGTAGCATTCCGCGAAACGCCTGTCCAATGCGCCGCTTTGACCGATCGTCCGTCAGACGCGCTGCTTTCGCCGGCGCTGCTCGTGCTCTTCCCCCAGACCCAGCAGGGCCTCCGCACGGCCGAACTCGCGCGCGGCCTGCTGACGCGCCAGCTCGAAACGTGGCAACAGGCGCTGCATCTCGTGGTCGGCATGGCGCAGCTCCCGGGCGGCGCGGCCGGCCTGGGCATTGGCAGTCCGCGACTCGGACAATGTCAGGGGCGCGGTGCTGTCATAGCTTTGCGCCAAGGCCGATTGCAGCGCATCTATCCGCACGCGCGCCGCCGTCATGTGCGCGTTGTACGCCGCAAAGGTCTTCAGCTGCCGTTCCGCCTTGATCCGCGCGATCTGTTCCAGCTGCGCCAGCTGATATGCCTTGTCTACCATCCCTTCCTCGCTTTCTCTCGCATCTTCTCGGCAAAGCGGATCGCGGCGGCCACGGCGGCGAAATGGTCGCGCGCGATCTCGTCCCCGATCTTGACCGTGGCATGAATCGCCCGCGCGCAAGGGGGATCGGACCAGATGGGAACGCTGGCCTCGGTTGCCTTGGCCCGGATGCGTGCCGCCACCTCGTCGGTGCCCTTGGCCACGCAGACCGGCGCCCGGCCTGAGCCGCGCTTCCATTGCAGGGCCACCGCGTAATGCGTCGGGTTCACGATCACCACGTCCGCGCCGGCGACGTCAGCCAGCATCTGTTTCATCGCGATATCCACGCCGCGCTGCCGCCGGGCGGCCTTCATATGGGGATCCCCTTCCGAATCCTTGTGCTCGTCCTGCATTTCCTGCCGGCTCATGCGGTTCTTGCGTCGGTGGTCGAACCACTTCCACAGGATGTCGGGCAGCGTGAACACGATCGACACGACCAGCCCCAGCAGCAGCACCTGCCCCAGGATATGACCCAGAGCGGGCACCCATTGCCCCTCGCCCATGGCGGAGGCGGCGATCCGGTCCAGCAATTGGACAAACAGGAACCATCCCCCCAGGCAGACCAGCAGCGCCTTGCCAAGCGATATGGCAAAGGTGACCAGCCCGCTGGCGCCGAACTTCTGCCCGGCATTCTTGATCGGGTTGATCCGCTTGAGGTCGAATGCCAGCTTTTGCGGGGAAAAGATCAGGCTGCGGGTCGCGATCAGGCCCAGCAGGATCGAGGCGACGATCAGCGCGGCCAGCGCGATCGTGGCTCCGGCAGCATAGGCGGCAAGGCTGCCTGCCAAGGCGGCCGGATCATCGGGCCAGGATTCACTCCCAAGCGCGCGGCTGGCCATGGTCAGCCACTGCCGCACGGCGAATCCCGCCGCCACGGCAAAGGCGAGGACGGCCCCCACATACATCATCGCGCCGTTCAGTTCGGTCGAGCGCGGGATGTCGCCCTTTTCGCGGGCCCGCTGCAGCTTCTGCTCCGAGGCCTCGAACTGCTTGTCGTCGTTGTCCTCGCTCATGTGCCCTGCCTCAAGGAGTTTGCGGCAGCATGAAGCCCAGCACCGCGTCGGCCCAGAGGCCGACCAGCATGGGCGCAAGCAGGGCAAGGCCCGCAAGGGCCAGGAAGACGGCGGCCGGCGCCCCGATGAACACCACGGGCAACGCAGGCATCACGCGGTTGATGACGCCCGAAAGTGCCTGATACAAAAACCCGCCCAAGGTAAAGGGCGCCGCCAGCATCATCGCCAGCCAGAAGCTGTCGCGCACCACGTCGACGATTCCCATCGCAAGCGACCCCGCCGGCGGAAGCGTGGCCGGCGGCCACAGGCGCAGGCTGTCCGCCATCAACTCGACCAGCATCATCGGCAGCCCCAGCGCCATCAGGATGGCAAGTCCCGCAAGGTGCAGCATGTTGCCGATGGGATGAGGGGCGGCCTCGTTCTGGATGCCCATGATCTGCGACAGCGACGCCGTGGCCGCGATGGCAGTGGTTGCAATGTCGAGCGCCAGCACCAGCAGCCGCAACATAGCGCCCGTCGCAAAGCCCAGTATCATCTCGCCGCCGATCTGGGCCATCAGCCCAAGCGGCCGGTCCGGAAAAGGGTGCATCGCCACCATTCCCGCCAGTAGCGGGGACAGTGCCATCGCCACCGCGATCTTGACGCGGCCCGAGATCACCCGCTCGCCCAGCCCTGGCAGGACCAGCACACAGGCCTGGACACGGGCGTAGACCAGGACCAGCGACCAGTCCAATCCCGGAAAGATCGCCTGAAGCTGGTCCCACATCATGCCGCCTCGATCGTGCCCAGCAGACGCAGCTCGGCCGAAGGATCGACCTCCTCGAGCCCCAGAACCGGAACCGCCATTCCGTTGGCGCCAAGAACGGCGCGGATCATCCGGCGGCGGTGGTCGGGCGCCACGATCACGGTCCGCGGAACCGGCTCGGCCAGGGACAGCGCCTTGCGGACCGCCTCCAGAAGCTTGCGCGACAGTCCTGGGGTCATGGCCCCGCCTCCGGGGCGGCCCGTCTCGCTGTCGGCGCGCACGAACTCGGCCTCCCACGCAGGGTGCAGCTGCAGTGCGGCAATACGGCCGGCTTCGTCGGAATACTGCTGGGTGATCTGCCCGCGCAGGCGCTTGCGCACCAGTTCATAGATCGTTTCGGCTGATTCGACATGCCGGAACTCGGCGATCGCATCGATGATCAGCGGCAGGTTGCGGATCGAGATCCGCTCCTCCAGCAGGGCGCGCAGGATCGCCAGCAGGGTTTCCGGCGTCACCTTTTCAGGGATCATGCTGTCGAAATACTTGCGATAGCGTTCGGCGCGGGTCGGGTCGGACAGGGCCTTCAGCTCCTCGATCTGGCGCTGCATCGCGTTCAGCGTCAGCAGCGTCGGCAGGTGCGATTTCACCACCTCCATGAGATGCGTGGACAACACCTCCATCGGCGTGACCACCGTGGCGCCCAATGTGGCGGCATCCTCTTGATCGCCCGGCTGGATCCAGCGGGCCGGGCTTGAATAGACCGGCTCCCGGACGCCAACGCCGCCCAGTTCGGACAGCACCCCGTCCGGCCCCAGCGCCAGGACCTCTCCGGGACGCAGGCTGCCACGTCCCCGCACCACGCCCTGGATGCGGATCTGATAATCCCCCGGCAGCAGGTCATCGGTGTCGGTGATGCGCACATCCGGCAGGATCAGGCCATAGCTGCGCGCGATATGGATGCGCAGGTTCGAGATGCGGCTTCCCAAGCCGCGGGCCTGGTCCAGCGCGACCACGATCAGGTCCGAACCGATTTCCACCCCGATGTCATCGGTGTCCAGAACATCGCCAATGCGCGGCGCGGCGCGGCCGGCAGCCTCGCTGGCCGGCAGGTCCTGCTGTGCTTCCTCCATCTCGGAGTTGCGGCGGGCAACCCGCCAGGCAAAGGCCATCACCACGGCGGCGATGGTCAGGAACAGCAGGCGCGGCATTCCCGGAATGAACGAGATGACCACCATCGCACCGGCCACAACGGCGGCAGGCCGCCAGCTGCGGCTGAACTCTCGCGACAGCAGGTCTGCGGTCGTGTCGGTGGCACCGCCTCGCGACAGCAGCAGCGCGGCCGCCATCGACGTGATCAGCGCGGGGATCTGGCTGACCAGTCCATCCCCGATCGTCAGGTGCGAATAGGTGGCGGCCGCTTCTGACAAGGGCATGCCGTGGACGGTGATGCCCACTGCCAGACCGATGCAAAGGTTGATCAGCGTGATGACGATGCCCGCGACGGCATCGCCCTTGACGAACTTCGACGCGCCGTCCAGCGAGCCGAAAAAGCTGATCTCGCGCTGCTCCTGGATGCGGCGGCGCTTGGCCTCCTGGTGATCGATGGCGCCTGCGTTCAGGTCGCCGTCGATCGCCAGCTGCTTGCCCGGCAGCGAGTCCAGCGCAAAGCGTGCGGCAACCTCGGCCATCCGCCCCGAGCCCTTGGTGATGACCATGAAGTTCACGACGGAAATCACGGCAAAGACGGTGATCCCGACCAGGATCGACCCGCCCGCGACAAAATCGGCAAAGCCGTTGATGACGTGGCCCGCCGCCTGCTTGCCGTTCTGTCCTTCCGTCAGGATCAGGCGGGTGGAGGATACGTTGAGCGACAGTCGGATGACCAGGCTGACCAGCAGAAGAACAGGAAATGCCTGGAAGTCGGTCGGCTTCTCGACCAGCGATGCCATAACAAGAACCAGTGTCGCCGTTGCGATGGACAGGGCGATCCCGAAATCCAGCACACCGGCCGGCAGGGGAATCACCAATGAGATCACCACAAGAACCAGTCCGCCGGTCACCAGCAGCGGGGCATCAAGGTACTTGTTCGGCTTTCCGGTCACGGCGCCTATGGATGTCATTCTTCAGGCTCCGTCAGAGGGGTCGGCGCACGGAGCAGATCGTCGAGCGACCAGGGGGCTCCGGTCAGCAGGCCGATCCTCCGCAGATAAGCTATGGCGCGCAGGCGGTCGCTGCTGTCCATCTGCATCAGGGTGACGCGGTAGTCGCGGGGCAGGCCCTTCCCCTCCAGCAACCAGCCCGTGGCCTCTTGCGCGAACTGGTCGAAACCGGCCGCGGGCGATCCTGCGGTCAGCGCCGCAACCAAAAGCAGGGACGCGACATCAGGCATCACGCTGCCTTCTTGAGTTCGCGAAGCGCGCCTTCCAGCGTGTCGAAGCTGGGACGGACATGCTCGGGCACGGTCTGACGCCCCACTTCGACACATAACGTCGTGGCATGCTGGTGAAGCCCCGCCACCAGCACAGACTTGATCACGTCGTAGAAGCCCAGATCCTGCTTGACCACTGCTCCCAGACGGTTGGCAAGCGGCGCAACAAAGCCATAGGACAGGAAAACGCCCAGAAAGGTCCCCACCAGCGCTCCGCCGATCATCTTGCCTAGCACTGCGGGCGGCTGATCGATCGCGCTCATGGTCTTGATGACGCCCAGAACCGCGGCAACGATGCCCAGCGCCGGCAGCGCGTCGGCCATGTTCTGCAAGGCGTGGGGGACATGCATCTCTTCCTCGCGCAGCACGGCGATGCGGCGCGACAGCATGTCCTCCACCTGGTAGGGATCATCATAGTTCAGGCTGGCCGAGCGCAGCGTGTCCGCGATCAGCGACACGATGTTGTGGTCGGCCGCCAGCCGCGGATAGGTCGAGAAGATCGGCGACTCGCCCGGGTTCTCGATATGCTGCTCCAGCGCGACAGGGTTCTCTCGCGCGATCTTGAGCAGCTGGAACATCAGGCAAAGAACGTCCTGGTGGTCCTGTGCCGTCCATTTGGCGCCCTTGAAGGCGCGGATCAGACCGCCGACCGTGGCCTTGAGAACATGGCTGTCATTGCCCAGAAGATAGGCGCCCACCGCCGCGCCCATGATCATCATCATCTCGTAGGGCAGCGCGTGAAGGATCACCCCCATCTTGCCGCCGGCCAGAAGATAGCCGCCAAAGACCATGGCGATCGTGACAAAGATACCGACGAAACCGAACATATGCGCGTTTCCTTATGGCTGGCGGACGCTGCGAGCGCCCATCTGGGCGGTCAGCAGGGCCGCCTGGCGTGGTTCGACCGCAGCGATGATGCGGGCGCCGGCCTCGGGCTGGACGCGCATCAGGATCTCGGCCGCGAAATCGGCAGGAAGATTGGTCAGGATCGCCGCCGCCTCGGCGGGCTTCATCTGATCGTAAAGGGCGACCAGGCGGTCGATGTCCTTGCGCACGGCGTCGCTTGACTGTGTGCTGCGCGCGGTGATGCTGTTCTTCTGGTTGCGCAATTCGTCCAGGCGCTGGCGCAGCGTCTCTTCGGCCGTGACCAGATCCGCCTTCCGGCTGTCGATGGCCTCCATGTAGCGCTCGATGCGCAGCGCGCGGTCGCGCAACTCTTCGGCAAGCGCGACGGCCTCGGGAACATCGCCGCAGCCTTGCAGCAGGTCCGTCGGCGCCGCATTCGCCGCAAAGCTGCGCAGCACATCCTGGCCCTGCCAGACCATTGCGGCAGCCGGCAGGGCAAAGATCAGCGCAAGGATCGGCATCAGCGGCTTAGCCATGGTTGACGTCCTCGCGCTTGCGCAGGCGCCGTGAACTTGCCGGTGCTTGCGGCGCTTCGGCGGCCGCCATCCCGATGCGCTGGCGCAGGTCCCAGATCGCCCGCTCGCGACGGGCCGTCTCGATCTCCTCCGCCAGGCGTTCGCTGGCGTGGGTCGCCTCGTCCCGAGCGGCGCGGATGGCGCGTTCCAGCCTGTCGACCTCGGCGGACATGATGGCGATGGCGCCGCCCAAACCGCTTTCCAGATCGTTCAACTTGCGCAAGCGGCGCGTCAGCGTCACGCAAAATCCGGCCAGCCCCAGGCAGGCCAGCATCAGCATGGCCTGCAGCAGATGTTCCAAGGTCATTTGAAGCGAAACTCCGTGATCAACAGGTCCTTGACGGGTTCGTCGCCCAGCACGAAGCGGGTGCGCGTGACCAGCTCGGCACGGATCACCTCAAGCACGCCGCGCTTGTCATAGGCGGCGGGATCGACCCCCGACAGGAATGTGGTGAAGGCATCCGAAACGCGCGGCATCAGGTGCTGCACGTCGGCCTTGTGCGTGCTGTCCGTCTCGATCGTGGCAGACAGCACCAGACTGCGGGCCCGCCCGCCCGGCAAGAGGATGTCGATCGTGGGGACATCCACAAAAGTGACGTCCGGATGCTGGGACACGGCCGCAGGCGGGGCGGGTGCGGCAAACAAGGCGGATGGCGACCAGAAACCCAGAAAGGTCGAGGCGAATCCCCCGCCCAGAGCCAGAACAGCCACCAGCGGGATCAGCAGTTTCTTTTTTCCCGGCGCCTTTTCGGCAGGCGCAGCGACAGCCTCGGTCATCGTGATTCTCCATCCTGACAAGATGGAAATATCAGGTTGCGACTAACCGATTCTTAACGCCGCCCATGTCATCCAGACCCCAGACGAAGACGACGCGATGATTCGAAAGGGAACGGTTTTGCAAAAACTGCAGGACTACTGGAACGAGCGAAGCTCGCAGCAGAAAATGATCCTCGGGGGCGCCTTTCTGGCCGTCTTTCTGGCGGTGGCGGGGTTCGGCTGGCTGGCCAGTCGGCCCAGCATGGCGCTGATCTATGGGGGCCTTGACGCCGCCCAGGCAGGCGAGGTCATCGCCGGGATCGAACGGGCGGGTGTTCCCTACGAAGTGCGCGGCGATGCGATCTATGTGGAGGCTGGCCAGCGCGACCGGCTGCGCATGGACCTTGCGGCACAAGGGCTGCCCGCCGCGTCCAGCACCGGCTACGAGCTTTTGGACGGCATGTCGGGCTTTGGCACCACCTCGCAGATGTTCGACGCAGCCTACTGGCGGGCCAAGGAGGGGGAACTGGCACGGACGATCCTGGCCCTTCCCAATGTCCAGACCGCTCGGGTCCATCTGGCCATCGAAACGGGGCGCGGCTATCGGCGCGACCAGAATGCCAGCGCCTCGGTCACATTGACCACCGCAGGCCAGGCCATCACGCGCGAACAGGCCGCGGCACTGAAATATCTGATATCGTCGGGCGTGCCGGGAATGCAGCCCGAGCGCGTGACGGTGATCGACTCGCAGCGCGGCATCGTCGCCGCCACGGAGGATCATACCGGCGCCGACCGTGCCGCCGAGATGAAGCGCAATGTCGAGCGGATCCTTGAACCCCATGTCGGGATCGGCAATGCCATTGTCGAGCTGAACCTGGATGTCGTGACGGACAGCGAGCTGGTGACCGAGCAGCGTTTCGATCCCGAACAGCGAGCGCTCATTTCCACGGTGACCGAAGAAACCACCGACCAGAGCAACTCCTCGGGGACCGGGGCGGTGACGGCAGCCTCCAACCTGCCCGACAAGCAGGAACAGCCCGGCGACAGCAGCCAGTCCAACCGTTCCGAGAACCGGCAGCAGTCGAATTACGAAGTCAGCCGCGTCACTCGCGAAGTTACACGCCAGCCTGGATCGACGCGTCGGCTGACGGTGGCCGTGCTGGTGAATGGCGTGGCGCAGGTGGACGCGCAGGGGCAGACTGTTCTGGCCCCCCGCGCCGATGCGGAACTTGAAACGCTGCGCGAACTGGTGGCCTCGGCCGTGGGGTTTGACGAAAGCCGTGGTGACCAGATCACGGTCAAGTCCCTGCCTTTCACGTCGCTGGGGGAAAACGGGACACTGGCCGCTCCGGGCCTTCTGGATCGGCTTGAGCTGAACGATCTGGCACGGATCGCCCTGATCGGGTTCTTTGCCCTGGCGGTGATCCTTGCGGTGTTGCGGCCCGTCCTGCGCGGCCGGGCGGCCCCCGTCGCGCCCGCGCCTGCCTTGGACGACAGCCCTGCACCCCTGCCCTTTGCGCTGACCGGAACGATTGAAGGCGAGGGAGCGGGCGATTTGCCGCTGGGAGAGTTCGTGGCCACCCCGATGTGGCCGGACAGCGCACCCTTGTCCCTGCCTTCGGCCGACCCGGTGGCGCGTCTCAAGAGCATGATGCGCGAACGGCAGGATGAAAGCGTCAAGATCCTGTCCGGCTGGATCGACAGCAAGGAGAAGGTGAATTGAGCCTTGCCATGTTCAAGCTCGAATCCTTTTCAACCGCAGTCGCCGCGCGCGAAGTCGAGGAAACCTTTACACGGCAGGACCTTGATCAGGCCTATGCCGATGGTTTTGCCCAAGCCCAGGCGCTGGCCGAGGATGCCGCCCTGCGATCGTTGATCGAGGGACTGGAGCAGCTTTCGCGCAGCCTGGCCGATGACGAGGACAGGCGTCGCAGCTTGCGGCAAGAGGCGGTCGATGCGCTGGCCCCGATCCTGACCCAGATCGTGGACCTCATGGCGCCGCCGCTGACGTCGCGGCGCCTGGAGGACGCGCTGCGGGACGAACTGGCGCGGCTGGCGGCCCGAGGCACCGCCTTGGCCGCGCAGATCACCTGCAGCGAGCCGCTGCGCGCGCTGGTGGATCGCTGCCTGGCCGACACCGGCCTGTCCGGCATCACCATCAACCCGTCGCCTGCGGACCAGATCACCGTAAGCCTTCAGGGCGGCCGCATCGAACTGACACCCGACACCATCGCACGCGACATCCGCGCCGTGCTTGAAGAATTAAGCGAGGACACAGAAACATGGACGCACTGAACCACCTGATCGACACGGACAACATCCAGGTCGAGGTCACGATCCGCATCGGCCGGACCCGCCAGACCGTGGCGCAGCTTTCGGCGCTGCGGCCCGACGACGTGCTGGTGCTGGATCAGGCCATCGACGACGGTGTCGAGATCTGCGTCGGCGACAAGGTCATCGCGCGGGGCGAACTGACCGGGGACGGCACGACCGAGGACCGGCTGTGCGTCCGCGTTCTGGGTGCGATGGGTCCGGCGTGATCCGGCTGGCCCTGGTCATGGCCCTCGGCCTGCTGCCCGGCCTTGCCCGGGCACAGGACCTGGGCGAGGCGTTGGGGTCCGGTCTGGGCGAGAACGCCGTCCTGATCCTGGGGACGCTGACGGCACTTTCCCTGGCGCCGGGGATCGCCATCATGGTCACAGCCTTTCCCTTCATCGTCACGGTCCTGTCGATCCTGCGCCAGGCCATCGGCCTGCAGCAATCCCCGCCGAACATGCTGATCGTCAGCCTGGCCATGTTCCTGACCTGGTTCATCATGGATCCGGTTCTTCGCGAAGCGTGGCAGGTGGCGGGCCAGCCGCTGCAGCAAGGCCAGATCGGCATCGCCGAGGCATTCCAGCGCGGCATCGTGCCGTTTCAGGGCTTCATGGCCGCACGGACCGACCCGGACACGCTGGCCGCGATGGCGGAAATCGCGCCCGGAGCGGGAGCCCCCGACCGGCTGTCGGTTCTGATCCCCTCGTTCATGCTGTCCGAGATCCAGCGCGCCTTTGAAATCGGCTTTCTGATCGCCCTGCCGTTCCTGATCATCGACCTGGTCGTGTCGGCGGTGCTGATGTCGATGGGCATGATGATGGTCCCGCCCGTCGTCGTCTCGCTGCCCTTCAAGCTGGCCTTCTTCGTGGTCGTCGACGGCTGGGGCATGATCGCCGGGGCGCTGGTCCGCAGCTATGGGTAAGCGCCGGCGTTTCAGGCGGGATCGGCGCGCCGCGGCTTGAGGCTGTCCACCCCCCGGACCGACAGCACCTTTGCCTCGATATGCTCGGCGTTCAGCGCCGAGGTATCATACATGGCGCGCGGTGCGTCGTGATCCACGAATGCGTCCGGCAGCACCATCGAGCGGAAGCGCAGCCCGTGGTCGAACATGCCCTCTTCGGCCAGCAGCTGCGCCACATGGCTCCCGAAGCCGCCCACGGCCCCTTCCTCGATGGTGATCAGCGCCTCGTGGTTGCGGGCCAGCGTCAGGATCAGGTCGCGGTCCAACGGCTTGGCAAAGCGGGCGTCCGCAACCGTGGGCGTGATGCCGCGCGCCTGCAACGCCTCGCGCGCGGCCATGACTTCGGACAGCCGCGTGCCAAAGGAAAGGATCGCGACGCCCTTGCCCTCGGCAATCATGCGACCCTTGCCGATCGGCAGGACCTGTCCCCGCTCGGGCATCTCGACGCCGGTGCCCTCGCCGCGCGGAAAGCGGAAAGCGATGGGCCCGCTGTCATGGGCCGCGGCGGTCGCCACCATGTGGACCAGCTCGGCCTCGTCGGCCGCCGCCATCACCACGAAACCGGGCAGATTGGCCAGGAATGCGATGTCATAGGCGCCGGCATGGGTCGGCCCATCCTGGCCGACCAGGCCAGCGCGGTCGATGGCAAAGCGGACCGGCAGGTTCTGAACGGCCACGTCATGGACGACCTGGTCATAGCCCCGCTGCAGGAAAGTCGAATAGATCGCACAGAACGGCTTCATCCCGCCGGCGGCGAGGCCGGCCGAAAAGGTCACGGCATGCTGTTCGGCAATGCCCACGTCAAAGCACCGGCGCGGATAGCGCTGCGCGAACTGCTTGAGGCCGGTGCCGTCGGGCATCGCGGCCGTGATCCCCAGAATGCGCTCGTCACGGCTGGCCTCGTCGATCAGCGCCTTGGCAAAGACGGCCGTATAGCTGGGCGCGTTCGACTTGGCCTTGGCCTGGACCCCGGTCACGACGTCGAACTTGCCCGTCGCATGGCCGCGATCCGCCGCCGTTTCGGCTGGGGCATAGCCTTTGCCCTTCTGCGTCACCACATGGATCAGCACCGGCCCGTCCGCGCGCGCCTTGAGGGTACGCAACAATGGCAGCAGCAGCTCCATGTCATGACCATCGACCGGGCCAATATAGGAAAATCCCAGCTCCTCGAACAACGTCCCGCCGATGGTCATGCCCTTCAGCATTTCCTTGGCCCGGCGCGCGCCTTCTTGCAGCGCCGAAGGCAGCATGCCCACCGCGCCCTTGGCGGCGGCCTTCAGTTCCTGAAAGGGTCCCCCGGCATAAAGCCTCGTCAGATAGGACGACATCGCACCGACAGGCGGGGCGATCGACATCTCGTTGTCGTTCAGGACCACGAACAGGCGCTTGCCCTCGTGTCCGGCATTGTTCAGCGCCTCATAGGCCATGCCCGCGCTCATGGCGCCGTCGCCGATGACGGCAATGGCGTCGCCCGGATCGCCGCCCAGATCGCGCGCCACCGCAAATCCCAATGCCGCCGAGATCGAGGTCGAGCTGTGCCCTGCACCGAACGGGTCATAAGGGCTTTCCGCGCGCTTGGTGAAGCCGGCTAGGCCCCCGCCCATCCGCAGCGTCCGGATGCGGTCGCGCCGCCCGGTCAGGATCTTGTGCGGATAGCACTGGTGCCCGACGTCCCAGATGATCTTGTCGCGCGGCGTGTCAAAGACGGCGTGCAGCGCCACGGTCAGTTCGACCACGCCCAGGCCGGCCCCCAGATGACCGCCGGTCACGCTGACGGCACTGACGGTTTCCGCGCGCAGTTCGTCCGCAAGGTGACGCAGGTCGTGATCGCTGAGCGATTTCAGATCGGACGGCAGCGAAATGCGGTCCAGCAGCGGGGTCTTGGGTCGGTCGGTCATGAGCTGGCCCTCCTCGGGGCGGGCATTCAGGTGTCGCGGTCGATAACGAAACGTGCCAGGTCGCGCAAGTTTCCAGCGGCCGCACCATAGCCGCAAAGCGCCTCGTCGCCGGCGGCGACAAGGCGTCGCGCTTCGGCCCGCGCCCCTTCAAGGCCCAGCAGCGACACAAAGGTCGCCTTGCCGGCGCCCGCGTCCTTGCCGACCCGCTTGCCGGCCACCATCTCGTCGCCAGTCACGTCCAGGATGTCGTCGGCGATCTGGAACGCCAGCCCAAGCGCATCGGCATAGCGGTCCAGCGCCGCCGGGTCCTCACCCGCCATCAGCGGACCGGTTGTCGCCGCAAAGCGGATCAGGGCGCCCGTCTTGCCCCCCTGCAAGCGCGTGATCTGCTGCAGGTCCAAGGGCTGGCCGGCCGTTTCCGCCGCGATGTCCAGCGCCTGCCCCCAGACCATGCCCTCTGCGCCCGCCGCCCGCGCCAGCGCTGCAACCAGCCGCAACCGTGCCTCGGCACCGCCGATCCGTTCCTCCGTCAGCAGACCAAAGGCCAGCGTCTGCAGGGCATCGCCCGCCAGGATCGCTGTGGCCTCGCTCCAGCGCACATGGACGGTCGGCTGGCCGCGGCGCAGGTCGTCGTCGTCCATGGCCGGCAGGTCATCGTGAACCAGGCTATAGGCGTGCAGGGCCTCGACCGCCGCGGCAACCGGCAGCGCGGCCCCGTCCGAGATTCCATGCAGCCGCGCCGATTCCATGACCAGAAAGGCCCGCAGCCGCTTACCCCCGGTCACGGCATAGCGCATCGCCTCGGCCAGGTCCCCGTCCGGCAGGTTTGCGGTGGCGCGGTCAAGCTCTGCCTGAACGGCAGCACGCACGTCGGCCAAACGGTCCTGCATCAAAGGCCCTCGGCGGGCTCGGTGCCGACAGGCTGTCCGTTGGCGGCCAGGGTGATCTTCTCGACCCGCGCCTCGGCCTCGCGCAGCCGGGCCTCGCAATGCGCGCGCAGGGCCGCGCCGCGCTCGTAGAGCGCGATCGATTCCTCCAGCGTCGCTTCGCCGGTTTCCAGCTTGCCGACCGTGGCCTCCAGCTCGCGCATGGCCTCCTCGAACGAGAGGGTATTGATATCGCTCATCCAGCGGCCTCCATCAGCACTTCGACATGGGCCCGCACCGAGCGTCCCAGAGCCGGCAGATCATAACCACCTTCCAGGCAGGATACCACCGGTGCCCCGCAGGCATCCGCCATCGCGCAGATGGCGCGGGTGATGGCCGCGAAATCGCCTTCGTCCCATTCAAGCTGGGCCAGCGGGTCATGGGCATGGGCGTCGAACCCGGCCGAAACGATCACAAGCTGCGGCCGGTGGCCCTGCGCCCGGTCCAGGATGCCGTCCCAAGCCTTTCGTGCCAGCGCGCCATCCGAACCGGGCGGCAAGGGCACGTTCAGGATCTGCCCGTGTGCCCCGGCTTCCCCCACCGCACCCGTGCCCGGATACAGCGGCATCTGATGGCTCGAGGCAAAAAAGCTCCGCGGCTCGTCCCACAGCAGGTCCTGCGTGCCGTTGCCGTGATGAACGTCGAAATCCAGAACGGCGACCCGCTCCAGCCGGTGGTGATCCAGCGCCCGCATGGCGGCAATGGCGACGGTACCCAGCAGGCAGAACCCCATCGGCGTTTCACGCTCGGCATGATGCCCGGGCGGGCGCATGGCGACAAAGGCGCGGCGTGCCTCGCCCGCCAGAACCGCATCGACCGCTGTGCAGGCGCCTCCGGCAGCCCGCATCGCCGCCTCCAGGCTGCCCGGCGACTGGAACGTGTCGGCGTCCAGCATCCGCGCGCCTGTTGCCGGCATGCCGCTGCGCAGGCGGGTCAGGTACCGCTCGGGATGGCAGCGCAGAATGTCCGCCTCGTCCGCCAGCGGCGCCGCTCGGCGGAGGAGGTCCAGATCCGCCAACGCCTCGGTCACTGCGGCATGGCGCGCGACCTGTTCGGGATGCCCGTCCGGGGTGTGATGCGCCAAGGCGCTGTCATGGCTCCACAAGATCACGCTCATCGCTCTCTCCCTGCTTGTGGTGCCAAGCTAGGCCAGGCACGCCCCCAAGGACAACCCGACCCGCCCCATCTTCTGTGCTCCGAGCCTTGGTGGAGGCCAAGCCGGCAGCAGCGTCCCAGAGGCGCTCTCAGGGCGTCAGGCGCTGGCCGTCATGTCCGCCGATGCGCAAGTCCATCAGCGCCCCCTCGGGCTGATCCTCGTCAAAGGCCACTTCGGTGAACTGCTCGGTCCGCCCGACGCGCGGCCCTTCGGTCAGCACCCGGTGCAGCTTGCCGACCTGCGCCTGCAGATGCGCCCGCAGAGCGGCCTCGCCCGCGTCGCGCAATCTGGCCGCGCGGTCCCGGATGTCCGGCCCCCGGACGGCCGGCATGCGCGCGGCGGGCGTCCCCTTGCGCGCCGAAAAGGGAAACACATGCAGAAAGGTCAGCCCGCAATCGGCCACCAGCTTGACCGAGTTCTGGAACATCGTCTCCGTTTCCGTCGGAAACCCGGCAATGATGTCGGCGCCAAACACCATGTCGGGACGCAACCGGCGCACCTCCTCGCAGAACCGAATCGCATCGTCGCGCAGGTGCCGACGCTTCATCCGCTTCAGGATCATGTCATCACCGGCCTGCAGCGACAGGTGCAGGTGCGGCATCAGGCGCGGTTCGGTCGCGATCGCCAGCATCAGGTTCTCGTCCGCCTCGATCGAATCGATGCTGCTGATCCTCAGGCGCGGCAGGTCCGGCACAAGGCGCAGGATCCGCATGACCAGATCCCCCAGGCGCGGCGTGCCGGGCAGGTCCGCACCCCATGAGGTCAGGTCCACCCCGGTCAGCACGACCTCGTTGAAGCCGCGGCCGACCAGGCGCTTGATCTGCTCGACCACCACGCCGGCCGGGACGCTGCGCGAATTGCCGCGGCCAAAGGGGATGATGCAAAATGTGCATCGGTGATCGCAGCCATTCTGGACCTGCACATAGGCGCGATGCCGGCCGAACCCGTCGATCAGATGGCCCGCCGTTTCCTTGACCGACATGATGTCGTCGACCAGCACCTTTTCCGTGTCCCCGATCAGGTCGGGCGCGCGCAGGCTGGCCCAGGTGCCGGGCTGCATCTTCTCGTGGTTGCCGATGACGCGCGTGACTTCGGGCATGGCGGCAAAGGTTTCGGGTTCGGTCTGGGCCGCGCAGCCGGTCACGATCACCGGTGCGCCCGGATTTTCGCGCGCCAGGCGGCGGATTTCCTGCCGCGCCTTGCGGACGGCCTCGGCGGTCACGGCGCAGGTGTTCACCACGACAGCGCCGGACAGGCCGGCCGCTTCGGCCATCTCGCGCATGGCCTCCGTCTCGTAGGCATTCAGACGGCAACCCAGAGTCGAGAAAACAGGCGCACTCATGACAGCCATTCCGGGTCCAGGGTGCCGCGAAAGACCAGCGCGGTCGGCCCTTCCATCCAGACACCATCATCGCGCCAGTCGATCAGAAGGCGTCCCCCGGGAACGGCAACCGTCACGCGCCGCCCCGTCAGACCGCGCCGTGCCGCCGCCACGACCGCGGCGCAGGAGCAGGACCCTGAGGCCAGGGTGATTCCCGTGCCCCGCTCCCAGATGCGCAGAACGATCTCATCGCGTGACAAGACCTGCACAACCTCCACATTCGTGCGCTGCGGGTAAAGGGGATGGTGCTCATGCGCGGGGCCGAACGACCCGAGGTCGACCGCCGCTGCATCCGGCACAAAGAAGGTGACGTGCGGGTTGCCCATGCCGGTCGCAGCCGGATCGCCCTTGATCGGCAGGTGATCGATGTCGACAGCCTGTGCCAGCGGGATGGCCTGCCAATCCAGCACGGGCGGCCCCATGTTCACTCGCGTCAGCCCGTCCCCTGCATCCTCGGCCAGAAGCAGGCCGTGATCGGTGCGCAGCCGCAACGAGGCTTGCCCAGTCTCGTTCATCAGCAATCGCGCGATGCAGCGCGTCGCATTCCCGCAGGCAGAGCTGAGCGAGCCATCGGCGTTCCAGAACACCAGCCGCGCATCGGCATCCGCACAATCCTCGATCCCGGCAAGCTGGTCGAAGCCAACACCGCGGTGGCGATCGGCGATGCGTGCAACAAGACCCGCGTCGGGCCGGGTCCTCCCGCCGCGCAGATCAAGGATCACGAAATCATTGCCCAGCCCGTGCATCTTGAGGAAGGGCAGGCCGGAAGAGGATGCATGCGTCATGGCGGCCATATAGGCACCACGAAGCGATTCCGCCAGCGTGTTCATTTTTCTGCTTGACGCCACCGGCTACCCCCCCTAGGAAGCGCCTCGTGATGGGCCCATAGCTCAGTTGGTAGAGCAACTGACTTTTAATCAGTGGGTCACAGGTTCGAATCCTGTTGGGCTCACCACTGTATCCTTGTGTCACTGGTCATCCAGATTGAGCGCCTTTGGCCGTGCCGGTGATCAATTCGGCCAAGAGCACCTTGCACTTTATGGTGATTCTACGGCAGCGGCTCGTTGCAGCAAGTGCTGGCCATAAGGGGATGTTGGTCCCTACCCTGGTTTCTGAACCAGTCCGATGTTCCCGCGCGCTCTCCTGTTCCGCTAACTGCAAAGCCGTTCATGCTTCTTTGTTGGTGATCTGGCGTCACCCAAGGAAATGCAGGAGAGCCAGATCGCCTGCGGCCGGACGGCGACCTGACCTACGGGACAGACTACCGACTGCCGCTCCATGCTTCTTCTGCACCGCGACAGGCATTGATGATGTGACCGCCCCCTGACGGCATCTGTGTGTCAAGGTGGGCCGGCAACGACCCACAAAAGGGAGCGGTCATGTCGGAGATTATCACGGTCGGGCTCGATCTGGCGAAGAATGTGTTCCAGGTGCACGGAGCCGACGGCGCAGGACGGGTTGTTCTGCGCAAAAGGATATGACGAGCTCAAGTGCTGGAGTTTTTCAGCCGGCTGCCGTCATGCGTCGTGGCGATGGAAGCCTGTGGTGGTGCGCATTTTTGCGGCCGCGTGATCGGCAGGCTGGGCCATGACGTACGGCTGATTTCGCCTGCCTATGTGAAGCCGTTCGTGAAGCGGCAGAGTGAGGCGGGCAAGAAAACGATCCAGTGAATCGTTTTCCGGCCGAACGACATGGCGGACGCCGAGGCCACCTGCGAGGCGGCCAAGGCCTTGCACATGTTCGCAGCCGGTCACCTGTCCAGACGGATCAACAAAACACTTGCGCAAGCGGGGGTATCCACACATGCCTGAGGGTGAAGGTGCTCCGTGGCCTGCCACTCCGGCAAATCAAGCCATGGAAACGCCACTGGTCCGCGCAACCATGCCATGGGGGCATGGAGGCGTGGGGCCGGCATCCTGGAGATGGCAGGACTGGATTGGCCGGCGCCGGACTTCTCATCCCGAGCCGCAGACAGAAGTCCTTGCCGTTCAGTCTCCGGCTGCCGCGTGCCAGCGCCGCTGAACCCGACGGCCGGCAATGTGCTCTACATCACCGCAAGCGGAGCGGTGGGATTTGCTTGCCAACGAGCAGTGGCATGCCTCCAACGGTTATGGCGCCAGTTCGCCCGCCGCCAGTCCATGGACGCGTCCCGCATGGCAGAATTCGTGCCGACAGCCTTGTGCCTTTTCTTCATCATGAGCGCCGTACATGGCCGCGCACCCGCTGGGTTTGAACGGATCGCCATAGAGTCCGGCCTGACGCTGAATTCACCTGATCAGCATCCCGATCACCAACAGCTTTGTCGATCGGGCACGCAGCACCGGCTCCACCCTCCCTTGAAGTAGGTGGGCCCTGGGCCAGCTGTGGTTGCTCTGGATCGCGCCAATCATTGGAGGCGCCGCAGGAGAACTCCTGTGCCGCTGGATCAGCCCGCAGCCGGACGACCGGGGATTGGGGGAAGCCGCAGGCCGGGCTGAACGGAGAAAGGTGCCGGGCCTGAGGCGGCGCGGGCTGGCAACACGAAATAAACAGCCGCGCGGGGACAGGCAGGCCCCGCGCATCGTCCGGTCGTCAGCCGCGCAGGGTGCCACCGGTGGCCTTCTGCACCTTGTCGATGATCTTGGCACCCACGGCCTCGATCTCCGCATCCGTCAGCGTCTTGTCGCGCGGCTGCATCCGGACCGAGATCGCGACGGACTTTCGCCCGTCCTCCAGCCCCGAGAACTGGTCAAAGACCGTCACTTGCGTGATCAGCGCCTTGTCCGCACCTGCGGCCGCGTTGACCAGCGTCAGCGCCTCGACCTGCGGGTCGACGACAAAGGCGAAGTCGCGTTCGACCGCCTGCAGTTCGGACAGTTCCAGCGCCGGGCGCGTGGGCGTCCTGACCTTCGGGAAAGGCACGGCGGCCAATTGGATGGTAAAGCCCACCGCCGATCCCTTGACGTCCATCTGGCGCAGCACCTTGGGATGGATCTCGCCGAAACTGGCCAGAACGTTCGGGCCAAGGGCCATGTTGCCCGCCCGGCCCGGATGCCACCAGCCGTCCAGCTTGCGGTTGATCTGCACCTTGGCGGGCGCACCGATGGCCTGCAGGATCGCCTCGGCATCGGCCTTGGCGTCATACAGGTCCACCTTGCGGCGGCTGCCGAAGGGGTCGCGCGGCGCGATCTGACCCACCAGAAGTCCGCTGATCCGCACCGCCTGCTCGCCCGGCTCGCCGCCCGAAAAGACGGGTCCCAGTTCGAACAGCGCCAGATCGGCAAAGCCACGCGCCTGATTGCGCGCCGCCGCAGCCAACAGGCCAGGCAGCAGGTCGGGACGCAGATGCGACATCTCGCTGCTGATCGGATTCTCGACCCGCACCGCATCGCTGCCCCCACCGAACAGCGTGGCAGAGGCGTGGTCGATGAAGCTGTAGGTCACGCATTCGTTGTAGCCAAGGGCCGCCGCCATCCGTCGTGCGGCCCTTTCGCGCATCTGCAGCGGCGTCAACACCGGCTGCGGGACACCCGGACGCGGACGCGGCAGCGGCTTGCCCTGCAGCTTGGTCAGGCTGGCGATGCGGGCGATCTCCTCGACCAGATCGGCCTCGCCCAGAACGTCGGGACGCCAGCTCGGCACATGCGCCATGTCGCCATCCAGCCGGAAGCCCAAGGCCTCCAGCGTGGCGCGCTGATCAGCCTCCGCGATGTCCATGCCGACCAGACGAGTCGTGCGGGACGGGTCAAGGCGATAGGCGCGGCCGGTGTCCGGCAGGGCGCCTGCGGTCACGACTTCGGAGGCCTCTCCGCCGCAAAGGTCCATGATCATGCGGGTCGCCAGTTCCAGCCCCGGCAGGGTGAAGGCCGGGTCGATGCCGCGCTCGAAGCGATAGCGGGCGTCGCTGTTGATCTTCAGCGCGCGGCCGGTGGCGGCGGTGCTGATCGGATCGAAGTAAGCCGCCTCGACAAAGACCGCGGTGGTTTCTTCGGACGCGCCCGAGGCTGCGCCGCCCATGACGCCCGCGATGCTTTCCGGACCCTGATCGTCACAGATCACCACCGCGCCCTCCGGCAGCGCATAGGTCTTGTCATCCAGCGCCACCAGCTCTTCGTCCGCCCTCGCCCCACGCAGGACCAGGTTCCCCGTGACCTTGGCGGCGTCGAAAACGTGCAGCGGCCGGTTCAGGTCAAAGGTGAAGAAGTTGGTGATGTCCACCAGCGCGTTGATCGGGCGCAGGCCGATGGCGCGCAGCCGCTTCTGCAGCCATTCGGGCGACGGTCCGTTCGTCACGCCGCGCACCACGCGACCGGCAAAGAACGGAGCCTTGGCGGCCACGTCGCCGTCGATCGTGACACCGATCGGGCACGGGAAACTTGCCTCGATCTGCGGCACCGTGACGGGCTTCAGCGTGCCCAGTCCCCGCGCTGCCAGATCACGCGCGATGCCGCGGACGCCCAGGGCGTCGGGGCGGTTCGGCGTGATCTTGATGTGGATCATCGGGTCGATCTTGTCCGGCGCGTTCTGCGCCAGCCAGTCGACAAAACGCTGCCCGACCTCGCCCGAGGGCAGTTCGATGATCCCGTCATGCTCCTCGGACAGCTCCAACTCGCGTTCGGAGGCCATCATACCGTGGCTTTCGACGCCGCGAATCTTGCCCACGCCCAACGTCGTGTCGATGCCGGGAACATAATCGCCGGGCTTGGCCAGAACGACGGTAATTCCCGCTCGCGCATTGGGTGCGCCGCAGACGATCTGCTTTTCGCCCTCGTCCGTCATGACGCGGCAGACGCGCAGGCGGTCGGCATCGGGATGCTGCTCGGCATGGTCGATCCGCGCCAGCGTGAAGCTGCCCAGTCTGGCGGCGGGGTCCGCGATCTCCTCGACCTCCAGTCCCAGATCGGTCAGCGCCTCGGCGATCTGGTCGAGGGTCGCGGTGGTGTCGAGATGCTCCTTGAGCCAGGAGAGGGTGAACTTCATGGCGCGTGCTTTCCGGGTCCGGTCCGGTCAGGGACCTGTGGGTTTGCTGCCTTGAAGCGCGCAGAGGCCCAGGGGTCAAGCCGCAACCGCCATTTTCACCTGCATCGGGTGATTTTCGGCCCTGCCGGACCTTGTCCGATCCACAACGGGACGGGCCGGATCACGCCGTCATGGCCGCTGGCGGAAGGCCTCAGCCTTCTCCCTGCGGACGCGCGAAACCTTGCGCAAGGTGCGCGGGTTCCTATGTGATGGAGGCCAGGCCAGGAGGGTCAGGCAGATGACAGGAGCCTGACAGATGAACACGCAGCGGGAATTGCTGATCGAGCAGCGGGTCGCGAACGAGGCGAAGTCACCGCTGGTGGCCTATCTTCTGCTGATCTTCCTGTGGGGGTTCGGCGTGCACCGCATGTATCTGGGCCGCTGGATCAGCGGGCTGATCATGCTGGCCATCTGGGGCGTCGGCTGGCTGCTGACGCCGGTGCTGATCGGCTGGCCGGCCGTGGGCTTTGTTGCGATCTGGTGCGTGATCGACCTGTTCCTGATCCCGGGAATGATCGCGGCGGATCGGGAGGATATTCGGCGACGGTTGAGGTAAGCCTGTAGGAGCTTACGGTGGGAGAGATGTCTGAGCATCAAGCACTGGAGACGCGTCGTGCTGCTGCCCGACTGCGGCAGCGTAAACTGAACCTGATTGAGCTTGAACGCTCGAATGAACGACGCCAGCGGTCGCTGGAACTGGCGGATCGCCCCATTTCGACGCCTGCTGCATGAAGATGGTGCTCTATTGGTTCAAATCGGCGTCGGCATGGCAGTCGGTGCGGGCGTTGCGTTTGCCGTGACCCTACTTCTGACGTAGCGTGCAAGTGTTAGCGCGCAGAATGCGCTACTCGGTCAGCATCCGCATAACGTACACCGTCATGATGCTCGTTAATACGGGAAGAAGAACCGATAAGACGACCGCCTTCGCCCCGCCAGCAAGAGCTCGTCGGCTGCGCGCGGTGAGGGTCTGTTCACGCAACTTCGCTAAGCGATCGTGGCCTGCCAGAGGGAGCGAGATGTAAGTGATGTCGTGGTTTCCCATGAACGAGGCGTCTACCAAGCCTGCCGAATGAAGCTTCCTGAGGTAATACCGCACGTCCGGGCCGGGAATGCCAAGCAAAGCATCTGACAACCGGTCGCCCACGGGGCCGGCGCTCCAGAGGTAGCTTCTGCGGTCCGGCGCGACGTAGAAGTGGACAGAAGCGGGCGCGGCATTTTCAACAAGCTCAAGCAGCTGTCGTTCTGCCGCATGATCCCATTTCACCTGCTCAACCCACCCGCCACGCTAGGCACATCCCCCGCCGCAAAGCCGTAATGCCGCAGCCAGCGCAGGTCGCTTTCGAAGAAGGCGCGCAGGTCGGGGATGCCGTATTTCAGCATTGCGATGCGGTCGATGCCCATGCCGAAGGCGAAGCCCTGCCACTGGTCGGGGTCAATGCCGCCCGCGCGCAGGACGTTGGGGTGGACCATGCCCGAGCCGAGGATTTCCAGCCAGGAATTGCCCTCGCCGATCTTCAGCTGGCCGCCCTCCCAGGAACAGCGGATGTCCACCTCGGCCGAGGGTTCGGTGAAGGGGAAATGCGACGCGCGGAAGCGCAGTTCGACCGAGGGCACCTCGAAGAAGGCGCGGCAGAATTCCTCCAGCGTCCATTTCAGCTGCGCCATGCTGATGTCGCGGTCGATGGCGAGGCCCTCGATCTGGTGGAACATCGGCGTGTGGGTCTGGTCCATGTCCATGCGATAGACGCGGCCCGGCGCGATGACGCGGATGGGCGCACCCTGATCCTGCATGGCGCGGATCTGGACGGGCGACGTGTGGGTGCGCAGCACATGCGGCGGGCGGTCGTCGCCGGGGGCGCGGTGCATGAAGAAGGTGTCATGCTCCTGCCGGGCGGGATGCTCGGGGGCAATGTTCAGCGCGTCGAAATTGTACCAGTCGGATTCGACCTGCGGCCCCTCGGCCACGGCAAAGCCCATGTCGGCAAAGATCGCGGTCACCTCGTCCATGACCTGGCTGATCGGGTGGATCGTGCCCTGACGGCGCGGGCGGCCCGGCAGCGTGACGTCCAGCCATTCGTCGCGCAGGCGGGCGTCCAGCGCGGCATCTTCCAGCGCCAGCTTGCGGGCGCGCAGGGCGGCGTCGATCTCGTCCCGAACCTCGTTCAGCGCCTTGCCGGTGGTCTGGCGCTCTTCGGGCGTCATCTTGCCCAGTTCGCGCATCTTGAGGCTGATCTCGCCCTTCTTGCCCAGGGCGGCCAGGCGCACCTCCTCGATGGCCGCGGGATCGGCGGCCGTATTGATCCGGTCAAGCCATTGCTGGCGCAGGGGGGTCAGATCATCCATCGCATCGGTCATCGGGGGCCTCATTCCAGTTGCGCCCGCGTTAGCATGGGCGGGCGCGCGGGGAAAGACCGCGCGCCTGCCCCGGTTCAGGCGCGTGTCATTTCCAGATGTCGCGGTTCACGCCCGGCGCGATGCCGGGGTGCCGGTTGATATGGAACTGCGGCTCGATCCCGGCGCGGCGCTGGCTGAGATAGTCGCGCGTGACCTTGGTCACCGTTCCCGACAGCAGCACGATGGCAATCAGATTGATCGTGGCCATCAGCCCCATGCTGGCGTCGGCAAAGTCAAAGACCGTGGTGACGGCCTGAAGCGAACCCCAGACGACCATCCCCATGGCCCCCAGCCGCAGCACCATGATGCCCGGCCTGCCCGCGCCCAGAAACACCAGCGAGTTTTCGGCATAGCTGTAGTTGCCGATGATCGACGTGAACGCGAAGAAGAAGATCGCCACCGCGATGAAGATATGGCCGAAGCCGCCGAAATGGTCCGAAAGCGCGGCTTGCGTCAGGTTGACCCCGGTCAGCTGCTCCGAGGGCATCACATCCGCCAGCAGGATCATCACGGCCGTCGCCGTACAGACAAGGATCGTGTCGATGAAGACGCCAAGCGCCTGAACGAAACCTTGCGAGGAAGGGTGGTGCGGATTGGGAACCGCAACGGCCGCGATGTTCGGCGCCGAGCCCATGCCGGCCTCGTTCGAGAAGAGGCCCCGGCGGATGCCGTTCATCATTGCGGCCATGACACCGCCGGTGACGCCGCCCACGGCCTCCTGCAGGCCAAAGGCCGAGCGGATGATGCCCACAAG
This sequence comes from Alphaproteobacteria bacterium, assembly GCA_016869875.1. Taxonomy (GTDB): domain Bacteria; phylum Pseudomonadota; class Alphaproteobacteria; order Rhodobacterales; family Rhodobacteraceae; genus Paracoccus. The sequence continues at coordinate 25,120 of VGDE01000019.1, forward strand.
GATGCCGGGAACTTCGGTGATGTTCAGGACGAGGATGATCGCCGCCGCCAGCAGATAAAGCCCTGCCATGATGGGAACGATCAGTTGCGAGGTGCGCGCGATCTGCGGGATGCCCCCGAAGATGATCACGCCCGCCAGCACCGCAACCGCGACGCCCACATAGAGCGCGTTGATGCCGAACGCCTGCTCGACCGCCAGCGCGATCGAATTGGCCTGAACGGCATTGAAGACCAGGCCGAAGGCGATGATCAGAGCGACGGCGAACAGGCCCGCCAGCCAGGGCAGGCCCAACCCGCGAGAGATGTAATAGGCCGGCCCGCCACGATACATGCCGTCCGCACCATGGACCTTGTAAAGCTGCGCCAGGGTGGATTCCGCATAGGCCGTGGCCATTCCGACCAGCGCCACCATCCACATCCAGAAGATCGCGCCCGGTCCGCCCAGCGTCAGCGCAACCGCCACACCCGCGATGTTGCCGGTGCCCACGCGGCTGGCCAGCGACACGGACAGCGCCTGGAACGGCGAGATGCCGTCCCGGTCCGTCGCGCCCGAGCCGCGCACGCAGCGCCACATTTCGGCGAAATGGCGGAACTGGATCAGACCCAGCCGCGCGGTGAAGTAAACGCCGACAGCCAGCAGGCCATAGACGAGCACGTAATTCCAGAAGATTGTGTTCAGGAAATCGATGATGGCGGTCATGGCGCCCTCCGCTGCCTTTTCATGGGCAGTCTGTAACAGCCACGTGAGCAGCCGCAAGCAAAGTTAATCCCATGGCCGCACCGTCAGCCAGACGCCGCCGCGCAGACGGAGGGTCAGGACCATATGCGGCTGCGGCGTGCCATCAGGGACCCGCGCAAAGCCAAAGTGCGGCAGCAGGATCGCACCTCCTGCAGGGCGGAACTGGCGCCGATGCAGATGCACGGACCCGCGCCAAACGCGGAAAGGCAGGGCGGGAGGGCATGGCCCGGAACAGGTCCGGGCCCAAGGGGTCGGGCTGCGTCCACTGCAGGGAATGGCGGTGCAGCACATGGATGGCATCATCAACGTATCGCCTGGCAGGGCACAGCATCTCGCAAAGCGGGGCTGTCCGCGACAGCCAAGCCGCAGAACAAGGCGCAGGGCTTCGTCCACGAGCCGCATGACCAGGGGGCGGTAGCAGCCCGTTTCCTCGGGGTGGCACGCGCCTCGGCGGCATTGTGTTCCTGAACCTTCGGATCGAAGGCGCACGAGTGCAGGCTTCAGGACAGTGTCGGAGCCATGATCTCATGCCGTGGGACTATAAGGGTTGTTGCGCAGTCCAAGGCGGCTCATCACGCGGTGGATTTCGAGGTCCTTTCCGTCCCGCATCAGGTCCAGCGGACCATTCTTGGCTGCGGCTTCGGCCCAAATGGCGGCATTCCTGTTCGCAATGCCCCTGAGCTCCGACCTCGGCATAGGTCAACTCCGTCGCGGCAGATAAGATGACAGGCCCTTCATGTTCAGCAGGGACAGCTTGGCTCCCTGAATGATACAGGCGCCGGCCGACTGATGCACCGTGACCCGATCGAGCATCCACCCCAATGCCTCGCCATGAAGCCGGCCAAAGGCAGGAGCGGCCGCCCGACACTGCCAGCGCCAATGCGCACCTTTGATTACAAGCAGGCTGTTCCGCCATGGTGGGTTTCAGGCTTGGCTTGGTGGCGGACGACGTGAAATGATCCTTGATGGTTTTCCGTGAGGAACCGGCGCAGCGTCCTTGGGTAAGTCGCCATCTGCCACCTGAGGTGTGTCTTGTCCGGCACGACAGGCTGACGGATGACAAGGGCGTGGAACAGTTTTCGGGCGTTGTGCACTGCGGTCATGGCAGTGCCATACGAGGCGAGCGGCTGGACCCCCGGCGGCACCTCGCGTGGGCCTGCTGGGGGCAGAACGAACCCGCGTGCAGGCTTTGATAGGGCAAAAGTCTTGGATCAGGCGTCGCGGCCAATGGCAACAAGCTGCCATGCCGGGCGGCAATATCGCAGCAGGCGACAGTCCGGGCTACAACAGGAACACATGAAAAGGGCCCTGCCGCAGCAGAGCCCCCCGTTCATCACGGATGACGTTTCAAACGTCGTCGCCCAGCTTGCCCTTGACCGTACCGGTCACGTCCTGCACCGAACCTTTGGCTTTCTGGGCCTTGCCTTCGCCTTGCAGCCTCGGGTTGTCGGTCATGTCACCAACGGCATCCTTGACACTGCCTGCGGCCTTGTTGGCGGCGGCCTTTGCCTTGTCGGTCATCTCACCCATGTGAGGCTCCTTCCTGCGCTGTTTCCAGTTTCAACAAGACAACACCACCAGCAGGCATTCGTTCCATGGGCAGATGCGCCCCTCGCAGCAGGCAGGAAAAAGCAAAAGGCCCGCTCCCTTTGCAGGGGCGGGCCTTTGCGTCACGACGAAAAAGGTCGGTCAGGCGGCGGCTTTGGCCTGGGCCACGATCGCACCGAACGCTTCGGGCTCGTTGACGGCCAGGTCGGCCAGAACCTTGCGGTCCACCTCAATACCGGCTTTTGCCAGAAGGTTGATGAAACGCGAATAGGTCATTTCGGCATCGACCATGCGGACAGCGGCGTTGATCCGCTGGATCCACAGCGCGCGGAAGTTGCGCTTGCGGTTCTTGCGGTCGCGGGTCGCATACTGGTTGGCCTTGTCGACGGCCTGCGTGGCGGTGCGGAAGTTGCGCGAACGCGCACCGTAGTAGCCCTTGGCTTGATCAAGGACTTTCTTGTGGCGGGCGTGGGTAACCTTGCCGGATTTAACTCGTGCCATTGTTCAGTCCTCGGATCAGCGGTTGTAGGGCATGTATTTCTTGACGATCTTGGCATCCGCGTCCGACATGACGGTGGTGCCGCGTGCGTCGCGAATGAACTTGGTCGTGCGCTTGATCATGCCATGGCGCTTGCCGGCCTGGCCGGATTTCACCTTGCCCGAGGCCGTGAACGAGAACCGCTTCTTGGCAGCGGATTTTGTCTTCATCTTCGGCATTTTCATCTCCTTCATCAGAGTGAACGCGCGACTCGGCAATGCCATATGGGCCGGCCGCACGGGATCGGAAGCGCGCCGTATAGGCGCACGCCCGCAGATTGGCAAGAGAAATCAGGACGCGCCGACGCCGCCCGTCACCTGCTCGAATGCGGCAGGGATGTCACCGGGGGCAAAGGGTGCCGGGTTCAGCCATGCGCCCGCCAGCAGCGCGGCGATGCCCGCGACAAAGCAGATTGCGGCGGCCCGTGGCGGTTGCGTCCGCAGCAGCTGGACCACCGCCAGCACCACCGACAAAAGACACAGGGCAACCCCCAGCAGCAGAAGAAGATCAGACATGACCGCGATCCCGTTTGTTCGTCCTGTTCCGGGTTATTCCGGGTCGGTTGCGTAAATCAAGCGCTCATCGCACGGGGCGATGCGCAGAATGTTGGTCGTGCCCGCCACGTTGAAGGGAACTCCGGCCATCACGACGACCTGTCGGCTTTCGTCGGCAAAGCCGCCATCGCGGGCGGCGCGGGTGCCGTTTACCACGGCCTCCTTGAAGCGCGACAAGCGTGGCGTGATGACGCAATGCGTGCCCCAGGTCAGGCACAGGCGGCGCGTCACGGCCTCGATGGGGCTCAGCGCGATGATCGGCACGCGGGGACGTTCGCGCGCCACAAGGCTGACGGTGACGCCCGACTGCGTAAAGGCGCAGATGGCCGCCACGTCCGTCGTTTCGGCGATCTCGCGCGCCGCGGTCACGATCGCGTCGGGAACCGAGGACAGGCTGGCCTTGCGGGCCGCCTCGATGATCGAGCGATAGTTCGCGTCCGCCTCGACCGAGCGGGCGACGTTGTCCATCGTGCGCACGGCATCGACCGGATAGCTGCCCGCCGCGCTTTCGGCCGACAGCATGACCGCATCGGCGCCCTCATAGATGGCGTTGGCGACGTCGCTGACCTCGGCGCGGGTGGGCATGGGGCTGTCGATCATCGATTCCAGCATCTGCGTGGCCACGATCACCGGCTTGGCCGCGCTGCGACACAGGCGCACCAGTCGCTTCTGGATCGGCGGCACCGAGTAAACGGGCAGTTCGACCCCAAGGTCGCCGCGCGCAACCATGATGCCGTCCGACGCCTTCAGGATCTCGTCGAAGGCGCGCACGGCGGCGGGCTTCTCGATCTTGGACAGGATGGCGGCACGACCCTGGGCCAGCGCCTTTGCCTCCTCGACATCCTCGGCCCGCTGGACAAAGGACAGTGCCAGCCAGTCGACGCCCAGCTGGCAGGCGAATTCCAGGTCGGCCCGGTCCTTTTCCGACAGCGCCGCCAGCGGCAGCACGACATCGGGCACATTCACACCCTTGCGGTCGCTGATCGTGCCGCCCACGGTCACGGTGCATTCCGCGAAATCGGGCCCGCAGGCATCCACGCGCAGGCGGATCTTGCCGTCGTTGACCAGAAGGTCGCTGCCCTCGATCAGCGCAGCAAAGATCTCGGGATGGGGCAGCTGGACGCGGTGGCTGTCACCCGGCTCGGGCGACAGGTCGAAGCGGAAACGGTCGCCTTCCTCCAGTTCATGCGCGCCGGCCGTGAACGTGCCCACGCGCAGCTTCGGTCCCTGAAGGTCGGCCAGAATCGCGATCGGGCGGCCGCTCTCGGCCTCGACCTCGCGGATCGTGTCATAGCGCACGCGGTGATCGTCATGGCTGCCATGGCTCATGTTCAGGCGGAACACGTCGGCCCCTGCCTCGAACAAGGCGCGGATCACCTCTTTCGTGGAGGATGCCGGTCCCAGGGTTGCCACGATCTTCACGTTGCGATGTCGTCTCATCATCCCGCCCTTTCAGGTTTAGCGCTACCTATGCCGCAAATGCCGCGTGGCGGCAACTGGCGTCTGCCCGTTATCCGTCGTAGACAGCCTGCACCATGAGCCATGACGCCCCGATGACCGACCGCCCCTACTGGATCGAGGGCAAGGACCGCCCCTCGCGCTGGCTGATCACCTGCGATCACGCGACCAACCGCGTGCCGGACTGGGTGGGCGGCGGCGACCTTGGCATCGCGCCTGACGACATGGCGCGCCACATCGCCTTCGACGTCGGTGCGGCGGGACTTGCCTCGCGCCTTGCCGCGCTGATGGAGGCGCCTGCCATCTTCAGCGACTTTTCGCGGCTGGTGATCGACCCCAACCGGGGCGAGGACGACCCGACGCTGCTGATGCGCCTTTACGACGGCACAGTGATCCCGGCGAACAAGCTGGCGGATGCCGCCGAGCGCGAACAAAGGCTGGACCGGCTGCACCGGCCCTATCACGGCGCGCTGGAACATCTGGCCGCCCGCCATCCGGACCGTTGCATCTGCGCCATCCACAGCTTCACCCGCCAGTTGCGCGGCCGCCCGCCGCGGCCGTGGCAGGTCGGCATCCTGTATTCCCATGCCGATGCGCGGCTTGGACCCGCCATGGTCGCCGCCTGCCGGGACAATGGCTGGATCACCGGAGAGAACCAGCCCTATGACGGGCACCTGCAGGGAGACAGCATCAATCGGCATGCCTTGGCGCAGGGTCGCCCGAACCTGCTGATCGAAGTCAGGAACGACCTGATCGCCACGTCCGAGGGGCAGCAGATCTGGGCCGAACGGCTTGCTTCGGTCATCGTGCAGGTCCTGGCAGACAGCGGTCTCTGAGGTTCCGGGACATGGGCCGCTGCCCCTGTCGCAATTCTTACCAGAACATAGGGGCCAAGCTGAAAGTCCTTCGGCAGGCCGCATGGCGCGGCATCCGCTGCCTGCGCCTCATG
>VGDE01000020.1 GCA_016869875.1 Alphaproteobacteria bacterium
GCACCTCGCTGCTGGTGGAGCTGGTCCAGATCCCCGACGCGCCACCCGCCACCATCGACCTGGAGGCGGAACCGAACCCGCTGATCCCGTCGGTCGAGGGTGATCTCGAGGACTTCACCGCCAGTGCGCAGGGTCTTGTCGAACGGATCGGAAACCTGCCCATCGAGGAGGTGCTGAACGCGGCCCGGGACACGCTGGACAGCATCACAGCCCTTGCCAGCGCGCAGGACACCCGCGCTATCCCCGGCGCGTTGCGGCAGGCGATCGAAGGCGGCAGCGAGGCGCTGGCCGACATTGGCGACATCGCGCGCGACCTGCGCGAAGCCGAAAGCGGCCAGACCTTTGCACGCCTGCTGGACGAGGCTTCGACCGCCTTCAACGCCATCGGCGTGGCGGCCGTGGACGTGCCCGATGTGCTGGACCGGATCGACGCCGCCGCCACGGCGGTCGAAGAGTTCGATTTCGGCGGCATCAGCCAGCAGGCCGAAGGCATCCTGGCCGATCTGCGCGCGATGCTGGGCAGCGAGGATGCCGAACGGCTGCCGCGCAACCTGTCGAACGTCCTGGAGGCCGCGACGGGCCTTTTGAACGACCTGCGCGACGGCAATGCCGTGGGCAGCCTGAACAGCGCATTGCAGTCGGCCAGCACGGCGGCGGACCAGATCGCCGCCTCGGTCCAGCAATTGCCGGCCCTGATCCAGCGCCTGCAGGCGACGGCGGGGCAGGCGGATACGCTGTTTGCCAGCTACGGCAACCGTTCGGCCTTCAACAACGAACTGCTGGGGACGCTGCGCGAGTTGCGTCGCGCCACGGCCTCAATCGGCTCGGTCGCACGATTGATCGAGCGCAACCCCCGTGCCTTTATCCTGGGACGATGAACATGATGCTGCCCCCTGCCTGGCCCCGTCTATCCGTTGCCGCCCTTCTGGGGGCCAGCTTGCTGGGCGCCTGCTCAAATCCGGAGAAAACGGGCCGTTATCCGATCGACCCGCCCACTGCGGGGGTGCAGGTCGCCAACCGGCTGGGCACCGCCGAACTGCGGGAAGTGTCGTTGCCCGAATACGCTTCGGACCAGGAGGTGGCATTCCAGACCGAAGACGGGGCCATCCGTTCCAACCCCGACAACCTGTGGGCCGACAACCCGGCGCGCGCCTTTACCACGACCCTAGCCCGCGCCATCGGCGAAGTGTCGGGCGCCACGGTAATCGGAGAACCCTGGCCCCTGGCCGAGCCGCCGGCCCGCGTGCTGGAGGTCCGGGTCGAGCGTGCGCTGGCGCAGGCCAACAACACCTACCGGCTGAGCGGGCGGTATTTCGTGTCCGATGACGGGTTGGCGGGCAGCGGCACGAACCACGCCCGCAGCTTCGACATCTCGGTGCCGATGGCGGGGCAGACGCCGGCGGCGACAGCTGCGGCGGCCGGGCAGGCGATTTCTCTTCTGGCACAGCAGATCGCGACCTTGTCAGGACCGGGGGCGACCATCGCCACGCGCCGGCCTGCCGCCAGCGACCCCTTCGACCTGCCGCCGTTGTTCTAGGTTCTTCAGGCCAAGGCGGCCAGCAGCTGGCCGTGCAGCCGCGGTCCCGCCACCACCAGGCCATCCACCTGGGCGCGCGGGCTGTTGAAGCGCATTGCATGGCCGCGCCGGTCGCTGACCCGCGCTTTGGCCCGTTCCGCGATCAGGCTGCCTGCCGCGATATCCCACTCCCAGGCCGCCCGCAGTGAAAGTGCGGCGTCGAACCTGCCTTCGGCCGCAAGGCACAGGCGCCATGCCAGGGACGACCGGAACTCGCGCCGGAATCGGGGCACGGGGCCGCGCCAGTTGTGGTGTTCGGTGACGGCGCGATAGGTCAGCACGCGGGCGCCCGCGATGTCGCGGTCCGTCGGCGCGATGGGCCGGCCGTTCAACAGCGCAGGACCGTCGGCCCAAGCCGAATAGGTCAGGTCCAGCGCCGGCAAATAGACGATGGCCGCGATGATCCGTTCGCCTTCGGCCACGGCCAGCGAATGAGAGAAACCTTCCTGGCCGTCGATAAAGGCGCGGGTACCGTCAATCGGGTCGATGATGAAGCAGCGGCGCGCGTCCAGCCGGGCAGGGTCGGCCTCGCTTTCCTCGGACAGCCAGCCATAGTCGGGCCGCGCGGCCATCAGCCGGGCCTGCAGGGCATCGTTCACGGCCAGGTCCGCCTCGGTGACGGGACCTGCTCCGTCTGCCTTGTCCCAGGCCACCGGATCGCGCCGCCAGAACCGCAGGGCGATCTGCCCGGCCTCGGCGGCGGCGGCGGCCAGCAGTTCAAGGTCAGCCTCAGGCCCCGGCAACGGTCATTCCCTGGACCAGCAGGCTGGGGACCTCGGTGCCCCGCCACGGCAGCGCGTCATCGGCCGCAGTCAGCGTCATCAGCATCTCACGCAGGTTGCCCGCGATGGTGCATTCGTTGACCGGATAGACGATCTGGCCGTTTTCGACCCAGAATCCGGCGGCGCCGCGCGAATAATCGCCCGTCGTGCCGTTCACCGATGCGCCCAGCATCGAGGTCACGACCAGCCCGCGTCCCATCTGCGCGATCAGGTCCTGCTGGCTGTGGTGCCCGGGGGTCAGCATTACGTTGCTGTGGCTGGGCGAGGGCGCCGAGGCCAGTCCCCGCGCGGCCGAGGCGGTGCTATCCAGCCCCAGCTTGCGCGCGGTGGCCAGGTCCAGCGTCCAGCCCTGCAGCACCCCGTCCGCCACGATCTTGCGGGCGCGGGTCATCAGGCCCTCGGCGTCAAAGGGGCGCGACAGGGGATAGCGCGGGCGCAGCGGATCTTCGGTCAGGTCCATCCCGACGGGCAGGACAGGCTCGCCCAGGTCGCGGCGCAGCCAGCTGGCGCCCCGCGCAATGGCCGATCCGTTCACCGCCGCCAGCAGGTGCCCGATCAGGGACGACGACACGCGGCCGTCGTAAAGGATGGGAAAAGCGCCGGTCGGAGGTTTTCTTGCACCCGCCCGTGCCACCGTGCGTTCCGCGGCCAGTTGTCCGATCTCTTCGGGACTGGGCAGATCGGCGGCGAAGACGCGGGATTCTCCGGCATAATCTCGTTCCATCTTCAGGCCTTCGCCGGTGATGGCGACGACCGACAGGGCATGGGTCGTCCGCTCGTAGCCGCCGGTGAACCCGTTCGAGGCCGCCAGCCACACCCGCCGCCGTCCATAGCCGGCATTGGCGCTTTCAACCTGGGAGATCCCGCCGACCGACAGCGCCTGTGCCTCGGCGCGCAAGGCCATCTCCTGCAGATGGGCGGGCTCGGGCTCGGGCGCGTCCTCGGCCATCTCCAGGCTGCGGCCGTCGCGCAGAACTGACAGCTGCGACGGATCGGCAAGGCCAAGCGTGTCGTCCACCGGCGCCTCGCGCGCCATCGCAACGGCGCGGTCGGCCATCCGTGCGATCGCATCCGCACCGTGATCCGAGGAGGAGACCGCCGCCTGCCGGCCGCCGATCAGCACGCGCAGGCCGATCTCGATCCCTTCCGCCCGTTCGGCCTGTTCCAGTCCGCCGGCACGCACGTCGATGCTGACCGACCGGCCATCCACCGCCAGCGCATCGGCCTGGTCGGCCCCGGCGCGTCGTGCGGCCTCGACCAAGGCTTCGGCAAGACGTTTCAGGCGGTCGGGCTGGTCAAGGTCAGGGGTCATTCGGCTCTCGTGGTGCGGCCGGGGCCGCTGCAAAGGGAAGCGGCCGGAAGCCCCGCCCCCGGCCGCAGGATCAGGGACGGGCGGTCAGCGGACCTGCTGTCCGTTGGCAAAGATCGAGCCGCCCTCGCGGAACTCCAGCTGGGTTTGCAGCTGTTCGGGATTGCCCTCGACGGGGCGGGCAAACATCGCCAGCATCATCCGCGCGCCCATCAGCTGTTCCTGCGGGACCAGGCCCATCGCGACCAGGTTGTCCATCAGACCGTTGATGCCGGTGAAGGTGCCCTCGATGCTGCCGACCGGTTGCGTGGGGTCATCCCCAAAGGTCAGCTGCCCGGACAGGTCGGCGCTGGCCCCGATGGCCGCCAGCGAGATGTCGCGGATGTTCAGGCTGCGCGGCAGGAACGGTATCTGCGGCTCGTCGCCGGTCTCGCCGAAGGCGGGGTCCAGAAAGCTTTGCGTGACGACCGTCTGGCCTTCGATGTCGATGGTCAGGCTGGCCGGATCGCGCGGCAGGGTGTTCTGAGGATCGAAGGATTGCCAGACCGCATCGTCCAACGTCAGCCCGTCCAGCACATAGGACAGGGCAAAGGGCTGTTCATCGGGCCGGGCGACGGTCGGGACCGTCAGCCGAAAAGCGTTCTCGGCCGTCGCATAGGCCAGCGGGAACGGCATCTCGGTCGAGGTGACCTGCGTCTGCATGTCGGTGGCACGGCCCTCATAGGTCAGGCCGTCTCCCGTCATGGACACCGCAAGCCGTCCCGTGTTCGCCGAAACGGTTCCGTTCGCGTCCTGCGCCTGACCGTCCGAGTCGGTGGTGCTGGACTGGAAGGTCAGGTTGAGCGGTCCCGTCTGAAGATTGCCTTCGCCGCGAAATCCCGCCGCCAGCGCGGCGGCCGGGTCCGCACCAAAGTCGACGCCGCCGGGCAGGGTGCCGGTGCCGGTGATCGCCAGGTCGCTGATGGTGACGTTGGCGGTAAAGGTGTCGGTCGCATCCTCGGCGCCCTCAACCTCGGACGGGCCCGAGCCGCTGAGGGCCATCACCATCTCTGCCGCCGTGGCATCATAGCTCTGCTGGCTGCCGCCGTCTTCAGCCCGGCGGATCGACTGCTGCCCTTCCACGTCGGTGAAGGTCATGGTGACCGGGCTGTCGTTCCGTTCATCCAGCGCGCGGCCCTGGACCTTCAGCTCGGGCACGGCATAGCGGTGGTCCATCGCCTCGGGCGTGCCCGAGGACAGGGTCTCGTTGCCGGACGCATCCAGGGTCAGCGCAAAGCCTGCAGGCTGGCCTTCGGGATTGGTGTCGCGGATTTCCAGCGTCATCTGCCCCTCGATCACCGAACGGACATCGGCACCGCTTTGCTGCATCACCAGCCTTGGGATCGTCAGCTGGGAGTCGGCGGCCTCGTCGCCCTGCGATCGCAGCGTGATGTCGGACAGCGTCAGTGTTTCGCCCGCCTCCTGCTGGTCCCCGACCTGAACCTGATAGCCCATGTCCTCGTAGCTTTGGCGCAGGTTGTCCCAGACTTGCGACGGCGTGACATCGGCCAGGGCCGGGGCCGCGCCCAGGACCAGCGCGATGGCCGAGGTTGAAAGGGAACGGATCATGGCTGATACCTTTCGCAAACCGGAATTCAACGGAAGTCCTGACACAGTGCCGCCGAAAGGGAAAGGGAACAAGTCGTGATCCGCAGCCAGCAGCGCGGGGGCCTGTCCCTGCTGACGATCGACCGGCCCGACAAGGCGAATTCGCTGACGGGCGCGATGTTGCGCGACCTTGTGGCGGCATTGGACCGGGTGGAGCAGGCTGGTGCACAGGCGCTGATCCTGACCGGCGCGGGCAAAGTCTTTTCCGCCGGCGCCGATCTGGACGAGGCCCGCGCGGGACTGGCCACGGCGCCGGAATGGGAGAAGTTGTCCGCGCGGATGGCCGCGATGCCCTGCCTGACGATCGCGGCCCTGAACGGCACGCTGGCGGGAGGGGCATTCGGCATGGCGCTGTCCTGCGACATCCGCCTGGCCGTGCCCGAAGCACGGTTCTTTTACCCGGTGATGCGCCTGGGCTTTCTGCCCCAGCCCAGTGACCCGGGGCGTCTGGCCGCTCTGGTCGGGCCGTCGCGGGCCAGGATGATCCTGATGGGGGGCGCGCGGATCGAGGCAGCCGAGGCGCTGGCCTGGGGGTTGGTGGATCGCATCGTTGCGGCCCCCGACCTGCTGCCGGCGGCCGAGGCGCTGGCTGTCGATGCGCTTGCGGCCGCGCCGGGCCATGTGGCGACGATCAAGTCGATGATCCCCGGCTAGTGCAACCGCCGGGCGCCGGGCGGGAACGATGTTCCGGCGCTGCCGTTACCCGTGACCAGCCTGTCCCGCCAAGGCGGCAGGCTGCGCCGATGGCGTTCTTATTTGACGACACCCGGCTTGTGATCTGCCCGCCACGCCCGCACCTAGGGGCAAGAAGACAAAGGAGATTTCCGATGCGCAAGCTTGCCGTCGCCGCCATTCTGGCCCTGACCACCGCCCTGCCCGCCGCCGCCGAGACGATCCGCGTCGGCATGTCGGGCGGCTATTTCCCCTTCACCTTCACCCGCGCGGACGAACTGCAGGGCTTTGAGGTGGACTTCCTGCGCGCCATCGCCGAGGAAACGGGCGACGAGGTGGAATTCGTGACGATGTCCTTTTCGGGCCTGATCGGGGCACTGGAATCGGGCCGCATCGACACCGTGGCCAACCAGATCACCATCACGCCCGAGCGCGAAGCCGCCTTTGCCTTCACGCAGCCCTATGTTTATGACGGCGCCCAAGTCGTCGTGAGGGCGGGCAACGAAACCGAGATCACGGGACCCGAAAGCCTCAAGGGCCGCTCGGTTGCGGTGAACCTTGGCTCGAATTACGAGCAGCTGCTGCGCGAGCTGCCCTATGCGGACGAAATCGACATCCGCACCTACGAAAGCAACATCGAGCAGGACACTGCCCTGGGCCGGGTGGATGCCTTTGTCATGGACCGCGTGTCCTCGGCCCAGGTCATCGCGGAAAGCCCGCTGCCCCTGGCACTGGCAGGCCAGCCGTTTTCCGAGATCCGCAACGCCCTGCCTTTCCGCAACGACGCCGAGGGCCAGGCTCTGCGCGACCGCGTGGATGCCGCCATCACCACGCTGAAGGAAAACGGCCGGCTGGCCGAGATCTCGCAAAAATGGCTGAATGCCGACGTGACCGTTCCGGTGGCCGAATAACCGATGAGGCCGCTGGACACCGCCTATATGTGGGATCTGGTGCCGGTCATCGGGAGCTATGTGCCGCTGACGCTGTTCATGGCCGTTCTGGCCATGATCGCGGCGCTGGCACTGGCTGCGGCCCTCGCTATCGTGCGGGTGCTGCGGGTGCCCGTTCTCGATTCCCTGGTGGCGGTGTTCATCAGCTTTTTCCGGGGCACGCCGCTGCTGGTGCAGCTGTTCCTGTTCTATTTCGGCCTGCCGCAGGTGGTGCCCGCGATGACGGGAATCGACGGCGTCACCGCCGCCATCATCGGCCTGACGCTGCACTTTTCGGCCTATATGGCCGAAAGCATTCGCGGCGCGATCCTGGGCGTCGATCGCAGCCAGTGGGAGGCTGCCCAGTCCATCGGCATGACCCAGGGCCAGCTCTTGCGGCGGATCATCCTGCCGCAGGCGGCACGAACCGCGGCGCCGACGCTGATGAACTATTTCATCGACATGATCAAAAGCACCTCGCTGGCCTTTACCCTGGGCGTGACCGAGATGATGGGCGCCGCGCAGAAAGAGGCTGCGGGCAGCTTTCTGTACCTTGAGGCGTTCCTGGTCGTTGCGCTGTTCTATTGGGTGATCGTCGAGGTCCTGTCGGTCGGCCAGCGCCGGCTGGAAACGCGGCTAGGAAAGGCGGTGGCACGATGAGCTGTCAGATCGAGATCACCGGACTGGTCAAGCGCTTTGGCGCCAACACCGTTCTGGACGGCATCGACCTGTGCCTGGAGCCGGGCGAACGGGTCGCCATCATCGGACCGTCGGGCACGGGCAAGTCGACCCTGCTGCGCTGCCTGAACTTTCTCGACCATCCCGATCAAGGCGTGATCCGCATGGGGCAGGTCGCCGTTGATGCCGCCCGCGCCAGCCGCGCCGATGTGCTGGCGCTGCGGCGGCGGACGGCCTTCGTGTTCCAGAACTATGCCCTGTTCGCCAACAAGACGGCCCGCCAGAACATCATGGAAGGGCTGACCACCGTTCGCGGCTGGCCGCAGGCCAAGGCACGGGCGCGCGCGGACGAGATCCTGGCGCAGATCGGCCTTGCGGATCGCGGCGACAGCTTTCCCGCGGCCATGTCGGGTGGCCAGCAGCAGCGTGTCGGCATCGGCCGCGCGATGGCGCTGGAGGCGGAGCTGCTGCTGTTCGACGAACCGACCAGCGCACTGGACCCTGAATGGGTGGGCGAGGTTCTGGACCTGATCCGCCGCATCGCGGACGGGCGGCAGACCATGCTGATCGTCACCCACGAGATGCAGTTCGCGCGCGAGATCGCGGACCGCATCGTCTTCATGGAAGGTGGTCGGATCGTGGAACAGGGACCGCCCGAACAGCTGTTCGGCCGCGCGCAGGATGATCGCACACGCGCCTTTCTGCGGCGCGTGGGCTAAGGTCAGAGACCGGCAGTGCGATAGAAAAGATCGGCACTTTTCTCGTCGCTGTAGCCAATCCCGGAGGCGATGATGCAGCTGGTGTCATCATCACGCGCCGCGACAAGCGTCCAGGTGCCCATGAGGTCCGAACCCCACAGTTCGGTTCCGCCGGCACCGGCCGTGTCGATGGGCTGTTCGTTGAAGTCCGTGGCCAGGGTCTGGGCGATTTCATCGTCGGTGGCGCAATAGGGCTGGTCATCAACCGCAACGGCCGACAGCGGCATGGTCTGCACGTCGTTCAGCAGTGTCGCGGGGTCGGTGCCCTGCATGGCGCTCCAGCCTTGGACGGGTTGATCCGGACGGCTTGCGGCCAGAGCAGGCATGGCCGTCAGCAGCGCGACGCTGCCGGCCATTCCGAGGCGGGCGAGGCGGGGGGCGATGCGGGTCATGGTCGAATGCCTTTCATTGCGTTTTCGATGCGGTGTTGCAGAAAAAACGCAGTATGACGGGCCAAGGTTCCCGCCGCCGCCGGTCACGCCCATGTGCGCGCAAGAACCAGCCGGGCTTCCAGCCCTTCGGCGGCGCGATGAAACTCCAGCCGTCCGCCGTGCTGGGCGGCGATGGTCGACACGATCGCCAGGCCCAGTCCGACACCGGACGCGGTCCCGGCATTTTCGCCGCGCTGAAAGGCGCCGGTCAGGCGCGCCATGTCGTCCTCGGTCAGGACCGAGCCACGGTCGGTCACGGTGATCCAGGCTTCGTCGGCATCGCCATCGACCAGCACAACAGCAGCGCGCCCGTATTTCAGCGCATTGTCGATCAGGTTCGACAGCGCCCGCCGCAGCGACGTCGGCTGGCCCCGCATCAGGACTGCATGCACCTCGGCGGATGGACGGGTCGTGGGACGGGCAAACAGCGTTCCCGACCGCGCCGAACGGGCCGAGGCGCCGCGCAGCGAAACCGGCAGACCCACATCCTGGTAGTCGGCCACCACCGCCTCGGCCAGCGAGGTGAGGGAAAGGCGACGGAACGGCTCTGCTCCGATCTCGGCGCGGGTATAGGTCAGCACGCCATCGATCATGGTCGTCATCTCGTCGATGTCGCGTTCCAGCCGTTCGCGCAGGTCGGGATCCTCGATCATGGCGCTGCGCAGCCGCAAGCGCGTCGCTGGCGTTCCAAGATCATGGCTGACGCCCGACAGGACCATCGCCCGGTTTTCAAGCGCGGCGCGGTCCTGGGCCACATAGGCGTTCACCGCCTCGGCCGTCTGGCGCAGTTCTTCCACCCCGCCCACGGGCAAGGCGGCATTTCGCGCCCGATGGTCGCGCAAGGCTGCGGCAAAGGCGGCAAAGGCGCCGGACACCTGGGCTACCCAACCCAGCAACAGGCCCAAGGCGCCGAAGCCCGCCAATCCCGCCAGCAGCCGACGATCCGGTGGGGCGGCGGCACAACCCCAGACCGGGGCTCCGTCGATGCGGGTCCAGGGCCCGTCTTCCGTTTGCACGAACAGGCGCGGGTCGCTGCAGAACCGCGCCAACGTCCGCGTGATCGAGGCGAGGCCCGCCGCCTGGCTGCCACCGCCGAAGCTTTCAACCTCGGTTGCCGGGTAAAGGATGTCCGGAGACTGGATGCGCACCGACAGGCGCGCGCCCCGCGTCAGGTCCGGACGGCCGCCCCCGGTCAGCGTGATCACGGTTTCGCGCCAACCTTGCGGCACGGACGGCGCGTCGCGCAACTGCGCCATCGACAGGCCGGGGGGCAGGGCGCTGCCGTTTTCCACGCTGTCATGCAGCGCCAGCCCGGCAATATAGGCCTGGTCCAGATGTCCGCGCCACGCTGCGTCACTGGCCATCCACAACCAGACCGCGCCCCCGCCCGCGATCATGGCGCAGATGATCCAGATGCTGCCCAGCATCCGCAGGCTGGGACGGCTAGACCGGATCATGCGCGACTTCGGCCGCCAGGACATAGCCGGTGCCGCGCTCGGTCCGGATCAGCGCCGGATCGATCTTCTGCCGCAGGCGTCCGACCAGCATGTCGATGGCCCGCCCTCCGGCGGCTTCGTCATCGTCCAGTGCGGCGGCGATCTCCTCGCGCGTCAGCGGGATCAGCGGGTTGGCCAGGAAGACGCGCAGCAGCGCCGTTTCCCGCCCGGAGAGGGACACCTGCCACCCGCCCGGCGCCGTCACCTCGTCACGCCGGGCGTCATAGCACCATCCGGCAAAGCGCAGCACGCTGTCGCGCCGCCGATGCGTCAGGCTGGGCGCGCGGCCGGCGCGCCGCAGCACGGCCCTGATGCGCGCCAGCAGCAGGTCGGGGTTGAAGGGCTTGGCGATATAATCGTCGGCCCCGACCTGGTATCCCGCCATGCGCTGGTGATCGGCGGACAAGGCCGAGACCATGATGATCGGCACGTCCTGCGCCTGCCGGATCTCGGCGCAGAGCGCGACCCCGTCATCCGCACCCAGGGACACGTCCAGCAGAATCAGGTCGACCCGTCCTGCCTTCAGCGCCGCCAATGCGCCGGCACGGTCGCCCGTACGGGTGACGTAAAAGCCCTGGCGTTGCAGATAGGCAGCCAGCATCGCCGCCATCTCGACGTCATCCTCGACCACAAGCAGACGATGCAGGCTCATCCCGTCCTCCTCTGGCGCGGCTTTAGCATTGGCCGGACGTGCTTCGTAACAGTTTGTAACGTGACGCTGCGAAATCTGCGGAACGGATGCGACAGCCGCATTGCCGGAATGCCCAGGCCTTTGGCATGATCGGCGCATACGCAGGGCCACGACCCTGCGCCAAGATGATCTGGGAGGATCCATGACTATCAAATCCGTTCTGGCGGCCTCGACCGCCATGATGCTGGCCGCGCCCGCCATGGCCGAGCCGACGGCCGAAGTGCTGCACTGGTGGACGTCGGGCGGCGAGGCGAAATCCGTCGCCGTCCTGCAGGAACAGTTCGCGGCCGAGGGGGGCACCTGGACCGACATGCCCGTGGCCGGCGGCGGCGGCGATGCCGCGATGACCGCATTGCGTGCCCGCGTCCTGTCGGGCAATGCTCCGACCGCCGTGCAGCTGAAGGGCCCCGCAATCCAGGAATGGTACGAGGAAACCGGTCTGGCCGATATCGGCGCTGTCGCCGAAGAGAACGGCTGGGCCGATGTCCTGCCCGCACAGATCGCCGAGCACATGAAATGCGAGGGCCAGTGGTGCGCCGCGCCGGTGAACGTGCACCGCGTCAACTGGATCTGGGGCAACAAGCAGATCCTGGACGAGCACGGCATCGCCATGCCGACCACCTGGGACGAATTCAACGCCGCTGCCGACAAGCTGCAGGCGGCTGGCGTGACCCCCTTGGCCCATGGCGGCCAGAACTGGCAGGATGCGACCATCTTCGAAACGGTGGTCCTGGGTCTGGGCGGGCCGGAGTTCTATCAGCAGGCGCTGGTCGATCTGGACCCCGAGGCGCTGACCTCGGACACGATGAAGCAGGTTTTCGACGAGATGCGGACCATCCGTGGTTATGTCGATCCGAACTTCTCGGGCCGGGACTGGAACCTGGCCACGGCCATGGTCATGAACGGCGAGGCTGCCTTCCAGATCATGGGCGACTGGGCCAAGGGCGAGTTCCTGGCTGCCGGCAAGCAGCCTGGCGTCGATTTCGTCTGCGCACCCACGCCGGGCGAAGGATTCCTGTACAACGTCGACAGCTTTGCCTTCTTCGAGCTGGAGGGCGAGGAGAAGCAGCAGGGCCAGGCCCTGCTGGCCAAGCTGATCATGGGTCCCGAGTTCCAGAAGACCTTCAACCTGAACAAGGGCTCCATCCCCGCACGCACCGACGTGGCGCTGGACGAGTTCGACGACTGCGCCAAGCAATCGAACCAGGACATGAACGCCGATGCCCAGGACGGCTCGCTGCTGCCGTCCTATGCCCATGGCATGGCGCTGCGCGGTGCGCCGGCCGGTGCGATCACCGACGTGGTGACGGCGCATTTCAACAGCGACATGTCGTCGGAAGATGCCGTGCAGCAACTGGCCGACGCCGTCGCCAACGCGATGTGATCGCGGCCTGACTGCCCCGCGCCCGGTCGAAAGGCCAGGGCGCGGGGTTTTTCTTTAGGGGTTTATCCGACATGGAATGGCTTGAACGCAACGTGCCCAAGGTCGTCTTGGCGCCGTCCTTCGTGGCGATCCTGGTCTTCGTCTATGGCTTCATCGCCTGGACCGCCTGGATCAGCTTCACGAAATCCCGCCTGATGCCGCGCTATGAATTCGACGGAATCGGGCAATACGAACGGCTGTTCGCCGCACCGCGCTGGGATGTGGCGATGAACAACCTGTTCATATTTGGCGGGCTGTTCATCGTGATCTCGATGGTGATCGGGCTGGCGCTGGCCATCTTCCTGGACCAGAAGATCCGGGCCGAAGGCGTCTTGCGCACCATCTACCTGTATCCGATGGCGCTGTCGCTGATCGTGACGGGCACCGCCTGGAAATGGATCCTGAACCCGGGACTGGGCATCCAGCAGGCCGTTCGTGGCTGGGGGTTTGAAAATTTTACCTTTGACTGGCTGATCCGGCCCGAGATGGCGATCTACACCATCGTCCTGGCCGCGGTCTGGCAGGCGTCCGGCTTTGTCATGGCGCTGTTCCTGGCCGGCCTGCGTTCGGTGGACACCGAGATCATCCGCGCCGCGCAGGTGGATGGCATCCCGACGCACCGCATCTATTCGGCGATCGTCATCCCGACCATGGCGCCGATCTTCCTGTCGGCCTTCATCGTGCTGGCGCATCTGGCCATCAAGGCCTTTGACCTGGTGATCGCGCTGACCGGCGGGGGTCCCGGCTATGCGACCGACCTGCCCGCGACCTACATGTATGCAATGGCGTTCTCGCGCGGCGATCTGGGCCAGGCGGCCTCCAGCGCGATGATCATGATGGGCGTGATCTTCGCCATCGTCGTTCCCTACCTTTACAGCGAATTGAGGCCGCGCCGTGACCAGTAACACCCTGCTGCGCTGGGGCCTTTACGGCATCCTGATCCTGTTCGCGGCCTTTTACCTGATGCCTCTCTTCGTCATGCTGACGACATCGCTGAAAAGCCTCGAGGAGATCCGCACCGGCAGCCTTCTGGCCCTGCCGCGCGAGCTGACCTTTGCCCCTTGGGCCGAGGCATGGTCCACCGCCTGTGCCGGCACCCAGTGCGAGGGGCTGCGGCCCTTCTTCTGGAACAGCGTGCTGATGGCGGTGCCGGCGGTTCTGCTGTCCACCATCATCGGGGCGCTGAACGGTTATGTCTTTGCCCAGTGGCGGTTCCGCGGGGCGAACCTGTTCTTTGCCGCGATCCTGTTCGGCTGCTTCATTCCGTTCCAGGTGGTGCTGCTGCCCATGGCCCAGATGCTGGGGCTGATGGGGCTGGCTGGCACGATCCCGGGACTGATCTTTGTCCATGTCATCTATGGCCTGGGCTTCACCACGCTGTTCTTCCGCAACTATTACGTCACCATCCCCCAGGAACTGGTGCGGGCGGCCAAGGTCGACGGGGCAGGGTTCTTCCGCATCTTCTGGTCGATCTTCCTGCCGATCTCGCTGCCGATCATCACGGTGTCGGTCATCTGGCAGTTCACGCAGATCTGGAACGACTTCCTGTTCGGCGTCAGCTTCAGCGGACCGGGAAGCCAGCCCGTGACGGTCGCGCTGAACAACATCGTCAACTCCACCACCGGCGTTAAAGCCTACAACGTGGACATGGCCGCCGCGATCATCGCCGCGCTGCCCACGCTTCTGGTCTATGTCGTCGCCGGAAAATACTTCATCCGCGGCCTGACCGCCGGCAGCGTCAAGGGATAAGCCCATGCCGATCCTCGAAATCGATCACCTGCAGAAAGCCTATGGGGATACCCATATCCTGCACGACATCAACATCAGCATCGACGAGGGCGATTTTCTTGTCCTGGTCGGCCCGTCGGGCTGCGGCAAGTCCACGCTCTTGAACTGCATCGCAGGGCTGGAACCGATCACCGGCGGCGCCATCCGCATCGCGAACCGCGACGTGACGGGCGTCAGCCCCAAGGACCGGGACATCGCGATGGTGTTCCAGTCTTATGCGCTTTATCCGACCATGAGCGTCGCCAAGAACATCACCTTCGGGATGAAGGTCCGCGGCGTCGACAAGGCCACGCAGGAGCGCAAGCTGGCCGAGGTGTCGCGCCAGCTGCAGATCGAACCGCTGCTGAACCGCAAGCCGGGCCAGCTGTCGGGCGGTCAGCGCCAGCGCGTCGCCATGGGCCGGGCGCTGGTCCGCGACCCTGCGCTGTTCCTGTTCGACGAACCCTTGTCGAACCTGGACGCCAAGCTGCGTGTCAGCATGCGGACCGAGATCAAGAAGCTGCACCAGGACCTGAACGCCTCGATCGTCTATGTGACCCATGACCAGATCGAGGCAATGACGCTGGCGACCAAGATCGTCGTCATGAAGGGCGGCGTCATCCAGCAGATCGGCACGCCAGCCGAGATCTACAACAAGCCTGCCAACATGTTCGTGGCGGACTTCATGGGCAGCCCTGCCATGAACCTGATCCCGGCCCGCGTCCGGTCCGAGGCGGGCCAGACCCGGATCGAGATCGAGCGCGCGAACGCGGCCCCCCTGGTCATCACCGATCCCGTGGCACGCAACCTGCCGGCCGAGATCGTGCTGGGCGTGCGCCCCGAAGACATCCACGAGGCCACCGGCAACGCCCATCTTCCCGGCACCGCGCAGGGTGCGGGCGGCGATGTCATGATCGAGATCGTCGAGCCGGCGGGTGCCGATACGTTCGCCGTCACCCATCTGGGCGGCAAGCCGGTGACGGCGCGCCTGCGGGCGGAAAGCGCCGTTCAGGCGCGCAAGCCCTTCCCGCTGGCATTCGACCTCTCGAAAGTGTCGTATTTCTCGCCTACAGACGGTGAAAGACTGAACTGAGGCAAGGGGAACGGCGATGGCGATGCTTCTGGGCGATGTGGGTGGAACCAATGCGCGGCTGGCAATCGCCCGCAACGGGGCCATCGATCCGGCAACCGTCACCCGCTTCAAGGGTGACGATTTCGCCAGCTTCGACGACGTGGTGCGGCAGTTCATGGCCGAACAGCACCAGCCCCATGTCTCGTCCATGTGCATCGCCGTGGCGGGACCCGTCAGCGGCGGCCGGGCACGGCTGACCAACCGCGACTGGTCCTTTGACGAACAGAATCTGGCGCGCCTGACGGATGCCGATCAGGTGCGCCTGATCAACGACCTGAGCGCGCTGGGTTATGCCACGCCTGCCCTGGCAGGCGACGGGGTCGCCATTCTGCGGCAGGCGCCTGCGGACCGTGCCCGGAACGGGCAGGCGCTGGTCGTGGGCCTGGGCACCGGTTTCAACGTCTGCGCCGTCCGCGTCCTGCCCGGCGGCGCGATCACCGCGCTCGAGGCCGAGGAGGGGCATACGAACCTGCCCGCCAACATCATGGCCCGGTTGATCGACCGGGTCGGCGCAGACGCCGCGCGCGGCTTCTTCTCGACCGAGGAAACCTTTGCCGGTCGTGGCCTGTCGCGCCTGCACGCCGCCATGACCGGCACCACGCCGCTGTTGGGCGAGGACATCGCCCGTGCCGTCGAGGCGGGGGATCCGCAGGCCATCGCCACCTATGACTTCTTCACGGAACTGGTGGGTCTTTTGTGCCGCGAGCTGGCCCTGCGCTTCATGCCGCTGGAGGGAATGTTCCTGGCCGGCAGCGTGGGCCGCAGCATCGCCGACCGGATGGACCGCTTCCTGCCGGCCTTCCTGGCCGAAGAGCACATGCGCCACATCCCTGAAAACACGCCGATCTTCCTGATCCGCGACGACATGGCGGCGCTGCACGGCTGTCTGGCGGCACTGGCCTGACCGCTGCCGGATCGCGCAAAGGTTAACGCAACCGCTGTGGAAGGGGCAACTACTGCTGGATTCCCGGGGTCGATCCTGTTTCAATTCGTCAAGCAAAAGAATTGGGGCGGTATCGATGCGGGCACTTCTTTCGGCACTTCTTGTGGCCTCAACGGCGCTGGGCGGCGCGTCGATTGCATTGGCGCAATCCTCGTCGCCGTTTTCGGGTCTGTTTGGCCGCGGCGGAGATGCTGAAGGACCGGTTGCGCTGGACATCCGTGTGGAGGGCGGTGACGACGACCTGGCTCGGCAGATCCGCCAGACTTCGCTGATCTCGGGCGCGCTGCGGGAAGACCGCACCACCGGCCAGGATGTACTGGCCGCCGCGCGCGGGGATTATGCGCGCATCCTTGGCCTGCTTTACGACGAAGGCTATTACGACGGCACCGTCAACATCCTGCTGGATGGCGTGGAGGCGGCCGAGGTTGCGCCGCTGGATGCCCCCGAGGTCGTGCAACGCGTTGCGGTGGTGGTTCAACCGGGCCGCGTCTTTCGCTTTTCGCGCGCGGCCATTGCGCCGGTGGCCCCGGAGAGCGATCTTCCCGCAGGTTATGCCGTCAACGAGATAGCGGGCACGGGCACGATGCGCCGCACAGCGCTGGCAGGCGTGGAGGCCTGGCGCGGCTATGGCCATGCCAAGGCCGACGTGGCCGATCAGCAGATCATCGCCGACCATGACACGGCGCGCGTGGACAGCCGGATCACCCTGAGCCCGGGCCCGCGCGTGAGCTTTGGCCAGATGAGCGTCAGCGGCAACCAGCGCCTGAACGAGCGTCGCCTGCGCAAGATCGCGGGTTTTCCCGAAGGCGCGCAGTTCAATCCCGAGGATCTGGAAACGGTGCGCAGGCGCCTGCGCCGCAGCGGCGTCTTTTCCGCCATCACCCTGCAGGAAGCCGAGAATCTGGGCCCTGGCAATACGCTGGACGTGGACCTGACCGTTGTGGAGCAACGTCCCCGCCGCATCGGCGCAGGGTTCGAGATTTCGAACACGGACGGGGTGCTGGTGTCCGCCTATTGGATGCACCGCAACCTGCTGGGCGGGGGTGAGCGACTGCGCATTGACGCGAGGGTCAAGGACATCGGCTCTCAGACCAGCGAACGCGATGACGAAGTGACCGTGCGGCTGGACCGCCCGGCCACCATCACCCCTGACACGACAGGCTATCTGGAAGCCACGGCCGCGCGGATGCGCGAGGAGGATTACGACGAGGACACGGCCAGCGCCTCGCTTGGCTTCAACCACATCTTCCGCGATGCGGAAACGGAACTGCTGACGGCCGACATCTCGCTGCAATACCAGTATTCGCGGGTCTTTGATGCGAATGGCCAGACCGACTTCAAGGTGCTGGCCCTGCCGATGGACGTGATCTGGGACCGCCGGGTGGAGCGCAACAACGCCAGGCGCGGATTTTACCTGTCCAGTTCTCTGGTGCCGTTCCGGGGCTTTGGCGATACCGGCACCGGTGCGCAAGCCTTGGGCGAAGGGCGTGTCTATCGCAGTTTCGGCGCCGGCGACCGTTTTACCTTGGCCGGACGCGCCCGCGCGGGCTCCGTCCTGGGTAGCGACATCGAGACCACGCCCCGCAACTACCTGTTCTTTTCCGGCGGCGGCGGCACCGTGCGCGGCCATCCCTACCAATCACTTGGGGTCGAGGTCATTCCCGGTCCCGACGGCGGCACGATCAAGACCGGCGGCATGAGCGTGGCCAACGCCACCGCCGAATTCCGCTTTCAGGTCCGCGAGCGGATAGGGCTGGTGGCCTTCGCCGATTACGGACGGGTCTGGGCCGACAGCGGCTTTGACGGCGACAGCGGCGATCAGGCGGGCGCCGGTATCGGCGTCCGCTATGACACACCCGTGGGTCCGTTGCGCTTTGACGTGGCCGGCCCGGTCAGCGGAGACACCGGCAGCGGTGTCCAGCTTTACCTTGGATTGGGGCAGGCATTCTGATGCGCAAATTCTGGATATACCTCTTTGCCCTGATCTTTCCGTTGGCGCTGCTGGCGCAGACCGCGGCCGAACTGTCCGAGGAGATTGCGGACGATCGCGGCTTTCTGACCGGGCTGCTGGAGCGCAACCTGTCGGGGGCCGGTCGCACAGTCGCCATCGACGGGTTCGAGGGCGCGCTGTCGTCCCGCGCGACCTTTCGCGAACTCCGCATTGCGGATGACGAAGGCGTCTGGCTGACCCTGCGCGACGGCGCGATCCAGTGGAACCGGTCGGCCCTGCTGCGCCGCCGGATCGAGATCGCCGAACTGTCGGCCGCCGAGATCCTGCTGCCCCGGATGCCGCAAGGCGAACAAGGGCAGGTCCAGGCCGAGGCTCCGGTCTTTGCCCTTCCCGAACTGCCGGTGGCGTTGAACATCGAGCAGATCCGCGCCGATCGGGTGGCCTTGGGCGAGCCGGTCATCGGCGTCGAGGCGGCGCTGCGCGTGTCCGGCGGCCTCAGCCTCGAGGGCGGCGAAGGCACGGCGCAACTGACCATCGACCGGCTGGACGGCCCGCGCGGACAGTTCGTCCTCGATACAAGCTATTCCAACGACACGCAGGTGCTGCGCCTGAACCTGGGGCTGGACGAGGCCGCCAACGGCATCCTGGCAAACCTGGTGAACCTGTACGAGCGTCCGGCCCTGACCGCGCAGATCAGCGGCGAGGGCGAGATCCGCAACTTTGCCGCCGACATCCGCCTGGCCACCGACGGCCAGCCGCGCATCACCGGTCAGGTCAGCGCGAATGGCCAGACCGGCTCCGACGGCACGACGGGCACGGCCTTCCGTTTCGAACTGGGCGGGGATGTTGCCTCCTTGCTGCGTCCCCAGGATCGCGCCTTCTTTGGCCGCGACACGCAGCTCTTGGCGCAAGGCTGGCGGGCCGACACGGGCCGGCTGGACATCCCCACCCTGGACATCCGGACCGAAGCCCTGCGGATTGCCGGATCGCTGTCGACCAACGACCAGTCTGCCCCGCAACGGGCACAGCTGTTGGTGACCCTGGGCCGCGACGCCGAGGCCGCGCAGGTCCCCGTTCCCCTGCCTTTCGCGGGCGAGGATACGACGGTGGAATCCGGTCGCCTGTCCCTGGACTATGATGCCGCCGAGGGTCAGGGATGGACCCTGAACGGTCGTGTCGGTGCGCTGAACCTGGGTGACGTGGCCCTGGGTGCGCTGGACCTGGACGGGGCGGGAGAAGTCGTGCTGGCCGAGGGTGTGCTGTCGGAAGTCACGGGGGGGCTGGATTTCGCGGCCCGTCAGCTGGCCTTTGCCGATCCCGGACTGGCCGCCGCGGTGGGCGAGCAGATCGAGGGGGAGGCACAGTTCAACTTCACGCCGGGCAATGCCGTCGACATCTCGGGCCTGCAAGTGGTCGGGTCCGACTATGGGCTGGATGGCAACTTCCTTGTGTCGGGCCTGTCCAGCGGCATCACCCTGTCGGTGGACATGGACGCCCGCTACAGCGACCTGTCGCGCCTGTCCACGCTGGCGGGCCGGCCGGTCACCGGGGCGGCCGACGCGACGGTCGAGGGATATTACATCCTGCTGAACCGCAGCTTTGACATCGACGCCCGGATCGCGGGCACCGACATCGCGCTGGACCAGCCACAGCTGGACCGGCTGCTGGATGGACGCTCGACCATCATGCTCGACGCGCGCCGGGACGAGATCGGCATCGAGATCGAGGAGCTGACGGTCAATGCCAGCCGCCTGACCGCCGAAGCGCAGGGCTTGATCAGCAGCCTGTCCAGCGACCTGACGGCACGCATCTCGATGCCTTCGCTGGCGGATGTCGATCCCGCATATGCGGGCGCGCTGGAGGCCGAGGCCGCGCTGAACGGTCCCGCCGGCCAGCGCCGCCTGTCCCTGAACGGGGAGGCCAGCGACCTGCGCATCGGGATCGAGGCCCTGGACAACGCCCTGCGGGGGCGCACCAACCTGACCGCAATCGCCGCCGAAACCGAGGGCGGCTTTCAGATCGACACGTTCCAGCTGTCGAACCCGCAACTGGATGCCACGGCCGAAGGAAATCTGGCCGCAGGCGCGCTGGATGCGCAGGCCGAGTTTTCGGTGGCGGATCTGTCCACCCTGGTGCCCGGCTGGTCCGGCGGCTTCCAGGCCCGCGCCACCCTGACCGAAGAGGACGGGGCGCGCCTGATCGACCTGACAGGCGAGGGGCAGGACCTGTTCCTGGGCCAGACAGGGGTGGATGGCGCGCTGACCGGCACCACGCGCCTCAGCCTGCGGGCCTCCGAGCGGGATGGCATCATCACCATCTCGGACGGCCAACTGACCAACGAACAGATGCGTGCTGTCGTTCAGGGTGTGTATGGCGCAGGCGTCACCGACATCACCGGCGATGTGCAGGTGGCCTCGCTGGCGCCCTTTGGTCCGGGCTGGCAAGGTGCGGTGCAGGCTCAGGGCAGCTTCCGCGAGGCGGGCGACGGCATCCGTCGGCTGGACGTGACGGGCACCGGGCGCGATCTGTCCTTTGGCCAGGCGCAGGTGGACGGTGCCCTTGTGGGCGAAACGCGTCTGGCCGTGACCGGGACCGAGCGGAACGGCATCTTCACCATCCAGACGGCGGAAATCGAGAACCCGCGCCTGTCGGCCACGGCAACAGGGCAAGTGGGCGCAGGCGCGACGGATGTCACGGCACAGCTGAACGCGGGCGATCTGCGGTTCCTGGGCAACGGGATCAGTGGCGCCGTCAGTGCCGATGCGCGGCTGACAGATGACGGGTCGGCCCGGCGCATCGAGGCCACCGGCACGGCCAACGGCCTTTCGGTCGGCCAGCCGCAGGTGGACCCCGTTCTGGCGGGGCAGACCGCCTTTGATCTGGCCGCCAGCCAGGACTCGCAGGGGATATCGGTCCAGCGTCTGCGCGTCACGAACCCGCAGCTGCAGGTGACAGCCGATGGCGCGCCTGCGACGGGGATCAACATCGACGCCCGTTTGGCCAACCTGGGGCTGCTGGTGCCAGAGTTTCCGGGACCCGTGACCGTCACCGGCACCGCGAACGAGCAGGGGCCGAACATCGCGCTGGATCTGCGCGCCCAAGCCCCGGGCAGCACCGACCTGCGCGTTGCCGGCACTGCCGCACGCGACGGCTCGACTGCCGACCTGACGATCGCGGGCCGTGCGGATTCGGCCATCGCCAACACCTTCCTGCGCACGCGAAGCGTTTCCGGGCCGCTGGCGATCGATCTGCGCCTGCAGGGGGCGCCCTCGCTGCAGGCGCTGTCGGGGCAGGTGCGTCTGCAGGACGGCCAGCTGGCCGATCCGGCATTGGGCCTGCGGCTGGAGCAGATGAACATCGTGGCCGCCCTTCAGGGCGGGCGCGTTCAGGTCGAGGGCGGCGCCAATGTCGCCGCGGGCGGCCGCCTGACCCTCAGCGGGCCGGTGGACCTGGCCGGGGGTGCGCTGGACATCGGCATCCTCTTGGACCAGGTCGTTCTGCGCGACCCCAACCTTTACCAGACGATTGCCAGCGGTTCGCTGCGGATCGCCGGGTCGGGCGCGAGCGGACCGCTGGTGTCGGGGCAGATCGACCTGGGCGATACCGAGATCCGCATCCCCTCGACCGGGCTGGGGGGCGCGCGAGCAATTCCCGACATCACCCATGTCGGCAGCCAGCGGCCACCCGTCCGCGCCACCCGCGCGCGCGCCGGGCTGGAGGGCTATCCAAGCCAGGCCGCCAGCGAAGCCGGGCTGGCGGGCCCGCCAGCCACGCCGCCCGCGAACCCGCCCCAGCTGGACCTGACGATCAATGCGCCCAACCGGGTCTTTATCCGCGGCCGCGGGGTCGATGCCGAACTGGGCGGCGGCTTCCAGATCCGGGGGACGCCGCGCAACGTGATCCCGATTGGCAACCTGGAGCTGATCCGCGGCAGGGTGGACCTGCTGGGCAACCGCTTCAACCTGACCGAGGGTCTGGTCGAGCTGCAAGGCAGCCTGGTCCCGGTGCTTCGGCTGGTGGCGGAAACCGAGCGTGACGGCATCACCACGCGCATCATCATCGACGGCGACGTGCGCGACCCCGAGATCACGTTCCAGTCCTCGCCCGACCTGCCGCAGGAAGAGGTGCTGTCGCAGCTGCTGTTCGGCCGCGGCCTGGACAGCATCAGCCCCCTGCAGGCGGCGCAGCTGGCCAATGCCATCGCCGTTCTGGCGGGCCGGGGCGGCGAGGGGATCATCAGCAACCTCCGCGAAAGCGCAGGGTTGGATGATCTGGACCTGACCACCGACGACGACGGCAATGTCGAACTGCGGGCCGGCCGGTATCTGTCCGAGAACGTGTATTCGGATGTGTCGGTGGGCGAGGGTGGACGGTCGACCATCAACCTGAACCTGGACATCACCCAGTCGCTGCGCGCACGCGGATCGGTAGCCAGCGATGGCAGCAGTTCGCTCGGCCTGTTCTTCGAACGGGACTATTGACGCGTCGCGGTTGGCGCCTAGTCGGCGCCCACCGCACTGGGCAGGGTCCGCCGCGAGGGTGGCAGCTCCTCGGTCGCTGCCGTCAGCACGGTCTGAGATGTCAGCGGCTGGCCTGCCGTCAACCGGAAGCGCAGCATCTTGCGTCCGCCTGTCAGGGGCGTGACGGTCCAGCCCAAGAGTTGCCCTTGGGGTCCCGCCATGGCGCCGCTGGTGGCGGTCGTGCTGTCCTGCATCAGCAGCGCATCGCGCAGGGCCTCAAAGCCGGGGCCGGTCGCGGTCATTGCCTCCCATTCGGCGATGGCGTCCGACAGGCTGGCCGGGGCCGCGCCCCACAGGCCGCGATAGGCCTGGTTGATCAGCACCAGCGCACCCGTTCCACCAAAAACGGCAAGCCCGTCGTCCAGACCGTCAAGGACATGCGCCCCCAGCAGCAGTTCGGCCCGGAACTTGCGGGTCAGGGACATCTCGGAAGTGATGTTCTCGAACAGAAAGGCGACCGCGCCGTCCGGATGGGGCCGTCCGGTCACCCGGTAAGTCTGCCCGCCGGGCAGCGACCAGGTTTCGACATGGTGGCCAGTGGCGGCCGCGCTTTCCAGGTTTGCCATGTGCTGTCGCCAGCTGCGATAGTCCTTGGGCTCGGGCACCATGCGCTGTTCGCGCAACTGGTCCAGGAAGTCGAACAATGTCGGGCGCGCGGTCAGGAACCCTGTCGGCAGGTTCGTGAGGTCGATCAGCGCCGGGTTGAACAGTTGCAGGTTCCGCTGCTGGTCAAAGATCGCAAGCCCGATGGGCAGGTCGGCAAAGGTCTTGGTCAGTGTCTGAACGAAATCGCGCAGGCTGCGTTCGGCACGCACGGCGGCATCTGCGGGCAGGGCGAACATCATCGCCTCGTTTCCCATCCGGTGACTGTGGCAGTCATACCACGACACGATGCCGTTATCCTCGAGCGCGGCGCGGCGTGTCGTGGTTCCGGCACCCGATCCGGGCCGCGGCGCGTCCAGCAGGCGCGGCAGGGGCCAGCCGATGTCGCCTTCGGTGCGTGCCTCGGCCCGACGCAGATAGGCGGAATTGGCCCAGGTGACGCGGTCCTGTCCGTCCAGCCGCCACACCAGCATGGGCGTCTGGTCCAGCGCGCCGCGCAGCAGATGCAACTCCTCCTCCATGGCCTGCAGCGACATCGCGTCCACCACGATGCCCGCATGTTCGGCACCGGGATCGGAGATGGTGATCCGCATCAGGCGATCGCCCAGATCCTCGGCCACCAGCCGAAGGACCGCAGTGCCATGTCCTTGCTGGCCCACAAGTTCAATTCGTCCAAGCCGATGCAGCTGCGCCAGCCGATCGGGGGCCTCGGGAAAGCGGGGACCTACCCAATGCATCAGGCGCAGCCAGTCGCTTTCGGCGCCGCCCACGCGATCCAGCAGGGCGCGGGCCGGGGGCGTCGCATCGGCCACCATACCGCCCTTGAACAGGAAGACGGTCGGCTGCACCCGCCCGTCAAGTGCATGCACCGACGGATGGGCCTGTGCAGCGCCGCCGCTGCGCGCGTCCCACCACCGGATCAGCCCGATTGCCAGCAGGACGGACAAAGTCCCGCTCAGCACCGCAACCGCCACCACCCATGCACCTTCGATGTCCACCGCAGACGACTCCTTTCAGCTCATGTGAACCATAGGTGAGTCAGGATTAACAGGCGGTTAAGATCTTTATGTCTGAATTGTCGGATTCTGTGACAGCGCCAGCCGATCCTGCGCCCGGATGCGGTCAAGGGGCCATCGGACGGCCACGACCGCGCCGGGGCCCCCATTGGCAAAGGTCAGCCGCGCCCCCGACCGCTCAAGAAGCGTCTTGGCGATGAAAAGGCCAAGACCCATGCCTTCATAGCTGCCGCGCTGCGCATCGGCCCGCCGGCTCAGATACGGGTCGCCGATCCGCGACAGCAATTGCGGCGGATAACCCGGCCCGTCATCGCGCACTGTCACCGTCAGCGTGCCCTGCGTCACCTGCGTTTCGATCACGACCCGGCTTTCGGCAAAGTCGACCGCATTCTGGATCAGGTTGCGCAGGGCGTGGATAACGGCCGGATCGCGTCGGATCACCGGACCTTCGGCATGGATTTCGACCACGGGGCCGCGATCGGCATGGGGGCTGGCAGCGTCCTCCAGAACAGCGCGCAGGGGGGCTGCACGCAGATGCAGGTCGTTCTTGCCGGCCCGGCCCATGCTGCGCAGGATCTGCGCGCACCGGTCGGCTGATTCGCGCAGGGCGATGGCATCCGCATGCAGGTCGGGCTGGTCCTTCAGTTCGTCCGCCAGTTCTCCCGCGATCAGCTTGATCGTGGCCAGAGGCGTGCCCATCTCGTGCGCGGCGGCGGCCACCACTCCGCCCAGGTGCTGCAGCCGCTGTTCGCGCGACAACGCCATCTGCGTGGCAAACAGCGCGTTCGACGTGTCCGACAGTTCACCCGTGACGCGATGCGCGTAGCCCGCAAAGAACACCACGCCGATCACCAGAGCCACCCAGTGGCCCACGGCCAGGATCGGCTCCATCCGCAGGATCTGGCCCGAGGGGTCGCGCAAGGGCGTGCCGAACACGGCGGCGACCGAGATCAGCGCCACCGTTGCAAGGCCAAGCGCCAGCACCTGCCGCGCGTTCAGCGAGGCCGCCGCGATGGTCACGGGCGCCAGCACCAGCAACGCGAAGGGATTGGCCATTCCCCCCGTCAGCGCCATCAGCGTCGAGATCTGCACCAGGTCGAAGCTGAGCTGCAGCACCGCTCGGCCGGGCGAAGTACGTTTCGGCGGGCGCAGGAACAGCCACAGGTTCATCGTGATCGAGGCTGCGATCAGCATCAGGACCGGCGCCTTGGGAAAGCCGATGCCCATGAACCATGCGACCACCACAGCCGCCATCTGACCGCCGATCGCGAACCAGCGCAAAAGCACCAGCGTCCGCATCCGGATCGGCTCGGGCTTGGGGGTGTCGCCGGCGCCCAGAACCGCGTCGGCCAGATCTTCGGGCAGCGGGTCAGGGATCATGGAGGGCCTGTGTTGCGACATTGCGTGACTTGATACCCGTCCGTCGATGGGCCATCAATGCGCGGATTTTCACACCAAAGGAGGTCCGTCATGGCTGACCGGAAAATCCTGCTGATCGGCACGGCCGCGGCCATCGGAGTTTTGGGCGGGGGCGCGCTGTTCCTGGCACAGCAGCGCTCGGACGATGTCTTTGCGCAATGCACCACCAGCACCGTTGCCGGCGGAATGGACAGCTTTGGGACCGACTTTACCCTGACGCGGCAGGACGGGCAGCGGGTGGCCTCCACCGAGGTCTTTTCCAAGCCTACGCTCTTGTATTTCGGATATACCTTCTGCCCCGATGTTTGTCCGCTTGACAGCGCCCGCAACGCCGAGGCGGCCGACCTTTTGCAGGAGGACGGCAAGGACGTGCAGACCGTCTTTATCACCGTTGATCCCCGGCGCGACACGCCCGAGGTGCTGGCCGATTACACCAGCCAGTTTTCCGATGACATGATCGGATTGACGGGCAGCGACCAGGAGATCGCGGCGGTAAACCAGGGCTGGCGGAATTATTTCAAGGCGCATGACGAAGAGGATCAGGAATATTATCTGGTCGATCACATGACCAATACCTATCTGGTCATGCCCGGAGGGCGAACAGTCGAATTCTTTTCACGCGACACTGCCCCGGAAATCGTGGCAGAACGAACAGGCTGTTTCGTGGATGCGGCTGCCTAAGGCGATTTGTCGCAGCAATTTGAAAAATTTCCGCGCGATGGGCACATGAACCGGAAAACAATCTTGGGAAGGGCTCGTCATGGACGAACTGAACGCGCAGATCGGTCCGGATGCTTCGCTGCTGCTGGTGGACGATGACGAGATCTTCGTCTCGCGCCTGGCGCGCGCCATGGAAAAGCGCGGATTCCAAACGGAAACTTCACTGACTGTGGCGGATGCCATGCGCCTGATCGAGAAACGGGCACCAGCCTATGCGGTTGTCGATCTTCGGCTCGAGGACGGCAATGGTCTTGATGTCGTCGAGGCGCTTCGGGACAAGCGCGCGGATGCCCGGATCATCGTGTTGACGGGTTATGGCGCAATTGCGACCGCCGTGGCTGCGGTCAAGATGGGTGCTACAGATTATCTGGCAAAACCTGCCGATGCAAATGACGTAACGTCGGCGCTGCTTTCCAGTGGAGAATTGCTTCCGCCTCCGCCTGAAAATCCCATGTCCGCAGATCGGGTGCGATGGGAGCATATTCAGCGCGTTTATGAACAATGCGACCGCAATGTCAGTGAGACGGCACGCAGACTGCATATGCATCGAAGAACTTTGCAGAGGATACTTGCCAAGCGGGGGCCCCGTTAACTATTTATTCAGGTTGTATGCTTATTTAACGAGTTTATAAGGACTGCAGTTAATAAACATCAAAACAGAAACTGGATAATATGAACATCGACTTTGACAAGATGTCTCTCAAGGAAATGCGCGATCTGCGGACCAAGCTGGATCGCGCCATCAACTCCTACGAAGATCGCAAGCGGCGCGAAGCCTTGGCCGCCATCGAAGAGGCGGCGCGGGAACATGGCTTCAATCTGGCCGAACTGACCGGTGCAAAACCCCGCCGCAGCGGCAGCGTTGCGCCGAAATATGTCCATCCAGAGGATCAGACGATGACCTGGACCGGTCGCGGCCGCAAGCCTCGCTGGGTTCAGGAGCACCTGGAGCAAGGCAAGAGCCTGGAAGATCTGGCAATCTGAACAAGGTTGAAGGCCGGCGCAGAGCCGGCCTGTCCAGTCCAGTTGCATCTGATCGGGCCATTCTGCCCAAGGACCATCCCAACCGGTTTCTGTTTCCGACCGGTTGTTGGAGCGGATCATGTTGGTCGTGAGCCAAAGGGACAACCGCGACCGCTGGCTGAGCGGGCTGCAGATGCGGCGACTTCCGCCCGTCTTCCTCAAGACACGCCAGCGATCGCGCCTTGGCGGCGGATGGCGCTGAACGGGATCATCACCGTCAGCCGGCATGCCTCTGCGGTGGAAGAATGCCTGGGCGGTCCACCACCGCCGCGAGAGGCTTTATAGCCGGTTCGCCTGCTGGTCCTGGATGGGCATCTTCATGGGGATCTTTCGAGAGCTGGCAAAACCCGGCTCTAGGGGCGACACGCCGGATGGTCGGCACAGTCCCGAAGTCGCGCCGCACCGCAGCCAGTCATTATAGTCCGAGGATCAGACAGCGATCCGAGTCGCCTTTTTCGCAAGGACGGATCGGTCTCGGACGATTGGAGGCACGAGAGACGGCCTGAACTCCAGGAGGCACATGCTCAGCGACGGCAGGGGCGCCCGCTGAACGCCGTCCTCTCGTCGCGCCAGATGGCTGACAGCCGGGGTGTGCTCGTGCTTTTGCGCCATCTGCCGCCAACCAAGCGTTTTTCCGGGTGACACTGCGCAGAATGCCGGCCGGCTGCACGACAGCCCTGAAGAGTGTGGCATCGGACCCTTGCATTCTGCCCCGGAGGACACGCAACAAACCGGCTGCTTTGCAACAAGCGCCTTTACCGGAGACGGTGCCGGATCGGGAACGCCTTCAGCCGCCTGAAGCGCTGGCGCGGCCTCGCCACTTGGCTCAGGACCCCTGCGGAGACATCTTTCTCAACGCCATCATTCTTGCTGCCATCGGCATGTTCCGGATCTGAAAAGTTGAAGGGACAGATCCTAGGTCATGTTGACAAATGACGGAGCCAGAGGCGGATCGAGGTTATGTCGATAAAGGCCAGGAAGCTTTCGGCGGTCTTGTTGTAGCGGGTTGCGACGCGGCGGGCATTCTTGAGCTTGTTGAAGCACCGTTCGACCCGGTTGCGCAGCCGGTAGAGGGCACGCTCCACGGCAACGCGCAGCTTGCGGGACTTGCGCATCGGGATCACCGGGACAACGTTACGCACCTCCATGGTACTGCGAACCTTACTGAAGTCATAGCCCCGGTCTGTAAGCAGGACGGCAGGCTTGGGCAGGTTGTCGCCCATGACCAGGTCAAAGCCCATATAGTCTGATGTCTGCCCCGGCGTGATATCCGACCTCATAGGGAGGGCTGCCGCGTTGACGCGGAGGTGGATCTTGGTCGTGAAGTGGAAGGCGGTCCAGAAAACGATCCAGTCGATCGTTTTCCCACCGGACGCTCTTGAACGGCCGAGACCCTGTCTCGGAGTCCCCCTTTAGCGCCCGCTGCCTGATGATGGGCCTGGACCACGGTGCTGTCGATCATCTGAAGCGCGTCCGGGACCAGCCCGCTTTCGTTCAGCGCCTCCAGGATGTGCTCCCACAGACCGGCCAATGTCCAGCGCCGGAACTGGCGATAGACCGATGACCACTTGCCAAACTCTTCCGGCAGGTCCCGCCACGGCGATCCCGTCCGCGTTCGGCATGGCCTTGAACCAGTGGCGGCTCATGCCTCACTCCAGAAGATCCCATCCAGAACAAGGCGAGGGTTCAGGGCTTTGCGCCCGCTCGGGGCGCGGATCGACAGGATGAACCGCTCATGGAACGCCCATTCCTCGCCTGACATCAGGTCTCGTGCCAAGCTGTTCTCCATTAAGATTACCAGCTTGAAGCACGATCAACCCGCCGTGTGAATCCTATTTGTCAACACGACCTAGAACCTGGTATGTGGTTCTTTCGCGTTCGACCTGACATCCTCTACCGTGAGCGTCTGCACCACTTCGCCATCAGCCTCGGCTTGATCCCGAAAATCAGGCTCTTCGCGAGCGATTGCGCATTTACGATACTACAGGGCTAACAGTGTGCATGGTCGTGGCCTGCCTATGACAGAGATCGGCCGCAGCGCTTTCGTCCACTCCTGAGACATGAGCGCACCATTCAGCTTGCGGGTTCACTCATCTACGGCATGCTTTCGCCGGAGCACTACCGCCATGGGGCAGGAGACGTGGCGGATCTTTGTCCGGGTCACAGGATTTCCTGCGATCGTGGGCTGACAAGGCAGGCGGTTGCTTCTAGACAGCGACCGTATGCAATGCCCGAGATTGTCGATGCAGATTGAGCGGCCTTTTCTTTTGGATGTTCTGGTTCTGACGCCGGTGCGTCACGGGGACGGGCGGGGCTTTTTTTCGGAAAGCTGGAACCGT
>VGDE01000021.1 GCA_016869875.1 Alphaproteobacteria bacterium
AGGCGGCGGTCGATCGGGCAAAGGGTCAGCGTTTCGAAGCCCAGCATCTGACGGCCCGGTTCGGCATCGGCCTCCGTCACGGCGACGAGGTTCTCGATCCGGATGCCAAAGCTGCCCTCGCGGTAGTATCCCGGCTCGTTCGACAGGATCATCCCCGCCTCCAGCGCCATGTCACTGGCGCGGCTGATCCGCATGGGACCTTCATGAACGCAAAGTGCCGCGCCTACGCCGTGGCCCGTCCCGTGGTCGAAGTCGAGCCCCTCGGTCCACAGGAACTGCCGGGCAAGCGCATCCAGATGCGCCCCCGCCACTCCCTTGGGGAACCGCGCGCGGCTGAGCGCGATCATTCCGCGCAGCACCGCCGTGAAGGGCGCCACTGCATCCTGCCGCGGCGGGCCCAGGGTGATGGTGCGGGTGATGTCGGTGGTTCCGTCGACATACTGCCCGCCCGAATCGATCAGCAGAAGGTCGCCCTGAGCGAGACGGCGGTTCGTGGCTTCGGTCACGCGGTAATGCACGATGGCGCCGTTCGGCCCCGAGCCCATGATCGTGTCGAAGCTGATGTCGAGGACGCCCGCCTCGGACCGCAGCGCTTCAAGTTGGCGGACGATGTCGATTTCCGTCAGTTCGGCGGGGTCCTGGCGGTCCAGCCAGGAGAGCAGGCGCACCATCGCCAGCCCATCCCGGTGATGGGCTGCCCGCATCCCGGCAAGTTCGGCGGCATTCTTGCGCGCCTTGGGCAGGACGGCCGGATCAGGCGCGCGGATGACCGCCGTGCCCGCGTCATCCAGGATGCGAAAAACGGCTTCGGGGGCGCTGGCCGGGTCAAGCCGCACCGGACCTTCAAGGTCGGTCAGGGCAGCCGACAGCGCCTCGGGCGGCAGGATCGTCACCTGGTTGCCCAGATGCGCGCGCAGGGTGTCGTCAAACTTGGCAGCCTCGGCGAACAGGGCCAGGTGTCCGCTGTCCGACAGGACGGCAAAGGACTGGACGACCGGGTTCTTGGGCAGGTCGGTGCCGCGGATGTTCAGCAGCCACGAGATCGAATCCGGCAAGGACAGAAAGGCGGCCGCCTGACCTTCGGCCTTCAACTGGGCCGCCAGGCGCGAACGTTTCTGGGCGGCGGTCTCACCCGCCAGCGCGTCGTCGTGGATGCGGGCGGCGCCCACCGGCGGCGCGGGACGGTCGGACCAGATGGCGTCGACCGGGTTCGTTTCCAGTGCGACCAGTGCAATCGAGTCCGCTTCCAGCGCGGCCTCCATCGTCTCGATCTCGCGGCGGGTGTGCAGCCAGGGGTCAAAGCCCACGCGACCGCCCTGCGGCAGCGCCTCGCGCAGCCAGTCCGAGGGGCGGGTTTCCGGCCAAGGCACCGGCGTGAAGTGGCGCAGGTCGATCTGGCCCCGCACCTGCACGCGATAGCGGCCGTCCACAAAGACGCCGGCGCGGTCATGGGTCAGGATCGCAAAGCCGGCGCTGCCGGTAAAGCCGGTCAGCCAGGCCAGACGCGCATCCGCATCCGCCACGTATTCGCCCTGATGGGCATCGGCGCGGGGCACGATGACGGCGCCCAGGTCCTGGGCGCGCATGACGTCGCGCAGCGCCTGCAGCCGGGTCGCATGGTCACCGCCGCCGGCGGGATCTTCGAAGCTCTGGAAATTCACGGTCGGATCGCCTTCATGATCTGGGGCCCCATGTCCCGAACGCCTGCTGGTGTCCCACTGGAACAGCAGCGGCCTGTTCAGGCTGCAGAAAGGGACGGGTGGCGGAGCGTGGCCCTTGGGTAAGGCCACGGCAGCGAATGCCCCGAACCATCCGGCCGCCGCGTCGCCACGGGGCAGCGTCCGGAACAGGGGCAGCACGGTCAGGCCATGTCGGTTGCATCGCTCGCTCCTTGGCGGGCCGGCGAACAGGGGCCGACCTTCTGCTCTTCAACCCCCGGAACCCCCGGGCAGTTGCGTCAAACCGGAGCGGCATCATCCAGGCGCAGGCGCAGCCGTTCCCGGCCCCCCCAGGTGGACAGCTCCAGCTTGCCTGCCAGGTGGAAGCGACGGCCCCGGGCGCCGATCAGGGCGGGACCCAGCGGTCCGTCCATCGCGCCCCAGGCCACGGCTTCCAGCGCGGGCGCGCCGGGACTGCGGAACTGCAGGCGCAGGTGACGGTCGCCCATGGTGGCGGCGCTGTCGATCAGCTGGTCGGCAAAGGCAAAGCGCGGCGCCGGGGCGGCCTGTCCAAAGGGACCGGCATCCTCCAGCATCCGGTACATCTGCGGCGTGGCGCCCTGCGGCTCCAGAAGACCCGAGATCCGAAGATCCCGCCCAGTGGTGCGTCCCGCCATGTCGGCCGCGATCAGGTCGGCCAGCCGCTCCATCGCGGGGATGATCATGGCTTCCTCGACCGTCAGGCCGGCCGCCATCTCGTGCCCACCGCCCTTCAGCAGCAGCCCTTCGCGCGCAAGACGCTGGATCGCGCGGCCCAGGTCCACGCCGGGGACACTGCGGCCACTGCCCTTGCCGATCCCGCCGCTGACGCCGATGACGACCGAGGGCAGGTCCGTGGCCTCCTTGACCCGCGCGGCGACGATGCCCACCACGCCCGGATGCCAGTCCGGCCCCGCCGCCCAGGACAGGCGGGGATCGGCACGGGCCGCAACCTGCGCCAGGGCCGCATCGCGCACGGCCATCTCGATGGTGCGCCGGTCCCGGTTGAGTTCGTCCAACTGGCGGGCCAGCGCATCGGCCTGATGGGGATCGCGGCAGGACAGGCACAGCGCCCCCAGGTCGGCCCTTCCCACGCGGCCGCCCGCATTGATGCGCGGCCCCAGCAGATATCCCAGGTGAAAGGCCGCGGGCGCGCCGTCCAGCCGGGCGATGTCGGACAGGGCCACCATGCCGGGCCGCTGCCGCCGGGCCATGACGGCAAGACCCTGGCGGACAAAGGCACGGTTCACGCCGACCAGCGGCGCGACATCCGCCACGGTGGCCAGTGCCACCAGATCCAGCATGGACATCAGGTCTGGCTCGGGCAGGCCGCGCCCCCGCAGGACCCGGCCTGCCTGCACCAGCGTCAGAAACACGACCCCGGCGGCACAAAGGTGGCCCAGGCTGCCATCCTCGTCCATCCTGTTGGGGTTTACCACGGCCAGCGCCGGGGGCAGCGTCTCGCCTCCCAGATGATGGTCCAGGACGATCACGTCGCAACCGGCGGCGGCTGCCAGGGCCTCATGGCTCAGTGTGCCGCAATCGACGCAGACGATCAGGTCATGAGCCGCCGCCAGTGCCGTCATCGCCGGCACGTTGGGGCCATATCCCTCGTCGATCCGGTCGGGAATATACAGCGTCGCCTGCCGCCCCTGACGGTGCAACCAGTCGATCAGCAGCGCGGCAGAAGAGCCCCCGTCGACATCGTAATCGGCAAAGATCGCGATGCGCTGCCCGGACAGGGCCGCGTCGACCAGCCGTTCGGCGGCAACTGCCATGTCGCGCAGCGACAGGGGGTCTGGCAAAAGGTCGCGCAGCTTCGGCGCCAGAAAGCCCGGCGCCTCCGGCGGGGCGACCGACCGCTCGGCCAGAACGCGCGCCACCGGCAGCGGCAGGGCCGCCTGCTGGGCCAGACCCTCGGCACGCCGTTCCATCTCGGCCCCGGGCCCGATCCAGCGCCGCCCGGTCAGCGAGCTGTCGATTCCCAGAAACGCCACTCTGCCTCTTCTTCGTTGTCCAAATACCCTGGTGGAGCCCCGGAACGGGACGGGGGCAGCGCCCCCCCCCCTAGCTCACTTGATGGGGTTGCGATAGATCATCCGGCGGACCGATCCGGTCTTGGACCGCATCAGGATCGTTTCCGTGGTCAGATGGCCCGGCTCGCGCTTGACGCCCGCCACGATCGAGCCGTCGGTGACGCCCGTTGCCGCAAAGATGACGTCATCCGTCACCAGGTCGTCGCGGGCATAGATGCGGTCCAGGTCGGTGATGCCTGCCTTGCGCGCGCGGCCACGTTCGTCATCGTTGCAAAACAGCAGCCGTCCCCACATCTGCCCGCCCATGCATTTCAGAGCCGAGGCCGCCAGTACGCCCTCGGGCGCGCCGCCGCTGCCCATGTACATGTCGATGCCAGTCAGAGCGGCTTCGGCGGTGTGGATCACGCCCGCCACGTCGCCATCGGTGATCAGCCGGATCGCTGCGCCGGTCGAGCGGACCTCGGCGATCATGTCCTCGTGGCGCGGGCGCTCCAGGATGCAGACGGTGATGTCGCTGTCGTTCACGCCGCGGGCGCGGGCCAGGGCGCGCACGCGCTCGGCCGGGCTCATGTCCAGGCTGACCACATCGACCGGATAGCCCGGCCCGATCGCCAGCTTGTCCATGTAAACGTCGGGCGCGTGCAGCAGCGAACCGCGCGGCGCCATCGCGATCACCGTGAGGGCGTTGGGCATGTCCTTGGCCGTCAGCGTGGTGCCTTCCAGCGGGTCCAGCGCGATGTCCACGTCGGGACCGTCGCCCGTGCCGACCTCTTCGCCGATGAACAGCATCGGCGCCTCGTCGCGTTCGCCCTCGCCGATGACGACGACGCCCTTGATGTCCAGCATGTTCAGCTGGTCGCGCATGGCGTTGACGGCAGCCTGGTCGGCCGCCTTTTCGTCGCCATGGCCGATCAGGCGGGCCGAGGCATGGGCGGCAGCCTCGCTGACGCGGGCCAGGCCCAGTGACAGCATGCGGTCGTTGAAATCCTTCGGCGCGGTCATGTCCCTCGTCCCTCTCTTCTCCGGGTTCCTTGGCTTCTACGGGCGGGGGAACGGGGCGGCAAGCCTGTCGGCGCTAACGGATCATCTTTCCGACAGTTCCAGCGCCAGCGCGTGGATGCGGGGCACGATGTCGTGCAGCGACTGGTGCACCAGCCGGTGCCGCTGCAGCCGCGACAGGCCTGCAAAGGCCGGGCTGCTGATCCGCAGCCGGAAGTGGCTTTCGCCCCCTTCGCGAAAACCCGCGTGGCCACGGTGGCTTTCACTTTCGTCGATCACTTCCAGCCGCGTCGGCTGCAGGCTGGCCAGTCGGGCCGTTATCTCGTCCGCGATCATCTGCATATCCTTTCGTCAAGGCCTTTCATGTCCCGCCAAATGGCATAAACTGCCGCCTCCGAGTCGCAAAGGTGCCCCCGCATGAGCAAGAACGACCCGTTCGGTTTCGACATTTCCGCTGCCAAGGACAAGAAGCGCAAGTCCAAGGGGCGGCGTGGCATGTCGGGCGCCTTCGAAACCTCGACCCGCATCTGCGAGCGCGAGGGCTGTCACGAGGCCGGTCAATACCGCGCGCCCAAGAACCCCCGCAATCTCGACGACTATTTCTGGTTCTGCAAGGAGCATGTGCGAGAGTACAATGCCAACTGGAACTACTTCCAGGGTCAGTCCGAGGAAGAGTTCCAGCAGTTCATCGACAATGCCACCGTGTGGGAACGTCCGACCAAGCCCTTCGGCCGCGCCGCGCAGGAGGACAAGTGGGCCCGTCACGGCGTCAGCGACCCGCTGGAAATCCTGGGCGCCAACGGCACGGCCCCCGAAGCCCGCGCACAGGTCAGCACCCGCAAGCTGCCGCCGACCGAGCGGCGGGCGCTGGACATTCTGGAGGCCAAGGACAACTGGACGCGGGCCGAGATCCGCAAGCAGTACAAGTCGCTTGTCAAGGACCTGCATCCCGACATGAACGGCGGCGACCGCTCGGACGAGGATCGTTTGTCCGAAGTGGTCTGGGCCTGGGACCAGATCAAGGACAGCCGCTTTATCCGCGAATAGGGGGTGCCGCACGCGCCGCCTGCGGCGCCCCTTTCGCGGGATTGCGGCAACAGGAAAGCGTCAGCGCTTGGTACGCCCACGGAAAAGGGTGGTTGCGGCCAGAAGTGCGGCGGCCAGCAGGATCAGCGTCGGCAGGTTCCCCGTCCGCATCCACAGGGTCGGCGGCAGCGCACCCGGCAGGAGCGCGTCGATCTTGCCAGCCTCGTTCAGGGGCAGGCTGGCGCGGATCTGCCCTCGGGCATCGATCACCGCACTGACGCCGGTATTGGCCGCGCGCACCAGCGGAAGACCCGTCTCGATCGCGCGCAGGCGGGCCTGTGCCAGATGTTGGTAGGGCCCCGAGATGCGACCGAACCAGGCGTCGTTCGTTGCCTGCAGCAGCCAGCCCGGGCGTGCCTTCAAGCCGCGCAGGTGTTGCGAGAAGATCGCCTCGTAGCAGATCAGCGGCTGAAAGGGGGGCGCATCGCCCGCCGCAAGAATCGCGGGACCCGTGCCGGGGGAGTACCCGTTACCCTGCTGCGCGGCAAAGGCCGTGATGCCGATGCGTGCCAGCGCGTCGCCCCAGGGGACGTATTCGCCAAACGGCACGAGGTGGAACTTGTCATAAACCTGGCCGATGCCGCCGCCGGGGTCGATGGTGGCCAGGCTGTTGTAGAACCGGCTGCCCTGCCGCCGCTGGATGCCCATCACGAGGGGCGCGCCGGCGGCCTGGGACATCAGCGGCAGGACCTGCCCCGCATCATCAAGCAGGAAGTTGACGGCGGTTTCAGGCCAGATGACCAGGTCGCGCGCGCCTGGTTCGGCCGACAGATCCAGCAGGCGCTGAAAGAAGACCTGCGACCATTCAGGGTGCCATTTCAGATGTTGCGCGGCGTTCGGCTGGACCACGCGCAGAGCCGTGTCCGTGTCGGCGGGCAAGGGCGCCGCCAAGCGCGCCAAACCGGCCGCCCAGAGAATGCCGGTTGCAGCCAAACCCGCCATCACGCCGGGCAGCAGCCCAGCCCCCCGCGCGACACCGGGGCGCCAGAGCAGGGTCGGCAGCGCCGCCAGGGCCAGGGTCAGGGTGCTGAGGCCCAAGGCACCGGTCCAGGCGGCGATCTGCGCCACAGGCGTGTGAATCCAGCCGTGACCGATCTCGGCCCAGGGAAAGCCGGTAAAGATCCAGCCGCGCAGCCAGTCCGACAGCGCCAGTGCCGCAGGAATGGCCAGCGCCTGAGCTCTCCAGCTGCGCGACAGCCGCGCTGCGCCCCAGCTGGGAATAGCCCAGAACAGCGCACCGCCCAAGGCCATCAACAGCAGGGCAAAGGGGGCCATCCAGCCGTGGCGCGCGACATCCACCAGAAAGGGTTCGGTGATCCAGAACAGGGCCAGGGCGAACCAGCCAAAGCCCGCCGCCAGTGCGTGCCAGAAAACTGCGGCTGGGCGCGCCCGGGCCAGACGCCAGATCAACGCCGCAAGCGCCACGGGCGGTGCGGCCCAGATGCCGAAGGGAGCAAGTCCCAGGGCTGCGGCCGACCCCAGCAGCAGGTCTGGCCACAACTGGCGCAGGGGCGGGCGGCCCCTGCGCGACAGCCGCGGCGGGATCAGGCTGGAGCGCGGCTTTCGCATCACGCCTCGGCGTCAGCGTCCTTGGGCTGGGTCGCGGCGCCGGGGGTTGCCTCGGCCGGATCGGCCTTCTTGCGACGCGTGCGTGCAGGCTTTTTCCCCGGTTCGGCGGCCTCGGCCGATGCATCCTCGGACTTCTTGCGGCTGCGCGAGCGGGTGGGCTTGGCTTCAGTGGCCGCCTCCTCCCCTTCGGGGGCAGGCGCGGCAGTCTTTTTGCGGCTGGCGCGCTTGGGCTTGGCCGTGGGAGCCTCGGCCGTTGCCGAAGCCTCGACCGTTGCCTCGGGTTCGGCGGCCTCCGGCTTCTTGCGGCTGCGCGTACGCTTGGGCTTGGCCGGTGCCTCCTCCGGGGCAGGGGGCGTCGCCTCGGCGGACGCCGACGTCTCGGCCAAGGCCTCGGTGACCTCGGGCTGCGCCGGTTCGGGCTGCGGCTCGATTGCAGGGGCCTGCGGCGTGTCCTGGACGGGAACCTGCGTCACCTCGGATGCCATGTCCTGCGCGGCCTCGGATGTTCCGCCTGCGGAACCGCGCCGTCCGCGCGAGCGGCGCGAGCCGGCAGGCTTGGCAGGGGCCTCGGCTTTCTCGGCTTCCGGAGCGGGTGCCGCCTCTGGCGTTTCCGTGGTTTCCGCCGTCCGCAGCTCGACCAGCATGAACTGGGGAATATGATCCCCCATGCCGACAACAGCCTGGCCGCGCCCGTCGCCGTCGCGCCCGCGGCGTCCGTCGCGGCGATCCTCCCGACGCTCGCCCCTGCGCTCGTCGCGGCGGTCCTGCTGGCGGTCCTCGCGCCGCTCCTGCGGGCGATCCTCTCGGCGGGGCTCTTCCTTGCGCGCGACATCCTCGCGCGGCTCGGGCCGGGCTTCAGCGCGCTTGTCGCTGCGGGCTTCGACGGGGGCCTCGGCCCGCACCGGCTCTGCGGCGGGGCGTTCGTCATCGCGCCGGGGTGCCCGACGCCGCCGCTCGCGGCTGCCGCCGCCCTTGCGGTCCTCACGCTCGGCGTCGCGTGGGGCCGAGGGAGCGCGGTCCGAAACGGCAAAGCCCTCGGGCATGTCCACGCGCGGCAGGGTTTTCTTCAGCAGTGCCTCGATGGCGGTCAAATACTTCTCGTCCGAAGGGGTCGCGATGCTGACGGCGGTGCCAAGACGGCCCGCGCGACCGGTCCGGCCGATGCGGTGGACGTAATCCTCGGCATGGCTGGGCAGGTCATAGTTGAAGACATGGCTGACGGCCGGGATGTCGAGGCCACGGGCCGCCACGTCCGACGCGATCAGCAGGCGCAGCTTGCCGTCGCGGAAGGATTCCAGCGTGCGGGTCCGCTGGCTCTGGTCCAGGTCGCCATGGATGGGTGCGGCGTCATATCCGTGCTTGGCCAGCGACTTGGACAGGATGTCCACGTCCGTCTTGCGGTTGCAGAAGATGATGGCGTTGGTCAGCCCCTCGCCTTCGGCATCGATCAGCGCGCGCAACAGGTCGCGCTTCTGCTTGGCGGCCAGGTCGCGGCGGGTGGGGGCCAGTTCGATCAGGCGCTGCGTGATCGTCTCGCTGGCCGTGGCCTGGCGCGCGACCTCGACACGCTCGGGCGCGTGC
This sequence comes from Alphaproteobacteria bacterium, assembly GCA_016869875.1. Classification (GTDB taxonomy): domain Bacteria; phylum Pseudomonadota; class Alphaproteobacteria; order Rhodobacterales; family Rhodobacteraceae; genus Paracoccus. Next base: position 8,969 of record VGDE01000021.1, read on the forward strand.
AGGAAGGTGTTGGTGATGCGCTCGATCTCGGGGGCCATCGTCGCGCTGAAGAACAGGGTCTGGCGCGTGAAGGGCGTCAGCTGGAAGATGCGCTCGATGTCCGGGATGAAGCCCATGTCCAGCATGCGGTCGGCCTCGTCCACGACCATGATCTGCACGCCGGTCAAGAGCAGCTTGCCGCGCTCGAAATGGTCCAGCAGACGACCGGGCGTCGCGATCAGCACGTCCACGCCGCGGTCGATCAGCTTGTCCTGCTCGCCAAAGCTGACGCCGCCGATCAGCAGGGCCTTGGTCAGGCGGGTGTGCTTGGCATAGATGTCGAAGTTTTCCGCCACCTGCGCCGCCAGTTCACGGGTCGGGCACAGCACCAGGCTGCGCGGCATGCGCGCGCGCGCGCGCCCACGGCCCAGCATCGTGATCATCGGCAGGGTAAAGCTGGCCGTCTTGCCGGTCCCGGTCTGCGCGATCCCCAGCACGTCGCGGCCTTCCAGCGCGGGCGGAATTGCCCCCTGCTGGATGGGCGTCGGTGTCTCGTAGCCGGCTTCCAGAACAGCCTGCAGAACTTTGGGATCAAGCTTCAGGTCAGAGAATTTGGTCATTCGGGGCTTTCCAATAAGCCGCGCCCGATTCTGGCGCGTTGCGTTCCATGCCGCGCGCCTGTGCGGCGCCAAAGCGGCAAAGTTGGGACGCAGTCACGGACGCCCCGCCTTTTGCCCGCCGGATGCGGGCTGACAATGCCCTAGAGCAACTGGCCCCGCGCGTCAAGAATCGCAGTATGCGGCAGGGCCTATGGCTCTCCGACGGGGGGGCCGGACAACGGCGGGTCCACCGGGTCCAGGCTGTAGCCGTCGGGCGTGATGATGCGTGTCTCGACATGGCGCACGCGCAGATCGACGCTGCGTCCTTCGGGCGGCGGCGGGATCAGGTCGCGCATGGTCACGACCTGCTCGACCGTCGGCTGGACCGGGCCATGCAGTTCGGCGCGAATCACCTGACGGTTGTCCTCGACGAACATCTGCATGGAATAAAGCTGGTTGCCCTCCAGCGCGGCCATCGCCTGGCTCAGGCTGTAGCGGACGCGGCCCTCGTAAAGACGATCGGCCAGCGTCGTGCGCAGGTTCGCCGCCAGCAGCAGCCCTAGGCCCACCAGCACCGCGATGCTGCCCAGGTGGCGGCCCAGGAATTGCAGCGTGGTCACCTCGTCCCCGTCATTGTCGCGGGCATAGCCGCGCACCCACAGGACCACCGCTGCCGCGAACTGGATGGCCACGACGTTGGTGAACGCCAAAAGCGCCGCACCCGACGATGACGAGTATTCCCCCCGCGTCAGCAGCAGCGCGGAGGAGGCCAGCGGCGGAACAAGCGCCGTGGCGATCGCCACGCCGACAAAGCCGGTCGCGATGCGCGGCGACACTGTGGCATAGGCCCCGGCCGCGCCCCCTGCCAGCGCGATCATCAGGTCGAAGATGTTGGGCGCCGTGCGGGCGCGGATCTCGTCCGTGATCGGCACGAGGTCATGGGTGAACCCCACCGCCAGCGCGATCGCAAAGACGACCACGCCCCCCGCCGCCAGCGCTAGAAACGACCGCCGGAACAGCGCCCAGTCCCCGTCTGTCAGCGCCAGCGCGACCCCCATGATCGGACCCAGCAGCAGCGCCACGATCATCGCGCCGATCACCACGGCCGGACTGTCGCCCAGCAGGCCATAGCTGGCGATGATGGCGGCCATTGCATTCATGAACACATAGCCCGGTGTCAGCAGGGCCGAAACGCGGATGGCGACGCGGTGGCGGTTGTGATCGGCGCGGCGACGCTCGGCCACGGCCAGGGGTGTGTCGTCGTCATCCGGCGTGACCAGTGCGCGGGGCGGGTCCTTGAGGTCGGTGTCGGTCAGCGCCTTGCTTTCGGTCACGGGGATCTCCTGCCACATCTGCCTTGGAAAGCGCGACCGGCGCCGGCTTGTTCCCAAAGGTCTCGGGCGAACACAGGTGCGCTCGGCAGTTGACCTTTCGGCCGCCGCATCGTTTACGTGGCCGTCGAAAACAGCGGGGACCCCGATGAACCTGTTCAACGACATCCGCGCGGTCGTGATCGGCGCGCTGACCCAGATGGCCGAGGCGGGCGAGCTGCCGCAGGGCCTGGACCTTGGCAATGTCACGGTCGAGCCGCCGCGCGATCCCGCGCATGGCGACATGGCGACCAACGCCGCGATGGTGCTGGCCAAGCCTGCGGGCATGAAGCCGCGCGACATCGCCGACCGGCTGGCCGCGCGCCTGACGGACCCACGCATCGCCGCGGCCGAGGTGGCGGGGCCGGGCTTCCTGAACCTGCGCCTGTCGCCTGTCGTCTGGCAGCAGGTGGTAGCCGCCGCATTGCGGGCCGGCACGGACTTTGGACGCTCGGACATGGGGTCGGGGCAAAAGGTCAACATCGAGTTCGTCAGCGCGAATCCGACGGGGCCCATGCATGTGGGACATGTACGCGGTGCGGTCTTCGGCGACGCGCTGGCGCGGCTGCTGGCCTTTTCGGGCCATGACGTGACGCGCGAATACTACATCAACGACGGCGGCGCGCAGGTCGATGTCCTGGCCCGGTCGGCCTACGAGCGTTACCGCGAGGCCAACGGGCTGGAGCCCGAGATCCGCGAAGGGCTGTATCCCGGCGATTATCTGATTCCCGTCGGAGAGGCCCTGAAGGCCAGGTTCGGCGACAGCCTGCTGGACCGCCCCGAGGAGGACTGGCTGGCCGAGATCCGCGACATCGCCACAGCTGCGATGATGGAACAGATCCGGGGCGATCTTGCGGCGCTTGGCGTCCAGATGGACGTTTATTCCAGTGAAAAGGCGCTGTACGGGACCGGCAAGATCGAGGCCGCGATCGAGCGGCTGCGCGGCATGGGCCTGATCTACCGTGGTGTGCTGGAGCCACCCAAGGGCAAGCTGCCCGAGGATTGGGAGGAGCGGGAACAGACGCTGTTCCGGTCCAGCGCGCATGGCGACGACGTGGACCGGCCGATCCAGAAGTCGGACGGCGCCTGGACCTATTTCGCCCCTGACATCGCCTATCACTGGGACAAGATCGAGCGCGGCTTTGACCAGTTGATCGACGTGTTCGGTGCCGACCATGGCGGCTACGTCAAGCGGATGAACGCCGCCGTGAAGGCGCTGTCGAACGGCCGCGTGCCGCTGGACATCAAGCTGATCCAGCTGGTCAAGCTGTTCAAGAACGGCGAACCCTTCAAGATGTCCAAGCGGGCGGGGACCTTCGTGACCCTGCGCGACGTGGTCGAGGAGGCGGGGGCCGATGTCACCCGCTTCATCATGCTGACGCGCAAGAACGACGCGGCGCTGGATTTCGACTTTGCCAAGGTGCTGGAACAGTCCAAGGACAACCCGGTCTGGTATGTCCAGTATGCCAGCGCCCGGGTTCATTCCGTGCTGCGCCGCGCGACCGAGGCGGGAATCGACGTAAGCGATTCTGCGCTTGCATCGGCGGATCTTGGCACGCTGTCCCATCCGGCCGAGGTGGAGCTGGCCCGCAAGGTCGCGGAATGGCCGCGGCTGGTGGAACATGCCGCCCGCGCGCACGAGGCGCATCGCGTGGCCTTCTTCCTTTACGACATCGCCTCTGACCTGCATTCACTGTGGAATCGCGGCAATGACGACACGTCGCTCCGGTTCATCCAGGATGGCGACGCGGTCACAAGTCAGGGAAAAATTGCGCTTGTCCGGGCGGTTGGCGTTGTTATTTCAAGCGGTCTCGCTATTCTTGGCGTTACTCCGGCAGAAGAAATGCGCTGACGAACTGCGCCGCTGCCGGACGTCTGAGAGCAGTCAAAGTTAATCCGGAAAACCGGCAGGCAGGCAGACATGGCAGTGATGGATTTCCGCGAAGGCGGCTATGTGTTCTCGCGTCACAAGGTGAAGCGCGAATTTTCTTACGACCAGGGGGGCTGGAACACGCCGCAGGACCAGGCGGCGGCGGACCCGCGCGCGGCGGCCGGTGACGGCCTGCCGGCGCGCCTGGGGCGGCTGACGCATTACATGGGCGCGGTGGCTTCGGTCGGGCTGATGGTCGGGCTGATGGCCTGGGGCTGGCAGCTGGTGTCGCGCGATGTGTCGGGCGTGCCCATCATTCGCGCCATCGAGGGCGAGGCCCGCACTGCGCCGGAAAACCCCGGAGGGCAGCTGACAAATCACACCGGACTGGCGGTCAACACCGTCGCCGGTGGCGAAGCCGCAACCCCCGCGCAGCAGGTGGCCATTGCCCCCGCCCCGGTGGATCTGGCCGAGGATGACGTGGCCATGGGCCAGCTGGGTGCGACGGCGCGCGAACCCTCGAACCCGTCGGAAACGCCGCTTTCCTTTGCCGGCGAGCCTATCGTGCCCTTGTCCGACAGCGAGGCACGCGCCCTGGCCGAAGCCGAGGCTGCCGCCGCCGCCGAACGCGCACTGGCTGACCAGGCCGTCAACCAGGCTGCGATCATCGACGCCCCGGCCGCCGAAGGGCCTGTCACCGATGTCGTGACGGACGAAAACGGCGTTCCCGCGCAATCCGCAGCCATTGCCGAGGCGCTGGCCGAAGCGCAGGCCGATCCCGGGATCCTGGTGGCCTCCGCCCGTCCGACGCCCCGTCCGCGCGTGGCGCGCGTCGCAGCCGCCGCACCGGCGGCCAGCCCCGCATCCGCCGCCGCAGCCCCGGCGCCTGCGCCTGAGCCCGTTGCGGCACCCGCACCGCCGCCGGCCCCTGTGGCGGCAACTTCGGCCGGCGGTCCCCTGGTTCAGGTCGGCGCCTTTGACAGCAACGACATCGCGCAGGGGGAATGGCAGCGGCTGGCCGGGCGGAACGGCTCGCTCTTTTCGGGCAAGTCGCCGGTGATCCAGCAGCATCAGTCGAATGGCCGCACCTTCTGGCGCCTGCGCGTCGCGGGCTTTGGCACCATCGGCGAGGCGCGGCAGTTCTGCTCGGCGCTGCAATCCTCCGGAACGGACTGCCTGGCCCTGGGTGGCTGAGGAATGGCGCAGAACGCCACGATCCTGGGCGGCATCGCCGGCCTGTCCCTGACAGCCGACGAGGCCGCCTTTTTCCGTGACGCGGACCCGTGGGGCTTTATCCTCTTTGGCCGCAACGTGGACAGCCCCGACCAGCTGCGCCGCCTGACGGGCCAGCTGCGCGAGGCCGTGGGTCGGGACGCGATCATCACCGTCGACCAGGAAGGCGGTCGCGTCCAGCGCCTGCGGGCGCCGCACTGGTCGGATTGGCCTGCGCCGCTGGATCAGGCGGTGGCCGGACCCCGCGCGATGTGGCTGCGCTATCACCTGATCGGACAGGAACTGCGGGCAGTCGGCATCGATTCGAATTGTGCGCCAACCCTTGATGTGGCGCAGCCCGACACGCATCGCTTCCTGCGCGACCGCTGCCTGGGAAGCGATCCCGCGCGCATCGCCGAACTGGGACGCGCGGCGGCCGAGGGACTTCTGGCGGCAGGGGTGCTGCCGGTGATCAAGCACATGCCGGGACACGGGCGCGCCCAGGCCGACAGCCACCATGACCTGCCCGTGGTGGATGCCGCCGAGGCCGAGCTGGAGGCGCTGGACTTCGCGCCCTTCCGGATGCTGGCCGACCTGCCGATCGGCATGACCGCACATATCCGGTTCACGGCGCTGGACGAACGGCCCGCCACGGCCTCCGAGCGGATGATCGCGGTTATCCGCAAGCATATCGGCTTTGACGGGCTGCTGATGACGGATGACATCACCATGAACGCGCTGTCGGGCAGCGAGGCGGACCGGGCCGCGGCCTCGGTCACGGCCGGCTGCGATCTGGTGCTGCACTGCAACGGCTCTGTTGCGCAGATGGAAGCTGTTGTCGCGGCTGCCGGGCAGATGACCCCGGACGCCCTCCGTCGTGCCGAGGCCGCCCTTGCCATGCGTCATGCGCCCTCGCCTGCCGACATTGCGGCGCTGATGGCGGAATGGCGGATGTTGAGCGCTTGACAGCAAGGAGGTCGGGCGGGATTCTGCCCCGCCTGATCCAGGGAGGCTGCGTGGCCGACGCCAAGGTAACCTATCTCAAGCCCGTTGCGGACGATGCCGCCGACAAGGTGGCGCAGCGCCGCGCAGAAGAGGCGCTGATCGTCGATGTGGACGGCTATGAGGGGCCTCTGGACCTTCTGCTGACGCTGGCGCGCACTCAAAAGGTCGACCTGCTCAGGATCAGCGTGCTGGATCTGTCCGAGCAGTATCTGGCCTTTGTCGAAGAGGCGCGCGCGCTGCGGATCGAACTGGCGGCCGATTACCTTGTGATGGCTGCCTGGCTGGCCTTTCTCAAGTCCCGCCTGCTGCTGCCGCCCGACCCTGAGGCCGAGGGGCCATCGGCCGAGGACATGGCGGCGCATCTGGCCTTTCAGCTGGAGCGGCTGGCGGCAATGCGACAGGCGGCGGCGCAGCTGATGGCCCGCGACCGGCTGGGTCAGTCGCGTTTTGCCCGTGGTGCGCCCGAAATCGTGGCGCGCACCCGGAGGACGGACTGGCAGGCGGGCCTCATCGACCTGATGCGCGCCTATGCCCGGCTGAAGACACGGGACGAATTCCGCCCCTATGCCTTTGACCGTCAGGACGTCTTCACGATGGAGCAGGCGCTGGAGCGGCTGCGGCGGCTGATCGGGTTTGCCGGGGAATGGACGGACCTTGCGGTCTTTCTGCCCGAGGGCTGGCACGCGGATCCCAGGCGCCGCCGCAGCGCCACCGCCGCGACCTTTGCCGCCTCGCTGGAGCTTGCGCGCCAGGGCCGGCTGGAGATACGGCAGGCCGACAGCTTTGCGCCCATCCATTACCGGCAAAAACCCCATGACGACCGCGCCTGACACCGCCGCCGATTTTCCACCTCCGCCCCTGGATCAGCAGGAGCGGATGGTCGAGGCGATCCTGTTCGCCGCGGCGCAGCCGCTGTCCATTCGTGACCTTGCGCTGCGGATGCCCGCAGGCTGCGATCCGGCCGAGGCGCTGGCAGGGCTGCGCCGCAGCTATCAGGGCCGCGGTGTGGTGCTGGAGCGGATTGGCGACGGCTATGCCTTTCGCACGGCCGCCGACCTGTCCTTCCTGATGCAGACTGAAGTGGTCGAGAGCCGCCGGTTGTCGCGTGCCGGGGTCGAGACACTGGCGATCATCGCCTATCACCAGCCGGTCACCCGCACCGAGATCGAGGAGATCAGGGGGGTCGCCGTCAGCCGCGGCACGCTGGATCAGTTGATCGAGATGGAATGGGTCCGCGTGGGCCGCAGGCGGATGACGCCGGGCCGCCCGGCAACCTATGTGGTGACGGAAAGGTTTCTGGATCACTTTGGCCTGGAATCGGCCCGCGACCTGCCGGGGCTGTCGGAACTGCGGGCGGCGGGTCTGCTGGAATCCCGGCCGCAGTCGGAGGGCCTGGGCATGCCCCTTGTTCCGGTGGCGGAGGATGACGATATCGGAGAAGGCGCGGGCAACAGCCCGGCCGAGGATCTGTTCGACGACGATTGAAGGGGCCTGCCGATGAATATGAACCAGCTGTTCAACATGTTTGCCCGCCTGGTCATGCGCCGGGCGATGAACTGGGGGATCAACAAGGGCATGAAAGGCATGGGTGGACGCAACTCCGGTGCCTCCATGGGGCAGGTGCCGGGCAGCGGCAAGCAGAACCAGGATCTGGCCAAGCGGATGCGAAGCCTCGGCCGGATGATGCGCCGCTGACCTTTGCCTTTTCGCGCCTGTCCCGCTAGGGCTGCGCGATGGACAAATCCGATTTCGATATATTCCTTGTCGCCACGCCGGGGCTGGAAGCTCCTCTGGCGGCCGAGGCCGCAGCACTTGGCTGGCAGCCCGTCCTCCAGCCCGGCGGCGTGACGATTCGCGGCGGCTGGACGGATGTCTGGCGGGCCAACCTGTGGCTGCGGGGTGCGACCCGTGTCCTTGCCCGGGTGGGCGGGTTCCGTGCCATGCACCTGGCCCAGCTGGACAAGCGGGCGCGCAAGTTCCCCTGGTCCGACCTGCTGCGCCCTGACCTGCCCGTCAAGGTGGAAACCGTCTGCAAGGCCTCGAAGATCTATCATGCCGGTGCCGCAACGCAGCGGATCGAGCGGGCCATCACCGAGGAACTGGGCGCGCCCCTTGCCCCCGACGCGGCCATTACGGTCAAGGCGCGGATCGAGGACGATCTGGTGACCTTCAGCCTGGATACGACCGGCGAATCGCTGCACAAGCGCGGACACAAGGAGGCCGTCGCCAAGGCTCCCATGCGGGAAACAATGGCCGCGATGTTCCTGTCCGAGATGGGCTTTGACGGCAGTCAGCCGGTGCTGGACCCCATGTGCGGATCGGGTACCTTTGTGCTGGAGGCGGCGGAAATCGCCCTTGGTCTTGCGCCGGGGCGCAGCCGGTCCTTCGCCTTCGAACGGTTCGCCAATTTCGATCCGGCGGCATGGTCCGACCTGAAGGCGCAGCCCCGTCCCCGGACGACGCCCCTGCAGTTCCTGGGCAGCGATCGCGACCCCGGCGCCATCCGCATGAGCCAGGCGAATGCCGAACGCGCCGGCGTGGCGGATGCGACGCAGTTTCAGATCAGCCAGATCACCGACCTGCAGCGGCCCGAGGGGGACCCGGGCATCGTGATCATCAACCCCCCCTATGGGGCGCGGGTCGGCAACAAGGGTCCGTTGTTCGGGCTGCACGCGCAGATGGGCGAGGTTCTTCGCAGCCGTTTCCAAGGCTGGCGCGTGGGCATCGTGACCAGCGAGGCGGGCCTTGCCAAGGCGACAGGCTTGCCGTGGAAGCCGCCGGGGCCGATCGTGGCGCATGGCGGGCTGAAGGTTCGGTTGTGGCAGACAGGCCCGCTGTAAGGACAGGCGCGATCACCGGGAACGGCGCAGGCGGCTGAACGTCCGCGCTGCGGCTAGCGGAACTGCTTGGCCAGCTTGAGGCCCTGGCCCTGGTAGTTCGACCTGATCCCCTCGCCATACAGGCGCTCCGGGCGGGTGGCCATGCGTTCGTAGACAAGGCGGCCGACCACCTGCCCATGTTCCAGCACAAAGGGTGCCTCGTGGCAGCGAACCTCAAGAACGCCGCGGGCGCCGGCGCCGGTCGCGCCGATGCCGAAGCCCGGATCGAAGAAGCCCGCGTAATGAACGCGAAACTCGCCCACCATTGCCAGGTAAGGGGCCATCTCGGCCGCATAATCCGGGGGAATCGCCACCGATTCGCGGCTGACAAGGATGTAGAAGGCGCCGGGGTCCAGGATCAGGCGTCCCTCCGTGGTGCGCAACTCGTCCCAGAATTCGGCGGCGGGGTATTCCCCGATGCGGTCGAGGTCGATGACGCCGCTGTGGGGGCGGGCGCGATAGCCCACCAGATCGCCGCTGGCAGGGCGCAGATCGACGGAAAAGCCCAGGCCGTGGTCGATCAGCGCCTGCCCGTCGCCGACCAGGGGCTCGCGCGCGTTCAGGTCGGCCAGCTGGGCGTCGCTCAGCACCGCCTGGCCACGCCGCAGCCGCAACTGGTTCAGCCGCATGCCCGGCCGCACCAGAACCGAAAAGCTGCGCGGGCAGATTTCCGCATAAAGCGGACCGTCATAACCTTCGGGCAGGCGGTCGAACTCGGTCCCGTCGTCGGTGACGAGGCGCGTCAGCAGGTCCAGCCGCCCCGTCGAGGATTTCGCATTCGCCACCGCCGACAGGCCGGGCGGCAGGGAAACGCCCTCTTGCAGGGGCACAAGATAAACGCAGCCCCGTTCAAGCACCGCTCCGTTCCCCAAATCCATCTGGTGCATCTGGAAGTCGGCCAGCCGGTCGGCGATGCGCCGCCCGCGCCCGGCCAGAAAGCTGGCCCGCAACCGATAGGCCGTCGCGCCAAGCCGCAGGTCCAGCGAGGCCGGCTGGACCTGTTCAGGAATGATCGGATGCTTCGACGTGATCACGCCGCTGCGGATCAGGTCGCGGATTTCGAGGTCGGGCAGGACACCGTTCATCATGGTCTCCCTGGACCGGGGGTGCAGAAAAGGGAAACGCCCACCCCTGGAAAGGGATGGGCGTTTTCGGAATGGTCGGGCCGGCGAGATTCGAACTCGCGGCCTTCCGCCCCCCAGACGGACGCGCTAACCAGGCTGCGCCACGGCCCGACGCGCTTCGTATAAAGCGATCCGGCGGTGCTGCACAAGGGCTGCAAGACGGAAATCTTTGCCAAAACGACCGCTCTTTCAGGAAAGGGCGATCATGGCCTGCGTCAGCCGCGTCACGGCCGGCCGGACCACCGGCCAGCGCGGATCCGCCGCTGCCATGTCCTGAAGATGCCGCTCCAGTTCCGTCAGCCGGGTCAGCCAAAGGGCAGGGGACGGTGCCGTCTGGGACAGGGTGATTTGCCGAGGCGGAGGCACGGTGACCGGGTGTGGAGCGGGAGCCGGGACAGAGAGCGCCACCTGCGCCTCAGGCTCCGGGATCTGCGCCAGTCGCGCAAGGCCGCGGTTGCGGACGGTTTCGCCCCGGTCGAGGGCAATCAGCTTGCGGGCCCCGCGGATCGTCAGTCCGTCGTCGCGCAAGAGTTCGCAGATGCCGGCGGCCAAGGCCAGATCGGCCGGCCGGTAATAGCGCCGGCCATCCGGACGCTTCATCGGGCGCAGCTGCGTGAACTGCGTTTCCCAATATCGCAGGACATGCGGCGCGACGTTGATCAGCTTGGCGACCTCGCCGATCGACCGGAATGCCTCTGCGCTTTTCGCCATCCTGTGCGGGTGATCCTATCGCTTGTTGCCGGCCGCCACGCGGTCCTTCATCAGGTGGGACGGCCGAAAGGACAGCACACGGCGCGGCGTGATGGGCACCTCTTCCCCGGTCTTGGGGTTGCGCCCGATGCGTTCATTCTTGTCCCGCACCGAAAAGGTGCCAAAGGACGAGATCTTGACCTGTTCGCCGCGGACCAGCGCGTCCGAAATATGGTCCAGCACGCTTTCGACCAGTTGGGCCGATTCGTGGCGGGACAGCCCGACATCGCGGAATACCGCCTCGGCCAGATCCATCCGGGTCAGAGTCTTGTCGCCCATTGTCGGTCCTCTTGATTGCGGAAAGGATGCTGCGCTTTGCCTGCCCTGTCAACGAGAAGGGCGGGGAAATCGTTCCCCGCCCGACACTTGCAGATGTTTCCGTGCCTTTACTGGGCGCAGCTCTCGATCGCTGCCAGATCGGGACCCTCCGGCGTGCGGCCCAGGTTGAACGGCGCCGAAGCGTCGCGCCACGTGGAATAGTCCTGAAGATAGCTCAGCTGGCTGGCATAGACCTTGGCCGACAGGGGGTTTTCGCAGGCAACCTCCTGAATGGTTTCGTTGGCCAGCTGCTGCACCCGCTCCAGCGCCGCGTCGTCCAGGCGCGTGATCTCGGTCCCGGCTTCCTGGAATTGGGCATAGGCCTCGGTTGCGCGCTTTTCGGTAAAGGACAGGCTCCACAGCATGGTCGCGTCAGCGGCGATCTTCAACCGCTCCTGGGTTTCCTCGTCCAGTGCGTCCCACGAGCCCTTGTTGATCATCACGCCAAAGACCGAGGAGGACTGGTGCCAGCCGGGCGTGGACCAGTATTTCGTGACCTGCTGGAAGCCGCCCGAGAAGTCCACGTTCGGGGTCGAGAATTCAGCCCCGTCGATCACGCCGCGTTCCAGCGACTGATAGATCTCGCCGCCGGCCATGCTGACCTGGTTGCCGCCCAGCTTTTCCAGCAGCTTGCCTTGCTCCAGCCCCGACAGGCGCAGGCGCAGCCCGGCCAGATCCTCCAGCGTGCGAATCGGCTGGCTGACGGTGCGGAAGCCCGATTCGTTGTTGGTCACGCCATAGGGCAGATAAACCATGCCGAACTGTCCATAGACCTCGTTGTAAAGGTCTGCTCCGCCCCATTCCTGGATCCAGTTCACGTAATCGACCGCGTTGAACAGGCTGGCCGTGGTCGCCAAGGGCGAAAAGGCGCTGTTGCGGCCTGCCCAGTATCCCGGCCAATCCGCCCCCGCCTGGATGGTTCCCGATTCGACCGCGCCGAACACCTCGCCCGCCGGGACCAGGCTGCCGCCCTCATAGAACTCGATCGTCAGCTTGTCGTCATCGACCAGCTTGTTGGCCAGATCGACCCAGTGCTTGTCGATCTCGATCAGTTCGAGGCTGGAGGGCCAGGTGGAGGTCATGGTCCAGTTTTCCGACAAGGCGGGAGTGGCCGTGGCCAGGGCAAGGGCAGCGGTCGTCAGCAGGTGTTTCATAGTCATCCTCCTCGTGAAAAAGCGGGCCGGTCAGCCGTAGAGCGTCAGGGGCAACCAGGTGACCAGGGCCGGGAACAGGATCATCGCACCGCACATCAGCAGCACCATGACAATGAAGGGCAGCACGCCCACGATGATGTCGGTGGTCGACACGTCGGGCGGAGCAATGGCGCGCATGTAGAACAGGGCATAGCCGAAGGGCGGCGACAGGAAGCTGGTCTGCAGCACCACGGCCATCAGCACGACGAACCACAAGGGATCGATCCCCATCTCGCCCACCAGGGGCAGGAAGATCGGAAAGGACAGCAGCACGATGCCCGTCCAGTCAAGGAACATCCCCAGGATGAACACGACCAGCAGCATCATCGCAATCAGCGTGTAGGGATCGTCCGCCAGTCCGCGGATCAGATCCTGGCTGGCACGCAGCCCGCCGGTGATGTTGAAGACCCCCGTGAAGGCGGTCGCGCCCACGACGATGAACAGGATCATCGCGCTGGTGCGTCCGGTTTCCAGTAGCGCGGAATAGAACGTCGCCCACCGGAAGCGCCCGCGCATGATCACAATCAACAGCGCCAGGAACGCGCCGATCGCACTGGCCTCGGTCGCGGTGGCGACGCCGGCCAGCAGCGAACCCAGGATGCCCAGGATCAGGATCAGCGGCGGCACGGCCTCGATCACCAGCATCCGCCACATGGCACCCCGGCTGATCTTTTCGGAATCCGCCACCTTCGGGGCCCAGTCCGGCTTCAGCCAGGCAATGGCTGCGACATAGATCGCATACATCACCCCCAGCAGCAGTCCCGGCACCATCGCCCCTGCGAACAGTTGTCCCACCGACAGGCCCGGCGCATAGGACGCCATCAGGATCAGCATGATCGAAGGAGGGATCAGGATGCCAAGGCAGCCCGAGGCACCGATCAGGCCGGTCGCCAGCCGCTTGTCATAGCCGTATTGCAGCATCGGGCGCAGCGCCATCATCCCCATCACGGTGATCGAGGCGCCGATGATCCCCGTCGTTGCCGCCAGCAGGATCGAGATGAAGACCACCGCCAGCCCCAGGCCCCCGGTAACGCGGCTCATCAGGTGGCGCAGCGCCTCGAACATCCGGTCGGTGACGCCGCTGTCGGACAGGAACCGCGCCATCAGCACGAACAGCGGGATGGCGATCAGGACATAATTGTCCAGCACGTCGCCAAAGATGCGGTTGATGACGATGCCCAGCACCATCGGCTTGCCGGCGATGAAGGCACCCAGGACGGCCGTCCCGCCCAGGACAAAGGCCAGCGGGTGCCCCATGAACAGGCCCAGCAGCAGCAGGCCCGACATGATCAGGGCAATCGATTCACCCGACATGGCGCGGCTCCGCGGGGTTCAGGACCAGCTTCAGCACTTCGCTGATCCCCTGGATCAGCAAAAAGCAGGCAGCCACGAACATGGCCATCTTCAAGGGATAGACGGGCAGCTGGACCGCGCCATAGGTCAACTCTCCCTGCCGCCAGGAGGTCATGGCGAAATCCCAGCTGCGCGTGGCAAAGATCCAGGCAAAGGGGAAGAAAAAGATCGCGTAACCCGCAACCTCGACCCACCGGCGCAGGCCCGGCCCCATGCGCGCGGTCAGCAGATCGACCCGCACATGCGCCTGATGGCGCAGCGCATAACCGCCCAGCATGATGAAGTAAAAGCCGTAAAGCTGCTTTGTGACGTCAAAGGCCCACCGGGTCGGTTGGCCCAGAACATAGCGCATGAAGACGTCATAGATGATGATGGCGGCAAAAAGAAGCGCGACGACCGACAGGATGCGGCCCACGACTTCGTTGATGCCGTCGATCAGACGGACAATCGGCAAAACTGCAAGCCCTCCCCAGAGCGGCAGGCGGCGTTTTCTGCACCTGCATTGCGTGCAGTCTTTCCTCTGGTCCTGTCCCTGTCAACAGCTTCGGCATTTGCATTGGCGGCTGCGACAACCCATCTTCAGGAGGCGCAGCAAAGGGGGCATGCATGGCCGGCGGATGGGCACGTGACGATGCGGTGAACGACCAGATCGAGGTATCGACGGCTGAGGCCGTGGCCCGTGCCCGCCAGCAGGCGGCGCGGCGCGCGCTGGCCGGTGACAGCGCCAGCCATTGCGCGGAATGCGACGAGCCAATCCCGCAGGCGCGCCGCGCGGCTCTGCCGGGCGTCAAGCTGTGCGTGTCGTGTCAGTCAGGCCATGACCGGGCGCGCCGACCGGCCAGCGGGATGAACCGCCGCGCCAGCAAGGATGCGCTGCTGAAATGAAACGATGCGGCCGGGGCAGGGGCGCCCGGGCGCTACCAGCGCAGGACCGCCGAGCCCCAGCTGAGGCCGCCGCCGATCCCCTCGGTCACCAGCAGCTGTCCCGGCTTGAACCGGCCTTGACCGTCGGCAACCGACAGGGCCAGCGGGATGGAGGCGGCCGAGGTGTTACCGTGATCGGCCACCGTCAGCACGACCTTTTCCATCGGCAGGCCCATCTTCTGGGCCGTGGCCGTGATGATGCGCATGTTGGCCTGATGGGGCACCAGCCAATCAACATCGGCCCCCGTCAGTCCGGCCTTGTCCAGCGAACAATGCGCTGTCTTGGCCAGCTTCTCGACCGCGTGGCGGAAGACCAGGTTGCCTTGCATCCGCAACTGCCCGGCGGTGCCCGTCGAGGATACGCCACCGTCCACATAAAGAAGCTCGCGGTAGCTGCCGTCGCTGTTCAGGTCCGATGCAAGGATGCCGCGATCATCGCTGGTGCCCGCGCCTTCCTGCGCTTCCAGGATCACGGCCCCGGCGCCGTCGCCGAACAGCACGCAGGTGCCGCGGTCGGTCCAGTCCATGATGCGCGAAAAGGTTTCGGCCCCGATGACCAGGATGCGGTCGGCCTGGCCTGCGCGAATCATCGCATCCGCATTGACCAGCGCAAAGATGAAACCCGCGCAGACGGCCTGCACGTCATAGGCAAAGCCGCGTGTCATGCCCAGGCCCGCCTGGACAATGGTCGCCACGGCCGGAAAGGTGAGGTCGGGAGTCGAGGTCGCCAGAACGATACCGTCCAGGTCAGCGACCGTCATGCCCGCACGCTCCAGCGCGGCACGCCCGGCACGGATGGCCAGGTCGCTGGTTGTCTGACCTTCGGCCGCGAAATGGCGCCGTTCGATCCCGGTCCGGGACCGGATCCATTCATCGGTCGTTTCCAGCTGTCCTTCGAACCAGCTGTTCTCGACGATGCGTTCGGGCAGGTAGTGGCCGGTGCCCCGGATGACCGAGCGACGGGTCAAGAGGATGCCCCTGACTCGGCCGAGCCTGCCGAAGCGGCGGCCGCGCCTTGCGCCACGCGGGCGGCCAGACGATCCTGAAAGCCCGACTTGGCCAGCGTGAAGGCCAGCTTGATGGCGGCGGAAACTCCGGTGGCATCCGCCGAGCCGTGAGATTTCACGACCGTGCCGTTCAGGCCCAGAAAGATGCCGCCGTTCACGCGGCGCGGATCGATGCGCTTTTGAAGGCGCTTGAGCGATGTCATCGCCAGAACTGCTGCAAATTTCGACATGATGGAATTCGAGAAGGCGTCCTTGAGGAAGTCCCCTACCAACTTGGCGGTCCCTTCTCCGGTCTTCAAGGCGACATTGCCCGTGAAGCCGTCGGTGACGATCACATCGACGCGCGATGACGGAAGGTCGCCGCCCTCGACAAATCCCACATAGTCGAACTGCCCCGATGCGGCGGCGGCGTCGATCATGTCATGGGCCTGCTTCAGTTCGCTGCGGCCCTTGTGCTCCTCGGTCCCGACATTCAGCAGGCCGACGCGCGGACGTTCCAGCCCAAGTCCATTGCGGGCGTAAGAAGCCCCCATCAGCGCAAATTGCAGCAGATCATGCGCGTCCGCCCGGATGTCGGCGCCCACGTCCAGCATGATGTTGAAGCCCTGGGGATTGCGCGACGGCCACAGGCAGGCGATGGCGGGACGGTTCACGCCAGGCAGCTTGCGCAGCCGCAGCATCGACAGCGCCATCAGCGCCCCGGTGTTGCCGCAGGACACGGCGACCTGCGCCTCGCCCTGCTTGACCGATTCGATGGTGGACCACATCGAGCTGCCTTCACCCTTGCGGACGACCTGGCTGGGCTTGTCATGCATCGTCACGACCGCCTCGGCATGGCGGATGTCGCAGCGGTCGGCCAGGGACCGGCGCTTGGCGATCAGCCCACGCAGCTGCGCCTCGTCGCCATGGACGATGAAGCGGATCTCGGGGTTCTTTCGGCACTTGCCGGCCATGCCGGCAACCACGACCGCCGGGCCGCGGTCGCCGCCCATGGCGTCAACCGATATGACCACGCTGCCCCCTGCCTCGGGGGCGCGCGGTGCCGGCGTGGTCACGGTCTGGACGGTCATCAGCAGGCGCCGCGAGCCGTGATCAGGCCGCGTCGTCGTCCAGGTCGATCTCGTTCGCCTGCGCGATCACTTCGCGATCGGCATAGTGGCCGCAGGACGGGCACACGTGATGCGGGCGCTTCAGCTCGCCGCAGTTCGAGCACTCGTTGGGATTGCCCGCGACCAGGGCATCATGTGCGCGGCGCATGTTGCGTTTGGAGCGGGTTACGCGATTCTGAGGGACAGCCATGTCACCACCTCGGTTTGTCAGGGTGCTGCGTCGTGACGCCTTGGCACCGGAGATTTGAATTCGTAAATGAACCGCGCAAATACGCCATGACAGCCCCGCCCGCAAGCCCTCGTGGCCGTGGGACGGAATGAATCGCGCCGCGTTCCGCCGTCATTTGCGCCTGTTTCCCCTTTGATGCACGTCCTTGCCGCCGCGACAGGAAAAATAAGGCGTCCGATCGTGGCCTTCGCGCCACAACCGGGGCATCAGGATTCGTCGCCTCGCAACAGCTTGTCCAGCCCCGCAAAGGGGCGGCGGGTGTCGGTGGCGGGTTCTGCCGTGCCGGTGGCATCAGGCAGGCCCGCGCCGGGCGCGCGCGGATATTCCGGCAGGGCAAGGCTGAGCGCCTCGACCATGATCGCGGTCAGGTCGATGAAGTTGCCCAAGGGCTCCAGCGTTTCGTCGGGCATCTCGATCTCCTCGCCCTGGGGCGGGGTCACATGGGGCGAGAACTGGATGCGCACCGGTTCCTGGATGTCGCTGCGCACGGGTTTGAGGGTGACGACGCAGGGCTGCGTGACACGGGCGCTCAGCGTTCCCGTCAGAACCCAGCTGTCGCTGCCCTGAGCGCGCAGGTCGCCGCGAAAATCCAGCCGCGACAGGGCATCGATGCCAAGTTCGTCGGCCATGGCCGCACGGGTCGCCTCGTCCGGCCGCAGGTGGAAGGGGGTCGGGGTCTTGGGGTTCAGATGCGCCACGCGCAGGCGCTGGGGATGTGATTCGGGCGTTGTCATGGGGGCCTCTGGCGTCTGGAGCAGGGGGCATACGGTCGCGCGGCAGGGGCGCGGCGGGCGGCGGATTGATATTCTTGAGCAGGGTGCCCGAGTTTGCTAGGCAGGGCGGGCCGCGTCAACCGCCCGAGGAGGGAACCCGCCCATGTCCGCCATCAGAAGCCTGATGACACTGGCATTTCTCGCCCTGCTGGGCCTTGTCGCCTGCGCGCCGATCTATCGCAACCACGGCTATGTCCCCCCCGAACTCGAACTGGCGCAGGTCGTGCCGGGCCAGACGACGATGGATGACCTGCCGGAGTTGATCGGACGCCCCTCGGCCCAGGGGCTCCTGACGGGGTCGGGGTGGTATTACGTCGGGTCGCGCTGGCGCCGGATGGGGGCGGCCGCCCCCCAGGAGATCGACCGCCAGGTGGTCGCCGTGTCCTTTGCTCCCAGCGGCGTCGTCAGCAATGTCGAGCGTTTCGGGCTGGAGCGGGGCCGCGTCGTGACCCTGTCGCGCCGCGTCACCGATGGCAGCGTGACCGAGATCTCGCTGATCGGGCAGCTGCTGGGCAACCTGGGCAACTTCCAGGCCGGCGACTTCATCGACTGATCCGCGCGCGGCTCAGGCCGCGCGTGCCAGGCTGTCGGCCAGCCGGTGCAGATCGGCGCGATGGCCCGTGCGGGCCGAGGGCAGGTCGGGGTCCGAAGTCATCGCGATCGCCAATGCCGGCTGACCTCGCGTCGCCGGAAAGACATACACCATCTGCCCGCCATAGCCCCAGCCATAGCGCACCTCGCGTCCGCTCATCTGCCCCAGGAACCAGCCATAGCCATAGCCCTGGCCGCTGAAGATGCTGGCCGTCCTGCGCTGCCAGCTTTGCGCGATCCAGTCTTGCGGAATCACCTGCTGCCCCCCTGCGCGTCCGCCGCGCGCATAGGTCGCGCCAAAGGCCAGCAGCGACCGCGTGCTCATCGCCATCTGGTTGCCGCCCAGATAGATGCCCTGCGGATCGCGATCCCATCCGGTGATGCGAAAGCCGGGGATCGGCCCCAGCCAGTCACGCGCCACGTCCAGCAGGGGGCGTCCCGTCACGCGCGTCAGGATGGCCGCCACCAGATGGGTGGAGGCGGTGGAATACTGCATCCGTCCGCCGGGGTCCTGGGTGAAAGGCGCGTGCAGCGCCGTGCGCACCCAGTTGCGGCTGCTGACCCACCGGCCATAGTTGGCGCCCGACTGGCGTTCCAGCCCTGCCTGCATCGACAGCAGATTCCCCAGCGTCACCTGGCCAAGCCTTGGATCAGGGTCAGCGGGCAGATCCGCGCGCAGCAACGGGGCAATGGGCTGGTCCGGCCCTTCCAGCAACCCGCGGTCGATGGCGATGCCGGCCAAGGCCGAGATCACCGATTTCGACGCGGACTTGATGTTCGTGGGACTGTCGGGGGTAAAGCCGTGATAGCCTTCTGCGGCCAGTTCGGCCCCACCTGCGCCGTCGCCCTTCCAGACGGCGATGGCGCGCAGGGGGTCCAGGCGCGCGGCCTGCGACAAGATCGGGGACAGGCTGGCCTGTGCCAGGCGAGGGGTGGCCAGCAGCGGCACGGCAACTGCGGTCAGGATAAGGGAACGACGTTTCATGTGCTGAATATGGGGCTGATTGCCGCCGGGCGGCAATCACGCTTGCGTGCAGTGGGCCGTGGGACTAGGGCGGAGACGAACCGAAAGAGGCCGCGCCATGACCGCTTTGGACGATCTTGCCATTCTTCCCTTTCACGACGCCGACGCCGTGCAGCGGGCGCGGATGATGTCGCGCCTGGCGGATACGGAACTCTCTGTCGCCCTGCAGGGCGAGCCTGTGGGCGACGAGGTCCATTTGCAGGTTTTTCCCCTGGAGGGCGCGCGGGTCGCCCTGGCTTGCGACACCGAGGATCGTCTGGCCGATTTCTTCGGCCAGCCCGTGGCCTATGCGGCCCTGCCAGGCCGGGTGCTGGCCGGGCTGCTGAAGGCCGAGGGTGCAGGCCTGCTGGTCAATCCGGGTCATCCGTCCGAGATGCTGCTGGACGCGGGAATGCTGGACTGGCTGACCGGTGCGCTGGAGGCGGCACCCGAAGAGGCGGAGGCGCGCCTGCGGCTGGTGGCCCCTGACCCCGAGGTGGCCGGGGCGCTGTCGGGCCCACTGGGCCAGCGGCTGGCGGACATGCGCGGGCTGATCGAAGGCGCGGCCTTGGTGGGCGTGGCCGCGGCCGTCACGGGCACGCGCGGTCACCTGCTGCTGATCGCAGGCGCGCCCGAGGACCGGCAGGCGCCCATCGCCAAGGCGCTGGCCGAGACGCTGGCCTTTCTGCCGCCGCAACCCGGCGGCGTGGACATCAGCTTTGCCCGGACCGCGCCCCCCGCGGGTGCCCTGCTGTTCGACCTCAGCCCACCCGCTCCGCCGGCACCCGAGCCCAAGGGACCCCCGATCCTGCGCTGAGGCGGCAAGGCCGGTTGCGCCCCGGGGGGCAACCTGCGACAAACCAGCCATGCATATCCGTCACAAAGCCCTGTCCGTCCACCTGTTGACCGCCACCGGAGCGGTCTTGTCGATGCTGGCCATGCTGGCGGCCGTCGAAGGGGAGTGGGCGCTGATGTTCCTGTGGCTGGTCGTGGCCTTCGTGGTGGACGGCATCGACGGCCCCCTGGCGCGCCGCTACGAGGTCACGAAGAACTGGCCCGCCTATGATGGCGTGCTGATGGACCTGATCATCGACTATCTGACCTATGTCTTCATCCCGGCCTTTGCGCTGTTCAAGTCGGGGCTGCTGTCGGGCTGGACCGGCTGGTTCGCGATCATCGTGATCGTCTTTGCCAGCGTCGTCTATTTCGCCGATACGCGAATGAAGACGCGGGACAATTCCTTTGCGGGGTTTCCAGGCTGCTGGAACATGGTCATTCTGGTGCTGTTCGCCACCAAGCCGCACTGGACGATCATCCTGGCCATCGTGATCGCGCTGAGCGTTGCGATGTTCACCAACATCAAGTTCATTCATCCGGTCCGGACCGAGCGCTGGCGCGCGATCTCGCTGCCCGTGGCAGTGCTGTGGGTCCTGTTTGCCGGTTGGGTGGCCTGG